>DBPO01000070.1 GCA_002304915.1 Verrucomicrobia bacterium UBA1418
GCGCAGAGGCTGTTCCGTTCCCCTTTCAAATCCAATGCGCCCAGCGGGCGCATCTACAATTCCGCCCCATCGCCCCCGCTTGGGTGCCCTCCCTGAACCCCGAACCCTGAACCCTTTCCCCCTCCTTTGCGCCCCTTGCGTTAAATGCCTGTTCGGCTCCCCGGCTGTTTTCCTGACCCCTGACCTCTGCTCTCTGACCTCTGCTCCCCGCTCTCTCCAAGCGGTTTCAGGGGGTGTTGAGGAGGGAGCCTTGGTGCATTCGCCAGTGTAGGGTTCCGGCGCTGGCCCATTCGAGGTTGTGGGTCACGAGAAGGATTGTCGTGCCGGCTTGATTCAATTCGCGGAATAGTTGCATAACCCGCGCGGCGGAGTCCGGGTCCAGGTTGCCGGTTGGCTCATCGGCTAAAAGCAGTCGAGGCGGCAGGGCCAGCGCGCGCGCGATGGCCACGCGCTGCATTTCGCCGGCGGAGAGCAGATGTGCGGCCCGCCCGGCCTGCTCCGTCAACCCCACCCGCGCCAGCGCGCGCTCGGACAGATGCCGCGCTTCTCGCGGCGGGTGGGGCAAATAGCGGAAACGAAATTCAACATTCTCCAACGCGCTGCGCCGTGGGAGCAGGTCAAACTTTTGGAATACCATGCCCACGCCCAGCTTGCGCAATTCCGCGCGGGCGCTTTCGGACAACGCGGCAATTTCCTGACCATCAAACCACACGCGCCCGGTGTCCACCGATTGCAAAAGGCCCGCAATCATCAGAAGAGTGGTTTTGCCGGAGCCGGAAGGCCCGGTAATCACGCCAAACGCGCCCGCCGGCAGTTCCATATTCACGTGCCGCAGCACCGGCACCACGCCGTGGGCAGACGCAAAGGATTTGTTCACGTCCTTCAGGCGCAGAATCGGCTGATTGGCATTGCCCACGGACGCTTCCCGGCTAAATCGGTTTGTTTTTAATCAGGCCCTGATTGGTTTGCGCGTGGCAAAGCGCCAGCGCCAGCGCATCGGTGGCGTCGTTCGGCGGCGTTTCGTCCAGCCCCAGGATGGTTTTCACCATTCGCGCCACCTGCTCTTTGGGCGCCGCGCCCCAGCCGGTGATGTTTTGCTTGGCCTTTCGCGGGGAATATTCAAACACGGGCACGCCCGCCAGCGCGCAACTGGCAATCGTCACGCCCCGCACTTCGCCCAGCACCATCGCCACCTTGGCGTTCTTGAAGAAAAACCCGCCCTCCACGGCCGCCGCATCCGGACGGTGGGCGGCCAATATCGCGTCCACCCGTTCACTAATCGCCCGCAAGCAATCTGAATGGGGAGCGCTGGCGGGCAACTTTACCACTTCCCAGTGTCGCGCCCGCACCTGCGAACCTTTTTGCTCAATGACCGCCAAGCCGGTCCCGCGCAACGACGCATCTATGCCTAACACAATCATGGATGCCTTATTCTACGTCCATTCCCCCAAAAAAGAAACCTTCTCCCGGCGCGGGGGAACCAGCGGGGAGCTTCAGGCGTCGTCGGGGAGAGCTTCGTCGGCGATGTCGCCATTCATATAGACGTTTTGCACGTCGTCGAGTTCTTCGATGGCCTCAATCAGCTTAATCAAGGATGCGGCCTGATCTTTGTCCGTCACCGGCGCCCACGCCGTCGGCACAAAATTGACGCCGGACTCTTCGAACACCTGATAGCCAGCCGCAGAGACCTTTTCCGACACCTCGTTGTAGAGATTGGGCTCCGTCAGGATTTCAAACTGGTCGCCCTCGTGCTCCATGTCGTCGGCGCCGGCCTCCAGCACCAGCTCCATGAGCGCGTCTTCCTCCACGCCATTGGCGTCCACCAGAATCTGTCCGCGCCGCTGGAAATTCCGCAAAACCTGATTGGACCCGGCCAGCGTCGCATTATGCCGCTGGAGGGTGTGCCGCACTTCCGCCACGGAGCGGTTGCGGTTGTCGGTCAGGCACTGAATAATCAGGCCCACGCCGCCCGGCGCATAGCTTTCGAACATGATTTCTTCCAGCGCCTCGCTTTGCAGCTCGCCGGTTCCTTTTTTAATCGCACGCTCGATGTTATCCGCCGGCATGTTGACGGATCTGCACTTGGCCAAGATGGTGCGCAGTGTGATGTTCGTCGCCGGATCGCCTCCGTTCGCCTTGGCCGAAATCATCAACTCCTTGGCCAGTTTGCTGAAGATTTTGCCGCGCTTGGCGTCGGCCGCGCCCTTCTTATGCTTGATGGTTGACCACTTGCTATGTCCACTCATACCTGCTCATTCCTTCCCGCGGCTGGCGGACGCGCACATGTGTGTCGGCTCATCCGCCGCCGCTGTCAAAGGCTCCTCTATTCCTCTTCCTCGGCCTGCTTGTTCTTCTGCGCTTCGGCAATCACCTTCTGGGCGACGTTGGACGGCACCACGCCGTAGCGATTGAAGCTGATTTCAAACGAGCCGCGCCCGCCGGTCATGGAGCGCAACTCCGAAGAATACTTGAACACTTCCGCCTGGGGCACTTCCGCCACAATCACCTGCATGCCATCTTCGGCCTCCATGCCCATGATGCGTCCGCGCTTATGGTTGAGGTCGCCGGTGCAATCGCCCATGAACTCGCCGGGAATCGTCACGCGGATATTCATAATCGGCTCCAGCAAAACGGGCTTGGCCTTGGCCATGCCATCCCGGAACGCCGTCCGCGCCGCGATTTTGAAAGCGATTTCGGAGCTGTCCACATCGTGCGAGCTGCCGTCATAAACGGTCACCATGGTGTTCACCACGGGATAGCCCGCCACGGAACCGCGTTGCATGCCTTCCAGCAACCCCTTTTCAATCGCCGGCAGGAAGTTGCGCGGGATGCTCGTACCCACGATGCCATCCACGAACCAGTGTTCAACGTCCGGCTTCATCGGCTCAATCCGCAAATACACCTCGCCATACTGCCCGCGGCCGCCGGACTGCTTCTTGTGCTTGTAATGCCCTTCGCCCAGCGCCGTGACGGTTTCCTTATAAGGCACCTTCGGCGTGCTCAACGTCACTTCCACCTTGCTGCGGGCCTTCATCCGCTCCATCGCGGCATCAATCTGCACATCGCCCATGCCCGTGATAATCAGCTCGTTGGTTTCATCTTGCCGCTGCACATGAATCGTCGGGTCGTCCTCCGCCACGCGCTGCAGCCCCTGGCCCAGCTTGTCCTCGTCGCCCTGATTTTTCGGCGACACGGCAAACGAAACCACGGGATTCGGGAACACAATCGGCGCCATCCGCACCGACTGCCCCGGCGAGCACAGCGTGTCATTCAACACCGTCGTCTTCAGCTTCGCCAGCGCCACGATATCCCCCGCGTGCGCCTCCGGCGTCGTATCCTGCTTCTTGCCATTCAGCAGATACACCGTCCCCACCATCTCCTTCTGGTCCTGCGTGGAATTGAACAGTTCGCTCTTTTCCTTCAGCGTGCCTCCCCACACCCGCGCCAGCGTCAACTGCCCGACAAACGGGTCGTTGATGGAACGCCACACCTGCGCCACCAGCGGCGCATCCGCCGCCGGATTCACATCGTTGCCGTCCGCATCCTTCACCACGCGGTCCGCCGGACTCGGCATCAACCGCTGGAAACCCTGCAGCAGCTCATCCAGGCCCATCGCCTGCTTGGCCGCCACCGCGAAAACCGGAATAAACTTGCCCTGCACCACGGACGCACGCAAGCCGCCCGCCAGCTCTTCCGCCGTCAACGCCTCGCCTTCGAGCACCTTTTCAATCAGCTCATCGCTGGACTCCGCCGCCACGTCCGTCAACTTCGCGCGAGCCTCCTCCGCGCGGTCGCCCTGCGCCGTCAGCACATCCACCACGCCCTTCTTGTCGTCCGTCGGGAACGTCACCGCCGCGCAGCGCACACCCCAAACCTCCTGCAACGCCGCCAAGGTGCCGTCGAAATCGGCATTTTCCTTGTCCAGGCCGGTAATCGCAATTGCCCGCGGCAGCCCCAGCGCCTCACAGCGCTTCCACGCCCGAACCGTACCCACCTGAATCCCCGCGGTCGCATCCACAGCAATCAACGCGGCATCCGCCACCCGCGTAGCCGCCGTCACCTGCCCCGCGAAATCCGCATAACCCGGCGTATCCAGCATCACCAAACGCAGCGGCTGTCCCCCCTTGGGGCGCCAAACCGCGTCAAACGGCTTGGCCCAGATGGAAATCTTGCGACTCTTCTCCTCATCGCTCCAATCCGCCATACTGGTGCCGCTGGCGGAATCCCCCAGCCGGTCATTCACCCCCAGCTTATAAAGCAAAGCATCCAGCAACGTTGTTTTACCGCTGTTGGTATGACCCACCAAAACGAAATTGCGCACATCCGCGATAGGGATATCCTTCATAAATCAAGCCTTTCTTGCCGTACGTTACAAATGTCCGCGCACTTTATACAAAAGAGCACCCCCCCGCAACCAGGAAATATAACCCCGCCGCCGGCCACTTTCCCCCGCGGCAATTTTCCACGGTATGGAAAGTTTATTTTGAGATTTTCCACGCTATGGAAAAAGTTTTTCCACAGTGTGGAAAAAATCAGCTCGCAACTGCCCCCGCCGGCGGAATTTTTCCACGGTATGGAAAAAAGTTTTCCACACCGTGGAAAACGTTGCTTCCGGCGCGTCAGGGCACCGGGAATTGCTCGGTGAGTGCGAGAACGTCCTGCTTGATGCGGCGCTGGAGTTTTTCGTCGTTGGGTTTGGCGACAATCTGCGCAATCCAAGCGGCGATTTGGACCATTTCTTCTTCTTTCATGCCGCGCGTGGTGACGGCGGGAGTGCCCAGCCGTATGCCGGAGGTGACGGTGGGCTTCTGCTTGTCAAAGGGAATGGCATTTTTATTGACGGTGATGAGCGCGGCGTCCAGCGCGGTCGCGGCGGCCTTGCCGGTGACGTCGAGGGGGGTGAGGTCCGCCAGCATCAGGTGGTTGTCCGTTCCGCCGGATACGATGCGCAGGCCGCCTTTTTCCAGTTCGGCGGCAAGGGTTTGCGCGTTGGCGACGATTTGCCGGACGTATTCCTTGTAAGTGGGCTGCATGGCTTCCTGGAAGCAGATGGCCTTGGCAGCGATGACGTGCATCAGGGGGCCGCCCTGAATGCCGGGGAATATCTGCCGGTTGATTTCGGAGGCATAGGCTTCCTTGCAGAGAATCATGCCGCCGCGCGGGCCGCGCAGGGTTTTATGCGTGGTGGTGGTGACAAAGTCGGCGTAGGGCGTGGGGTTGGGATGAAAGCCCGCGGCGACGAGGCCCGCAAAGTGGGCCATATCCACCATGAGCAGCGCGCCGACGGAGTCGGCAATTTCGCGCAGGCGCTTGAAGTCGAAAATGCGCGAGTAGGCGCTGGCGCCGGCGCAAATCAGTTTGGGTTTGTGTTCGTCGGCGAGTTTTTCAACGACGTTGTAATCAATGCGCTCGGTCTGCGGGTCCACGCCGTAGGGCACGACGTTGAAGAAGCGGCCGGAGAAATTGACTTTGTGGCCGTGGGTGAGGTGTCCGCCGTGGTCGAGGCTCATGGCGAGCATGGTGTCGCCGGGTTCCATCATGGCGAAATAGACCGCCATGTTGGCCGTGCTGCCGCTGTGAGGCTGCACATTGGCGTGTTCGGCGCCGAAAAGCTTTTTGGCGCGGTCAATGGCCAGTTGTTCGGCATCGTCCACGAATTCACAGCCGTTGTAGTAGCGACGGCCGGGGTAGCCCTCGGCGTATTTGTTGGTCAGCACGGAGCCTTGAGCTTCGCGCACGGCGCGGCTGACGTAGTTTTCGGAGGCAATCAGCTCAATGTTCTGCCGCTGGCGGATGGCCTCGCCCTGCAAAGCGTTATACACTTCGGGGTCGCGCTCGCGAACGGCTTCAGGCTCCGTGACGCGCATCGCGCAGGAGTTCACCTTCTGCACGCGCCGCTCGTGGCGGGTGCCCGGCTCAAAGGTGGCATCGAACCAGGCCTTCAGAATGTCCGGAATTTCTTCCACGGGCGTAATGGCGGCGCCCAGCGCCATGATGTTGGCGTTGTTGTGCTCGCGCGCCATGCGGGCCATTTTGGCGTTGAAAACCTGCGCCGCGCGCACGCGGGGGAATTTGTTGGCGGTCATGCTCATGCCGACGCCGGTCGTGCAAATCAGGAAGCCTTGGTCGAGCGTACCTTCTGAAACGCGGCGGGCCACTTCCACGGCAAAGTCCGGATAATCCACCGATTCCGGGCTGTAGGTGCCGAAGTCCGTCACTTCAAATTCGGGCCGCTGGGCCAGCAATTCCTTGATTTTGCGCTTCAGTTCGAAGCCGCCATGATCTGAGCCTAAACCAATTTTCATGTTACTTTTTCTCCAAAACAGTCCCGCGGCACGCCGTTTGGCGCGTCCGGCAGGACTCGAACCTGCAACCTCTTGATCCGAAGTCAAGAGCTCTGTCCAATTGAGCTACGGACGCCGAAGCCAGACCGAAGCCCGCAATAGCGTTTTCAAATTGACGGGGGCCAATGTAGCACACGTTCGGCCCGTTGGTCGAGTCACCGGCCGGAAAAATCGCCTAACTCACTCTTCATAAGCGAGATGCAAATTAGGTTCGGCCCGCGCGTCCAGCACGTCGTGGAGCATGTCGGCCACTTTTAGGCGGCCGGACTCGCTGAATGGACGCCACGCCGGGTCGTCTTGAGGCTCCAGCGCCCACACCACCACCAGCCGTTGCCTGGGGATGAGAATCAAGGCCGTGCGCCCGCCCCACCCCTCCGCCAAAAGAATATTGCGCGGCAATTCGGGCAGGAGCCAGCCATCGCCGCCGGCCACCCGCCGGTTGAACCACCACGCCAGACCCCGGCACCCCAGATGGTTCGTTTCACGCTCATCGCTGGCCACTTCCGGGAAATCCGGCAGGCGTTCGGCGCTCTTCCCGGATGCCGGCTGGACGCGCTTGGGGGAAAGACGGTCTTCCAGCATTTCCTGAAACAGGTCTTGGCGCAAAACGGTGGCGTCGCCCCACCGCCCCTTATATAAGGTTAACAGCCCGAACCGCGCCAAGTCGCGCACCGAAATGAAGATGCGGCCCAGCGGCTGCGTTTCGCTCTTCAAGATGGGGTCGTCTTCGAAACCCAGCGTCAGATGCGGCTCGCACCGGCTGAATAGCTGGTTTTCCCGGCCGGGGCGCGCGCGGTAAACGCCCCGATTGAGCACATGGGCCAGCAGCATCCGCGAGTCGCCCGTGGTGGCGAAGGCTTCGCCCGGTTTTTCCTGCAAGCCATAGCCGGAGGTTTGGTTCAGCAAATGGCGCAGAGTAATTTGCCGATCCTTGAAGTCCAAATCGGGATTCAAGTCCCGCAAGGCGGGCGCCCACACCAGAATGCGGTCATCCAGCGAACCGGCGAGGCCATCCTGAATGGCGCGCATGGCCCAGAAGGCATATAGCGGGTCGGCCGCGCCGCCCATATCCTGCCGGGCGGAAATGTCGCCCCACGAATGAATCATCTCGCCCCGGTGAAGGATGCAACCCGCGCCACCCACCCGCTCGGAAAACGCCGCCAGCTTTTCAGATGAAAAACCCGCCGCGAGGGGCGACTTGGACGCCCACTCCTCGCCGGGAACCACCCGCGGCGCGCAACGCAACTGCCAGATGGCAATTCCCGCGCCCGCCAACAGCAGGACGGCCAGCCCAATCAAAGCCAAACCAACGGCCGGCGGCCAGCTTCCGTGCTCATGAGCGTTTTTCTTCATCCTCGAAAAGCCGACGCCCGCCCGCTCCGCGAGCGGGCGCCGGACAGACGTTACCCTTCTTCCTTGGCGCTTTCGGTGCGATTGAACAAATGCCGATTCATGGCGCTGACATAAGCTTTGGCCGCCGCCATCACAATGTCAATATCCGATCCTTTCGCCGCCACCAGGTCCTTGCCGAAGCGCACCTGAATGGACGCCTCGCCCAGCGCGTCTTCGCCGTGCGTCACCGCCTGCATGCCGAAGGAAACCAGACTCCCGCGAATGCCGGTAATGCGCTCGATGGCCTTGAACGCGGCCTCCACCGGGCCAACGCCCGTGGCCGAATCCTGCGTGATTTCTCCGCTCTTTTCGATTTGCACCGTCGCGGTGGGAATCGTCTGGTTGCCGGCCGACACCTGCAAGCGGCGAATCGCGTACACCTTGGGGATTTCGGAAACATGCTCGCGCAGCAGCTCAATAATGTCGTCGTCATAGACGACCTTTTTCTTGTCCGCCAGCGCGATAAACGCGTCATAGACCGTTTGCAGTTGCTTGGAATCCACCCGAATGCCCATGCGCCGCAGGTGAGCCGCGAAACCGGCCCGCCCGCTGTGTTTGCCCAACACGAGGTCCGTGCCCGTCACCACGCCCACGTCTTCCGGGCGCATGATTTCATAGGTTTCACGATTCTTGAGGATGCCATCCTGATGAATGCCGGACTCATGGGCAAAAGCGTTCGCGCCCACAATGGCCTTGTTGCGCTGCACCAGCATGCCGGTTAGCTGGCTCACCAGCCGGCTCGTCGGATACAGCTCCTGGGTGTTAATCTGGGTTTGAACGCCGTAATGGTCGCCGCGCACCTTCAGCGCCATGGCGATTTCCTCAAGCGAGCAATTGCCCGCCCGTTCGCCCAGGCCGTTGATGGTGCACTCCACGCCGCGCGCGCCGCTTTCAATGGCCGCCAGCGAGTTGGCCACCGCCAGCCCAAGGTCGTCATGGCAATGCACATGCACGGTCACGTCCTTCAGCTCCGGCACATGCTCATGCAGATAATTCAGCAGCTTGCGGAACTCGTTGGGCACGGTGAACCCGACGGTGTCCGGAATGTTGATGGTGGTCGCGCCCGCCGCGATGACGGCGCGCACCACTTCCGCGAGAAATTCCGGCTCGGTGCGCGATGCATCCTCCGGGCTAAATTGCACATCCTTGCAAAACTGCCGCGCATACTTCACGTGCTCGACCGCCTGCCGCACGATTTCATCCTTCGCCTTTTTCAGTTTGAACTGGCGATGAATGGCGCTGGTGGCCAAAAACACATGAATCCGCGCGCGGCGGCCGGCCGGCTTCAGCGCGGCCACGCAAGCGTCAATATCGCTCTTCACGCAGCGCGCCAGGCCGGCGATGCGGCATTTTTTGGTAACGGCGGCCACTCGGCTCACCGCCTCGAAGTCGCCCGGCGAAGCCGCCGGGAAACCCGCCTCGATGATGTCCACGTTCAAGCGTTCAAGCTGCCGCGCCACCTGCAGCTTCTCATGCAGGCCCATGCTGGCGCCGGGGCACTGTTCGCCGTCGCGCAGCGTCGTATCAAAAATAATGACGTGATCCTTCTTCTTCATTTTCTAATTCCAATTTCCTTGTGGGGTACTCTCCGGGTTTGGTGCGGGCATAAAAAGACCCGCCACGTTTTCACGATTTGGCGGGCTTTCCGAAGGAACCAGCGGTTCCGTGGATTCATCCAACGCAACACCCATCGCCCGCCGCGGCACGGGTGTCGCCACGCAACGCGAGAAGGAGGGCCAGGCTGGAGATAATGGTCATAACGCATGGGACTTAACCACGCCCCCGCCCCGCTGTCAAGCCACGCGCAGAAGGAAAAATCAGGTCACTGCGGCGGTGCGAAGGCGCGGGTCAAGGGCGTCGCGGAGCTGGTCGCCCAACAAATTGAAGGCGAGCACCACGGCAAAAATGGCCACGGTGACGGCGGCAAGCTCCCACCACATGCCCTGCCAAAGACGCAGGCGCGCGGCGGCAATCATCGTGCCCCAGCTAGGCTGGTTTTGCGCGCCGATGCCCAGAAAACTCAGAAATACTTCCGTCCCGATGGCGGCGGGAAAACGCAGAGTGAACGACACCAGCGCAACATGAATCACATTCGGCAAAATGTGACGGAAAAGAATCCGCCCGGATGAAAATCCCAACGCCTGCGCCGCGCGCACATAGCCGCGTTCGCGCTGTTTGAGGACTTCGGCGCGAATCAGGCGGCACGTGCTCACCCACGTCGTCAAACCAATCGCCAGAAAGACACCCAGCAGCCCCTTCCCCACGACCATCGCAATAGCCAGCACAAACAACAGCCCCGGAATGGCCGCAAAAACGGTGGTGAGCCACACGACCAAATCATCCACCCATCCGCCGAAGTAGCCGCCGAGGCAGCCCAGCAGTACGCCAATGGGAATGGCAATCAGCGAGGACACCACACCCACATGAAAGGCAATGCGCGCGCCCTGAGCCAGACGCAACGCGACATCGCGCCCGAGGCCGTCGGTGCCCAGCCAATGGCCGGGGCCGGGCGGCATGTAGCGCGCAGACAAATTTTGCGCCTGCCACGGCGGGGTCACATCGCGCCACGCGTACCAGTCGTGGGCCAATTCCGCGGCGAGCGCCACGAGGAAAAAAATCGCCAGCACGGCCAGACAGGCACGGGCGATTCGGCTGGCCCACAGGCGCTGGCCGGTTTCGCGCCAAAAGGATAATCCTTCCATGGCGCCGGCCTCAACCGCAGGGTTCCATTCATTCACGCGCGCGCTCATGTCAGCTTCACCCGGGGGTTCACCCATGCCAGCGCGACATCCGCCAGAATGTTCGCGGCAATAAACAGCAGCGCCCCAACAAGCACCACCGCGCGCACGACATCCACATCGGCGGAATAAATGGCGTTCAAACTCAGATAGCCCAGCCCCGGAATGCCGAAAAAGGATTCAAGCAACAGGCTGCCGGTGTATAAAAACGGCAGCGCCAGCGCCACGTTCGTAATGACCGGCCCCATCGCATTTTTGAGCACGTGCTTAAAGAGAACTTTTTTCGCGCTCAAGCCCTTGGCAAATGCCGTGCGCACATATTCCTTGTTCATCTCTTCCAGCAGAATGGTTCGATAAAAACGGATGTTCACCCCCAGCCCCGTCGCCACGCCAATCAGAACCGGCAGCAGCAAATGGCGGACCGACTCAAACCCCCACACCGGAAACCAGCCCCATTTATAAGCCAACACAAATTGCCCCACCACAATCCAGACGAGATAATTCACGCTCATCAGCGCCACGCAAATGGCCACCAAACTGCGGTCGAGCCACGCCCCGCGCCGATACGCGCACAGCAACGCCAGCGTCAAACTGACGCCCAGCTCAATCAGCAGAATCGGCACGGTAAGCGCCAAACTGGGGCCGATGCCCGCGAGCAACAGACGAATCACCGGCTGATTCAGGCTGGTGCTCGTGCCAAAATCCAGCCGCAACACGCGCCGGAAATAATCGGTCAGTTGGCTGTCAAAAAAGTGGCGCGTTTTCTTCTCCAGTTTGACGCCGGAAATTTCCGCCCAGCCGCCGGAAGCGCGGAATTCAGGATTTTCCACACTGTGGAAAACTTTTTTCCACACCGTGGAAAAATCGGACGCGGCATGTTTCGCCGCGCTCCCCGCGACGGACTCCTCGCTCGGAAAACCGGGGCCGCGGCCGATGACAGTCAGCCGCCAGCGCTCGTCCGCGGGCAAATCAAACGCAAGCGGCAACGTCAGCGCTTCGCCGTCTTCCAAACGCAACGGGCCGGTCTCCCCCGCGTGCCAGCGGGCGCGAACGGCGGGCGACGCCGCCTTGAAATCCACCGATTCCAGCGCGCGGGTGGGTGCCCAATTCCCGAAGAATAGCGGCTTGTCGTAACCGCGAGCGGCATCAAATTCGGCAAGCGAGCGGGCGTCGGCATTTTGCCCCAATACGCTGGCGGCCGGCGAGCCGCCGACAACATGAAAAAGCACAAAGGTGATGAGCACCACACCGATAGCCGTCGGAATGGCCTGCCCTGCTCGTCTGGCCAGATAGCGCCACATTGCTCAACCGGGAGTATGCCGGAAAATGGCCCCAGACCCAACGAAATTGAGATGGCGCGCGCCGGCCATGCGCGCGCTCACGCCGAAGTCCAGATTTTCGTGAGCCGCTCCGTCAAGTCGTCCAAGCTGGCATCGGAGGTATCGAGCTGGATGGGAATTTTTGCGTAATGCGGCGCGCGGGCGGACAGCAACGCGCGGATTTTTTCTTCCGGATTTTCACCGGCAAGCAACGGACGATTTTTCTCGCGAGATGTGCGCTGCAAGATGACCTCCGGCCGCGCGGTCAGGCAAACCAAGATGCCGTTGGCGGACAGCGCCTGCAAATTTTCCTCGCGCAAAACCACGCCGCCGCCGCAGGAAATGACCGCGCCCGTTTGCCGGCCCCATTCGACGGCCAGCGCGGTTTCCATGTCGCGGAAAGCGGCCTCGCCGTCTTCCGCGAAAATGGCGGGGATGGGTTTTCCGGCACGGCGTTCGAGTTCGGCATCCATGTCGAGGAAAGAGCGATTCGTCCGCTCGGCAACGCGGCGGCCAAGGGCGCTTTTGCCCGTGCCCATGAAGCCCAATAGAACCAGATTGCGCTGCGGAGTCACCGCGAAAAGCGCCGGCAGAAGTTTATTGGATGGCCAGGCGCGTCGTCCGGATGAGCGCCTTCCACAGTTTTTCCGGCGTGTCGGCTTCGAGCAGTTTGTCGCGATTTTCGGCTTTTTGGAAAACCTGCGAAAGCCCGGCAAGCAACTTGAGATAGAACGCGCTGGCAGCGGTGGGAATGACCATGAAAAATACAATGCGGGTGCTGGCCTTGCCGGCGGCGGGGTCAAACTTGACCGGCTTGGGCGTGATGCCGAGAGCCAGCGTCAGCGCGCCGCCTTCCACGCTGCGCACGTGAGGAAACGCAAGCCCGTTTTCCACGGCGGTGGAAATGATGGCTTCGCGCTGGAGGGCCGCTTCCTGCAATTTGACGGGATCATCCACAAAGCCTTCGTCGGCCATTTTCTGGCAAAGCTCGGCAATGATGGAGTCGCGATCGGCGCCTTCCAATTCCGTAATCATGAGCGATTGCGCGGAGAAGCGTTCAATGCCGACTTTGGGCGCTTCGCTGCGGCGCGGCGATTTGCGCGTGTTGCGCGCGCCGGATGCGCGGTAAAAGAGAAGCCGCGCGCACGACGGGCAGTTGTAAATTTGTTCGGCGGCGTGAACCTGATGCACGAGGGCCACCGGCAGCGTCATGCCGCAAGCGGTGCAAACACCATTGACGACCGGCACAATGGCCAAGGGGCCTTTTTGCAAAAGGCGGGAAAAACGAATATTCACTTCGGGCGGCAATTCCTTCGTCAGCGCGGAAATGGAGGCATCCAACTGGTCGAGCTGGGCGCCGGGCATGCCGGCTTCTTGTTGCGCACGCGCAATGATGAATTCCTGAAGCTGGATTAAATGATTGATGACTGGTTGCATAGATTCCTGTGCTAAAAGTTGGCCCAAATGATTCAAACTCATTTATGTATCATGTTCTCGGGTGCGGTGTAAAGAAAATCCGAAAAATTTTCATTCTTTCCTGAACGCAGGGGCGCGAGGCCCTTGGTTGCGTTCGGCGCGGGCATCACGTTTTTCGGGGACGGTGCGCTTTTTCAGGACGGCCTCCTTTGTGGGACAACCAATGGCGGCGCTCAGCCGGCGGAAAGCGTTCAATCGCGTAACGCAGCATGGTGCGGGGCATCTGAACAGCATGCGCGGCCAGAAATTCTCGCAAGGCGGCAGCATCCCGCTTGCCAACCTCGCGCAACATCCACCCGCTGGCTTTGTGCATCAAATCTTCGGAATCTCGCAAAAAAGTTTCGGCCAGCCACAACGTATTGGCCCAGTTGCCCTGCCGGATGTGCGCGAGCGTGGCAACCATGGCAATGCGCCGCTCCCAAAGATTGGCGGAGCGTGCCAATCGCCCGAGAACGCGCCGGCCTTTGCCGGGAGGCAAATGGCTTCCCACGATATTCGGCGCGCTCAAATCCACCAAATCCCAGTTATTAATCCGGCCGGTGTGCGCGAGATAAAAATCGAAAATGGCGGTCCGCTCGGCAGGGCTGCCGCGCTCATAATCGCGGGCCAGAGCCACCAGCGCCGCCAGACGAACTTCGTGAATCGGCGACGCGAGCAATTCCGCGGCCACGGAGAGCGGCAAATGAGGATAGCGAGTCATCACCGCGCGAACCTGCGGAACGCGTATCCCCCAAAATGTATCGCCCGCGCCATATTCGCCCGGCCCGGTCTTGAAGAAGCGGCTTAAAATCCGCGCCTGTGCGGGGTCGGCGTGACGGGACAACGCGTGGAGTATTTCCGCGGCTGTCGGGGGGGAAGATGGCAACTGCTGGTTGCCCGGCAAAACCGGACGACGCGACCTTACGGCCACGTGACCATGACCACGTTGCTGCGCTCCTGATGGTTGCGGGTTTTGGTGCGGGCCAAACCGCTGACAAAAATGCCCACGCGCTCGCCTTTTTTGGGCGCCCAGTTGCCGCTCAAAGGCGGAGACTTGGTATGGTCGCCACGCACGGTGTACATGGGCTTGACCGTTTGCCCGAATCGCAACCACTCGAACGTGGCCGCATACCACTGGCCATTCACCTTGGCAATCACCCACGGGTTGGCATTCACGCCATCCACCGCGCGCCAGGTTTTGGCCTTGTCATACGGAAATTGAATCTTGTCGCCGCTGAAGCTGACGTTGACCGTGGTTGTAACGGGCCATTTGGAAACATCGGTATGCATCCACTTGATGGGCGTGTCAATTTCGGCAGGGAAACCGGCGTTGCCGCCGCCCCCGGGATCAGGTTGCACCCCGTCATTCCCGCCTCCATCCCCTTCTCCGCCCCCGTTTCCTTCACCCGGGTCCGGCTCAGGCACAATTCCCTCCAAGTCGTCCAAAGAAATATTCCCCTGATTGTCCATCGTGGCGGTTTCACAACCGACCATCATGGCCACCAGCGCCATCACAACAAAAATCAAAACCCAACGCGCACCAATCTTCATCATAAGATCCTCCGCATTTTGTTAACCGCTAAAATGGAATAAATTAAATACACTGGTGGATTTAACAAACCTTAACTTACCCCTGCTTGGCAACACAATTTTCTTTCCCTGTGCTGCAATTCTTTCTGAAAACTTTTCATCGCAGGCTTCACGTCCAGATTTCCGTGCGCATCGCAGGATTGTTTTGATCCGCTTCAAAAATCCGGCTCAGCTCGCGCCAAACCGGGCCGGGCTTGCCGTCGCCCACCGGCCGCCCGGCAAATTCCGTCACGGCGGTCACATGCGGCGTGGTGCCGAACACAAGCATTTCCGCCGCCTGTTCGAGTTCCTCGCGCGGAACATCCGCCTCCTCCACGCCGGCCAAAATGCCGGCGGGTACCAATTGCTCGCGCGCCAGCTCCATCACGCGCTGCATGGTTGTCCCCAGCAAAATATGATCCGGCTTCGGCACGCGCAACACGCGGGCCGGAGTCACAATGCCAAAGTTTTCCGTAGGCAATTCCGTCATATGCCCCTGCGGATCAAACCCGAGCATGAAGTCCACGCCGGTATCCACCGCTTGTTTTTTCATCATGACATTCGGCAAATAATTCACGCTCTTCACTTGCGCGAAAAGGCCGGGCTTGCCCGGCACGGTGCTCACGCCCACCCTGGCACCGGCGGGGCTGGCCGTCATGAACGGCGGCGGCAAGCGAATCGCCAGCACAAACAAAAGCGGCGCGGGGCACTCGTAGGGATTCGCCGAATGCCCGCCCGGCCCGCGCGAAATAAAAATGCGAATCAACGCGTCCCGCCGCCCGCCTGCGCGCAACACATCGCCCATGATGCGTTGAATATCCGCGCGGCTCCAAGGCATCTTCAACGCAATTGCCCGCGCGCCATTTTCCAGCCGCTCCAAATGCGCGTGCATGTTATAGACCACGCCATTCACGCACTTCACCGTTTCAAACAACCCGTCGCCGCGGTGAACCATGTGGTCATCCAGTGGAATCACCATCAGATTCGGCTCCGTGGTGATGGCATCCCACCAACTGGAATACATCGCATAATAATGCTCATGGTAGGCCGGCCGGTTCGTGCGGCAGAACTCCGCAAAATCGTTGATGTCAAAATTGGTTTTCATGATGCTCCATCGTTCGCCAAGCTACTTCCGTTGATGGGCGGGGGGCAAGCCCAGTTCTTCGCGGTACTTGGCCACGGTGCGCCGCGCAATCTGAATCCCCTGTTCACCCAGCAGCTTCGCCAGCGCCTGATCCGAGAGCGGTTTGCGCACATCCTCGCGCGCAATCAGCCGCGCCAGCGTCTCCTTGACCGCCGCCGCGGCCATCGCCCCGCCATCCGCCGTTTTCACCCCGCTGGGGAAAAAAAACTTCAGCTCAAAAACGCCCTGCGGCGTCTTGACATATTTATCCGCAACAGCACGCCCAACGGTGGTGTCGTGAACGCCCAACTTTTCCGCCACCGAACTCAGCGTCAGCGGTTTTAATTTGGTAATGCCGTGCTCAAAAAACTCCGCCTGAGTCTCGGCAATTTCCTGCGCGATTCGCTGCACGGTTTCCTGCCGCTGCAGCAAGCTATCCAGCACAAACTTCCCGTCGCGGATTTTCTCCGTCAGATATTTTCGAGCCTCCTCCGCCGTCTCGGGATCAGCCAGCATCTCCTGATAGTCCTCACTGATATACAGCCGGGGCCACGTGTCCTTGAGCATCTCCACAACATAGCCAAGTTCAGGACTGCCGCGAATTTCCACTTCAGGCATCACATACATCGGCGGCGGCGCGGAATACTTCAATCCCGGCCGGGGGTCCAGCGACTGAATCAGCCCCATCGCCGCAACCACATCCGCCTCGCTCATCCCCGCCGCCTCCGCCATCTCCTGCGCCGACAGCTCCCCCAATTGCGCCAAATGATTCTTCACCAGCCGCGCCGCCGGCGAGTCCGCCCCCTGCCCCGCCCGCCGCAATTGAATCAGCAAACACTCCTGCAAGTTGCGCGCCGCCACTCCCGCCGGGTCAAACTCCTGAACCTCCGCCAGCGCCGCCGCCGCCACCGACTCCGCAACCTCCGCCGCACGCGCAATCTCCGCCAAATCCACCGTCAGCCAGCCATTCGCGTCCAGATTCCCGATAATTTGCTTCCCCGCCCGCTTGTGAGCCGCATCCAGCCCCGACCCGTTCAACTGCTCCTCCAGCGTGGCATACAGCGACACCGGCTCCGTCAGCGAATCCATGAAAAACTGCCGCTTTTCCTCCGCCTCCGGCGAGCTCGCCGCCCCCGCGCCACTCGGCTCAACCATCTGTTCAAACGCGTCAATCTCGCGACGAAAATCATCCGACTCAAAATCGTTTTGCGCATCCACATCGTCGCCCGGCGACACAAGCGGCTCCGGCGGGGATAACACCGTCTCGCCCAAATCTCCCGCTTCCTCCAGCACCGGATTTTGCTCCAGCTCCGCGCGAATCAATTCACGCAACTCCGGCAGCGGCGCCTGTAAAAAGCGCAACGCCTGCAACATGCGCGGCGCCAGCTTCATCTCCTGGCGCAACGCCTGACTCTGAACCATGCCCTGTTTCATGTACCTGAACAATTTACCAAATCCGCCACCAACTGCACACCCCCCGCGCAAAAAACGCCGGCGAAACTTTTATCGCTCGCACTTGCGCCCCGACGCCAACACCTCGTCCACCCGCCCCAACAGCGTTGCGCTGTCCTGCCGCTGCTCCAACGTGCGCGCCAACGCGCCAAACGCGCGGAATCCCCGCAAATAGCGCACCAAATGCGCGCGCAGCATCAGGCAAGCCGTCAAATCCACACCCAGCCGCAAATCCTTCGCCCGGCGCCTCCCCAGCAACTCCATCTCGCGCCGCATATGCTCATGAATCATCGCGCGCACATCCTCCACGGACGGCGCCCGCGGCTCCCGCCCCGCCGCCACATCCCGAATATCCCGAAACAGCCAGGGATTCCCCAGCGCCGGCCGCCCAATCATCACCCCATCCACCCCCGTTTCCGCCACCATGCGAAACACATCCTCCGCCACCCGCACCCCCCCGTTGCCGAACACCGGCACCCGCCGCGCCGCCTTAACCTCCGCAATCACATCCCACGCCACCGGCCCGGAATGCCGCACCCGCGCCACCCGCCCATGCACGCAGATGGCATCCGCCCCCGCCGCCTCCACTCCCGCCGTAGTTTCCAGCACATTCACACAATCCGCATCCCAGCCAATCCGCGTCTTCACCGTCACCGGCAGCGCACCCGCCGCCGCCTTGACCTGCCGCGTAATCTCCGCCATTCGCGCCGGATTCCGCATCAGCCCCGCCCCATCGCCGCGATTGCGAATCTTCGGCATCGGGCAACCCGCGTTGATATCAATAAACGCAAACCGCCCCGTAGCCACCACCAGCTCCGCCGCCGCCGCCATCACCGCCGGGTCCGACCCATACAACTGCGCCCCAACCACCCGCTCCCCCTCCACCGTATCCAGCAAATGCTTCGTCCGCGCATGATTCCGCACCAGCCCCTGCGACGACACCATTTCCGTCACCCCCCCCCCGCACCCCTGCTCCAGACACAGCGACCGGAACGCGCCATCCGTATAACCCGCCATCGGCGCCAAAAAAACAGGCCACTCGACCACGAGCGACCCCACCCGAACCGGTTGAAGCTGAAACCCTGACATAGCGCCCCATTCTAGCCAGAATCATTCCCGCCGCAAGCCCGCCCGCATCTCACCTCCACCCCCACGCCCCGTAAATCCACCCAAATCCCAAAAATTTCAACGGATTCTGGCTTTTCTGGCATTTTCTAACAATAATTTTCATTTTTCTTATGACTATTTCCCATTTTTCACATTTTTTCATCATCTTAAAGTTTTATTCCCTTATTATTTATTTTTCCCGCCAAATACACATCAAAAAAAACGTCCCCGTTACTCGCAAATCGCCCCATCCCGGCCAATACCCGAGTGCCCATTTTTACAATATGAGAAATACAACACCATCCGCTCCTCGAAACCCCCAAAGCAGAAAAATCAGCGTTTTTTAAGTGTAGGGCGTTTTATAAAACGCCCTACAACGCGTTTTTCAAAATTTTCAATTTTTCGAGAGAATTTCAATTTTTGGTGTAGACCGTTTTATAAAACGGTCTACACTTTCAAAAAACATTTTTTGAACCTTTTCACCGCTTTTTACGTCGCATGATTTTCGAGATTGAGGCGCGAATTTCACACGAACAAGTTTTCCCCCCTCAGCGACCCGTTGCCCCAACCAAACGCATAAAATGTGATATGCAAATGAGCAAATCTCACGATAATTTTTCCATATAATTTAAAATTTTCTTATTATTTTATTTTCTTCCCTTCTCACTGCCCCGCAGGCCAAAATATCAAAGAAAATACAATTATTTTCTAGATTTCATAGCATTTGAAGCTGTTTCTGAAAATTTAGCCCATTTTCCACACATTTGCCCAAATGTATGACCATTTTTTGCTGTTTTATTAAAAAACAGATGAAGAAAATTAAAATCCGCCGCGGATTTCGACGCATTGAACGTGCCGGCGCAGGATGTCGGCCAGAGCGCGCAGCACATCGGCGGGCGTTTCGCGCAAGACGCGCATGGCGGGATCTGGCAAATGCTCGCGCGGGACAAATGCCTGCAACACGTGCCGCTTGGCGCCTCCCACCCATTCGCCGATGGCCGTCATGGTTTCCGGCGTGTGCCAGGATTCAATCACGGTGGTGCGAAACTCATAATCGGCGGCATGTTCACGAATCAGGCGAATGGATTCCGTCAACGTGGCCGCATCGGCAAATCCGGTGCGCGCGCCGTACTCTTCCGGCGCGCATTTAATATCCATGGCGACGTAGTCCACCAGCGGCAACAGTTTTTCCAGCACGCGCGGGCGCGAACCGTTGGTATCCAGTTTCACCGCAAAGCCGAAGCCGCGCAATTTTTCCACGACAGCGGGCAAATCAGGATGCAAAGTTGGCTCGCCGCCGGTGAGGACCGCGCCTTGCACCCAGTTGTCTCGAAAACGGCGGCAGATGGCTTCCACTTGATGCCACGGCAGGTTGTCCGTTTCGCACGGACGCATCAAGTCGGCATTGTGACAGAATCCGCAACGGAAATTGCACCCGGCAATAAAGAACACGCCGGCCAGTTTGCCGGGATAATCCACCAGCGACGGATTTTGCAGAATGCTGAAAACCGGAGATGTTGCGCCGTCAGTCATGATGCGGCCGGCGGCCCTCGCTCACAAGGCGCGGGCTTGCTGCAACACGGCGGTAATCATGCGCGGCGTGATGACTCCGCGGCCGACCGGGGTGTAGTCCGTTTGCAGGCCAACCCACGTATAGAGCGCGCTGGAGCCGCCGGGGGCGTCCGGCGCGCCGGGCGTCGGATTGGGCAGCGGTTCGTGCGCGCCGGTGTCGGGATTGACCTTGGAAACATAGAATCCGGGCACGCGCTGCGGATTGAGGCATTCGGCTTCGCAAAACTCAACCAGGCCGGCCTCGGTTTCGAGGTTGTGATAAACCTTCTCGAAGTCGGCCCATTCGTCCGCTTTCAGAAGGGCGTCGAGCCGGTCATTCAGGATGGTGCATTTGTCGCAGCCGGGTTTGCCGAAGACATGAATTTGATAGGTGCAGGCCATGGTCATGCCTCCACCGGTTCGGGTTGACAGGCGGGCGCGGCAGGCGTCGGAGCGCCGCTGGCCACGGCATAGATGCCGCGTTGACGCGCGGGCAATTCGCCGTAGCGTTTGCTCTTGTTCCAGTTGTTGATTTTGCTGAAGTAGCCCACCACGCGGGTTTCGCCTTCAACATGGGCCGAGCCGCACGACGTGCAATGGTCTTTCAGCCCGCGCATGTTGTGACCGCAATCAAGGCAATAGGTGAATTCCGGCGAGAGCGTCACCTGCGCGGATTGCGTGCGGAAGAAAGTTTCGCGCATCAGGGTTTCGATGGCGGCGGGCGAGGGGCGTTCTTCGCCGATGAAGGCGTGGGTGATGGCGCCGCTTTCAATCAGGCTGTGGAACTTGGCCTGTTGCCGGATACGCTCCACCAAAGCCACGGGAGCATCGGCGGCGAGATGAATGCTGTTGGTGTAGTAGGCCACGTCCTCGTTGCCGCCCTTGACGATGGATTGCGCTTCCTCGCGGTAATACACCAAATCGGCCTTGGCCAAACGGCGGGCGGCGCTTTCCGCCGGCGATTCTTCGAGCGTGAGCTTCATGTTGTGCTTCACGGACAGCTTTTTGCAGCGCAGAAACATGTGGGCAACAATTTTTTCCGCCATGCGAAGGGCATCCGCGCTTTCATGCAGTTGCTCGCCGGTCAGGAATTGGATGGCGTCATTCACGCCAATCAGCCCGATAATGTAGGTGGCTTGATCCAGCTCGACATACGGCTTGCCATCGCAGGCGATTTTTCCGATTTGCCACAGCGGGAAGCCGGGGCCGCTCATCATTTCAGCAATGCGCTGGCGCTTCTGCTCGTGCGCCTTCACGGCCAAATCCATCATCTTGTCAATCTCGCCCAGCAGACCTTCCAGCGAACGCTGGCCGGCGCGCGCCGCGCGGTACATGCACTGCGGAATGTTGATGGTGACGTTTTGGAACCCGCAAAAGCGCATGCTTTCCGGATGGCGCATCATGTAGTTGTCCTGAATGGTCGTGCGCAGGCGGCAACAGGCGGACAGCGTAACTTCGTCGCGGTCGAAAATGAAATAGACCGATCCGTTGCGGCTGGCGACTTCGCAGGCGCGCTGATAAATCGCGAATTGTTGCGGGTCGCTGAAGGTTTCGGCGTTGACGTGGAAGTCGCATTTCGGGAACTCGAAGACGTGGTTGTTGGCGTCGCCTTCCTCCCAGACATCCAGCAAGGCGCGGGCCAGCTCACGCGCTTCTTCTTCGTAGTCGCCATAGGTCAGGATGCGCTCGCCGCGGGCGGCCAAATCAGCCTCAACGGCAGGGTCATAGCTCAAGCCGTTGCGCGCATCAGGCACCTCGCGCAACACGCAGCGGCGGGAACCGTCCGCTTCCGTGAGATACAGCTCCATGAGGCGATTGCCGTGAGCGTCTTTTTCGTCGCGAATGACCTCTTCCAAGCGACGGATGGTGCCATCGGAAGCCCGCAACATGTAGCGCCCGGCGGGACCCACGGCCGGCACGCTCTTCAAATAGCCCGGCACCCCGCTATGAATGTTGAAATCGAGAAAAATGGTCTGCCCGCCGCGCGAAAACGCATTCTGGGCCGCGCCGAAAATCAGGCCTTGCGCCACTTGGCGCATTTCGGCCGCGCCTGCGCCGCGCAGATACGGCGCAAACATGATGTTGATGTAGGCCAGCCCGAGCGCGCCGGCATAATTGGCCTGCATCGAGGACAAAAAGGTGTTCAGATGGCCCGTCAGCACGTGGGCGCTGTGCGCCGGCGCGCTCTCGTTGTTGAGGTTGTTCAGCCCGCGCAGCCCGTATTTTTTCACGTATTCCACGGAGTGGGACGAGCAATACACGCGGTGGGGATAGCCGAGGTCGTGCAAATGAATCGCGCCCGTGTTGTGCGCGTTTTTGAGGTCGGCGGAAAAAATGGTATCAAGCGCCCACTGCTTGAGCACCAGCTCGGCGATGCCCAGTTGCACGGCTTCGGGGTTGTTGTTGACGATGTTGCTGTTTTCAAGGCTCTTGGCATACATCAGCCGATCCACGTATTGGCGCGAAACGCCATACACGGACAAATCACGCAGTTGGTGGCGATAGCCGCGCAAGGACAGCTCGTTGTTTAACAGCTCGCGAATCAACGTGCTGTCCACGCTGCTCATGCCGCTGGCAATCACCTGATTTTCAACGGTCTTGGCGATGTTCAGCGCAACCTCGGTGTTCAGGTCCGTGTGGCGCATCAGCGTGTCAATCAACTCCTTGCGATCCCACGGCAACGTGCTGCCGCGAACAACGGAGTCCACCAGCAACATGCCGGCATCCGTCAGGTCCACGGGTTTGGACTCGCCGGAAGTCTTGCCCTGGTTGCGCACACGGATGCGCTCGCGCGCAATTTGGCGATGCTTGCGAAACCGCTTGTAGGCCGCCACGATAGGCGCATAGCCCTGCTCCGCCAGCACAATTTCAATCAAGTCCTGCATGTCTTCTAGATGCGGAATGCGGCGGCCGTTCTCATCCGGCGACACATGATATTCGCTGCGCGGGTCCGACAGTTGTTGAATCACCAAATCCGCCATCTGGGCGGGCATGGTTTCGCCAACTTCCACCTGATCGCGGCGGCACACTTCCTCCGCGGCGCTGGAAATGGCGCGAATAATCTTGTCCCGGCTGAACGGCACAATCATGCCATCACGCTTGCGGAATCCGTCGAATTTCACGGCAACAGTTTTATTCATGACAACCCGGGTTCTCCTTTCGCAACGACGCACAAGCGCAAAACCGAACGGCACAAGACCGGCAAATCCCGCACCGTTTCTATCCATGTATTCATCACCACATTCGCCGCCCCCCTTCCACCGTTAATCCACGAAAAAGGCCAAATAGTTCATATGCCACAACATGTTGATGTTGTTAATTGTCAATATAACAAGACTTTGTGGTTTATTCGCGCCCAATTGCCTTGTTAGCAATCAGTTACAGCTTCAATTTTTGAGGCTTCCGCCCCTACACGCCCCCAGTCGCCGCAAACCCAATCCACGCCCCGGGTTGCCCTCCCCCGTCGGACAAGCGCCAACAGTTTTCCTTATTGTTCCGTTGCCTTTATTAAGGTATACAGTCATACAATTCTATGGAGGCCGCATGAAGAAATTCGCGTTTTTCTCAACCTTGGTCTTAACGGCCATTTTCGCAAGCGCCACACCGCCCAACACCCCGGTCCTCGACGGCCGCCCAATTGAGTATGACGCCACCGACCTGCGGGCTGTATTCGGCGCAGAACCCGCTTGGACTACCGTCACCGTCTCCAACCTGTTCGTCACCTGGGATGCCACCAACCTCTATATCGGCTATCAAGCCTGGTTGCAAAGCGACAAGTTGGTCGTCATCATTGATGCCGATCCCGACGCCGCCCCGCCCACCGGCGCCACCACCACCACCAACTGGATTGGAAACGACGACGATTTTCCGGGATATATCAAGTTCAACGAATTCGGCTGGACGGACACCCAGGGCCACTTCGGATTGGACTACATGCTGGCCAGCGAAGGAACCTATAACAACATTCTCCGTGTGCTCTACGACGGAACCAGTTTCGTGAACACCAACGACATCGTGGCGCTCTTTGATGCCCCCAACGGGAACACGCGCACGGGCGGAACACTGGATATGGCCTGCGAACGCAACTCATCCCCCTGTCCCCACCAGGGCCTCGAAGCCCAAATCCCCTGGTCCGTCTTCTATGGCGCGGAAGGCCGCTTCGGCACCGTTGAGCCCGGCGAAATCGTTCCCCGCGGCGCGACCATCCGACTTCTGGCCGGCGTCCATAACAACATCCCGAACGACATCTACAGTTGCCCCGACACCCTGCCCCGCCAAACCGGCGACGTCTGGGCCGACGGCTATCTGACCAACCCGGAATATGTGGACGTGATCATCGACTCCGATAACGACGGCATCCCCGACATGCTCACCGGCGATGTGAACGCACCTTACATCCAGAACGCCTCCGGCGCGGTCGGCGCATCAACGGTTTATGTGGCCTTTAATGAGCCGGTCACCCCCGCAACCGTGGCCAACACCGCCAATTGGAGCGTCGGCGGCGCAGTTCCAAACGCGGCCACCCCGCAAGGGGCCTCCGGCGTTCTGCTGGAACTCCCCGCCCCCATCGCCACCGGCGACATGCTGTCCATCCGCGCAACCGGCGTGGAAGTTGCCGCCGGTAATTCGCGCGTGACGGACTTCTGCCTGTTCCCAGCCTCCGCCGGCATCACGCAATCCGTGCAAGTGACCTTTCAGGTCAACACCAACTCCGGCATGGGCATCAGCAAAAAACATGCCGCGCCAACCGCATTTTTCGTCAACGGCGGCGCCCTGCCCCTCGAATGGAATTACCCGCCCTCTCAAAACACGCCGCTGACCCCCATCCCCGGCTCGAACGGCTGGGTTCAGGCCACGGTCACATTCCCGCCCGGCTCGCCACCGTCCTGCACTATAAATACAGCGCGCTCATTGGCGGCACCAACACCTTCGAGGCCATCCGCCTCACCAGCTTCGACAACGCGTCGCGCCAGCTCACCCTCAACAACGACGGCACCCCCATGACCGTGCGGGAATATCTCGGCGCCGCCGCCCATCCGCTGCGCAACCCCAGCAGCACCAACGAGCCGTCCGCCCACAACCAGCTCTTCACTGATCCCCAGCGCGGCGATGCCGGCGTCCGCGTCCGCCGCGAAATCCTCTTCCAGCTCGACCTCTCCCTGCGCAAACGCGACAACCTTCAGCGCGTCATGGTCATGGGCTCCGACCCCCTGCGCGGCTTCAACAGCACCGGCAACAACGCCGGCGGCACCGCCAGCGATTACCCCGGCAACAGCGCCTACCTGAATTGGGAAAATGCCGGCATCGAATTGTTCGACGACGGCACCCACGGCGACGCGGTCGCCGACGATGGCATCTATTCTCGCCTCTGGGCGTTTTCCACCAATGGCGTGGACGCGGCCAGCGAACCCGGCGCGCCCCACTCTCTGGTCGGCGGTCGGGAAGCCGATTGGATTAATAACATTCCCGGCACGGAGCCCTATCAGGGAACGACCTATTGGTTCAACGGCCGCTCACCCCGCAGCTTCATTTACAAGTTCTACGTCCTCACCACCGGCAACAATCATTACGAAAGCCCCGCCGAGAACCTGAGCTATTACGTCGTGGACCCCGAGGAAACTGAACCCATCGTCCTGGCGCCTTTCCTCTGGGACAACGAAGACCTGCCGCCCCCGCCCGCCGAAAACGCGCCGGACATGCTGGGGGTCTCCCTCGCAGGCACAACCGCCACGGTCCTTTTCGATAATCTGGCCACGGAAGCCGCCCACGGCATTTTGATTTCCACCAATCCGGTCAGCGGCTTTGACAACTATGGCCACCGCGCCACGATGGGCAATCTGATTGGCGATCGCCGGACGTGGACCGGCGTCGTGGCTCAGGCCTCTCCCGAAAAAGAATTCTATGCCGCGTATGCCGGCCTTGAACCTGCCCCCACCCCCACCTATTGGGAACCCAACGCCAATATCCCGACGGGCGCCACCACCGTCCGTGTCTATTTCTGCCAGTTCCAATCCAACCTCAAAGGCATGCGCAGCATGACCCTCACCGGCAACTTTTCAGGCTGGAATACTGGCCAGCCCATGACCTTCATCGGCAACGGCACATGGATGACCGACCTTTCCTTGGCGGCGGGCGATGGGGTCAAGTTCAAGCCCCGAGGCGGACCCACCCATGAATGGTACGAAACCGGCGGGGACTTCCAGTTCATTCGCGGTTCGGGCGGTGTCACCATGGACCCCATGCCGCCAGTCCCCGGCGAACTCTTCACCATCACGCTCGATGCAGCCGGCACACCACTCGCGACCGCCACGAGTATCTACTTGCACATGGGATTTGATGGCTGGAAGGACACCCAGAAACCGCGCCCGGCCATGACCAACACCACTGATTCCCTCTGGGAGTATTCGTTCCCCGTGCCCACGAACTATTCCGTCAGCATAGATTGGGTCTTCACATCCCTGCCCGAATTAGATAACGGGGTTGGGTACAGTGACTTTAACTGGCACGCCTTCATGGCACCTTATTACAATGCCCCATAACCCATTCAGGAGACCCCCCATGCGCAAAAAATCCGCCTTCACCCTCATCGAAATGCTGGTGGTCATCGCCATTTTGGCCATCCTCGTAGCCATCATATTGCCCGCTTCCATGAAGGGCATTGAAATGAGCCGCCGCGCGTCCTGCGCCAACAACCTCAAGGCGCTGGGTTCCATCTTCGCGGCCTATGCCACCGATCATCAGGGCGAATTCCCGCACAAAAATCCCCTGCCACCAGCCAACGGCACCTTTCAGGAAGTGCCAGACTTCACGGCAATCGTCGTTGACCTCTACAAGGGCGGCTATGTCACCGATTTGCGCCTGTGGATTTGCCCCAGCGACAGGCTCGACAACAACAACGTGCCCGTACAGCAGGCCAAAGACATTGCCTCCTTCCGTTCGCAGCAGGGCAACTGCAGCTACATGTATATCTCCGGCTATCACCTGATCCGCACGCAGGAATCCCCGCCCACCTCCCCCGTGCTCTGCGATGAATCCAACCAGCGCGATTTCGGCGCCGCCACCCCCGGCAACATGCCGAAAATCGGCCCCGAGGACAACCACGGTGCCAATGTGCGCAACGTGCTGTTTCTGGATGGCCATGTCGTCACCCTCAAGGACGCCAACGCCGCCAACGCCATCTTCGACAACCTCGTCAATCCCAAGGTTCTCTGCAGCGTGGATTAACGCGCACACCTGAGCAAAAAAACAGCTCCGACGCCCCCCCCCGCGCGGCCCAGTCGCGCCATTTTCCGCCGGACAATCCTGCAAAATTTCCCCGACCGTTATTTCCAATTGGATATAACAGCTTGACTCCCGCCGGGGAACTTCTATGGTGGAGAGCGTGTCAGATTCCATCCATTTTTTACGGCAGCGGCAGCCCCCCCGCGCGGCATTTACCCTGCTGGAGTTGCTCGTCGTTATCGCCGTGCTGGCCCTGCTGCTCGCCGTGCTGACGCCTTTTTACGGCAAGGCCCTCAACCTGGCCCGCGAAGGCGCCTGTAAATCCAATTTGCGCAACTGGGGCATCGGGTTTCTGGCGTATGCCGCCGACCACAAAGGATTCCTCCCGCATCCGGATGGCCCGGAGCGGGACGTCAAAGGCACCGATGGCGGACAGCACGGCTGGATGGACGTGGTGCCGCCCTACATGGGCTTGAAGCCCTGGAATGAACACCCGCCCGGCAAGCGCCCCACCGGCAATCCCTGGCAATGCCCCTCCGCCCGCGTCGAGGCCGCCGCGCGCGATGCATCCTCCCCAAAAAAAGACGACTACTTCAGTTACGCGATGAACTCATACCTTTCGCACGATTTCGATTTCGGCCTGCCTTGGGGCGCGGAGCAGCAACCCAGCTTCCTGTTCATGGGCAGAAGCGTCGCCCCATCGGTGACCATTCTCATGTTTGAACAATCCGTTGACCCCAAAAAAGGCAACGGCGGACGCTTTGGCGGCGAAGATGCCGGCGCCGTGACCGCTCGCCACGCGCACTTGCTGGGAGGCGAGGGCTGCAATGTGCTGTATCTGGATGGTCATGTCGCTTGGCGCAACGATTTATGGGACCCCGAAAGCAAAAACCCGCGCATTCCCAAACGCGGCGACCTGACCTGGTTCCCCTATCCCTATTGATGAAAAGAAAGAAGGCTATGATGAAAAAAACTCGCCCACAGAATCTCCGCTGGCTAATCGCGTTGCTTGCCTCATTGCTCATCACCCACGCCAGCCTCGCCGCCATGAATCTGCCAATCGTCGCTGATACCTATCTGGACAGCGCCGCTCCCGCCCAAAACTTCGGCGGTAGCAGCTCCGTCAAAGTGCTCATCAGCAGCGACGGCTCCGCCTGCCGCGGACTCTTTCGCCTGCCGGACGAACTGATTGCCCTGGACCCCGAAAAAATCGCGCAGGCAAACGTTTGTTTCTTCGTGTTTAAAAATCAAACCGCTGGCCGGACCATACGCCTGTTCCCCCTCCTTCAATCATTTACTCCCGGCACCGGCCAAGACCCCGCCGACGGCACAACGTGGGAAACCTGCGACGGCACTACCACTTGGGCAACACCCGGCGGCGATTTCGACACGAATGTTTTTGTCACGGGACACTTTGGAACGGATAAGTTTTGCCGCTGGGACATCACCGAATGGCTCACGCATCCGACCATTCGCAGTAATTTGGTGACGCACGGCGCATTGCTGCAAATTGAAGAAACACCAATCCCGGAAAGTGGCACGCCACGCGCGCCTTTCACCAGCTCTCGCGGAGCCCTCGCCGAGCGCCCCTATGTTGCCGTAACGCTCGCCGCGCCTCAAACCTTGCCCATCACCAACGACACCTATATGGACAGTCGCGCAGGCAGTGAGGATAAAAACTTCGGCAGCGACAGAGTGATTAAAACCGTTATCAACGCCAGCGACGGCTCCATCTGTCGCGGCCTCTTCCAATTGCCGCCGGAACTCGCCACCTATGACCCTGCGGAAATCCTGTCCGCCAAGGTCTGGCTCTACGTATGGAGCGACAAAACTGATGAGCGGGATGTCACGCTCTACCCCCTCTCCCGGCCATTTGTTCCCGGCACCGGCCAGACCCCCGCCAACGGCGCAACATGGAACACCGCGGACGGCACCAACGCCTGGGCAACACCCGGCGGCGACTTTGACACCCGGTATCCCGTCGTTGGCGTCAAAGGAGAAATCCTGGGCGTGGATCACGACCGCTTCTTCACTTGGGAGCTGGCCCCATTGCTGACCAATGAAACCGCGCGCGCCCAACTGCTGAACAACGGCGCGCTGCTCCAAATTGACGAAACACTTCCCGCAAGTGGCATGCCACGCGCGCCCTTCACCAGCGCGGATGATTCCGGTTACGCCGCGCTATATCGCCCGCGCCTCGTTGTCCAATTTGCCGTGCCTACCCCGCAAATCCAACAAATGACCATGACCGAAAATCAGGAGGTCGCGCTGGTCATCGGCGAAACCAGCTCCAGAATCCCGTTGCGCATTGAACGCACCCCCGAGTTGTCGCCCACCAACGTGTGGACAGTGGTCACCAATGTGACGCCCGGAAGCGCGGGGTTCGAGTGGAGCGAACCCTTGCCGCCAGGCTGGCCGCGGGCATTTTATCGCGTTATCGCCGAGCCTTAGCAGCCGACGGCTTCGGCTTGGTTTTCAAGAGCCGGTGCAGCGCGTGCAATTCCCGCTCACCGGCGGCCTCGCTTTGGGCGCAAAGCTCGCGATAAAGCGCCAGCACCCGCTTCCCCGTCGGCGTCAACCGCGACCCGCCCCCCTGCGTGCCGCCCGCCACCGATTCCACCAGCGGCCGCCGAAACGTGGTGTTCAGCGCCTCAATCAACTGCCACGCGCGTTTGTAGCTCATTTTCATCTGACGCGCCGCCTCGCTGATGGAGCGCTCCTCGGCAATGTGCTCCAGCAAATTGGCTTTGCCCGGCCCGATGGTGGCCGTGATAATCCGCAGGCGCGGGGTGCGCTCCACCATCGCAAAGCGATCTTTTCTCCGTGTGCGCTTCTCACTCATCACAACCCCTCCTTCAGAACATCCGCCGCATCAAATGTTGCCCGCCATCCACATATAAAATCTGGCCGGTGATGGCTTCATTCTCGGCCAGAAACGCCACCGCGTGCGCGACCGCCTCCGCCGTGGGCCGCTCCGCCAGCAGCACACGGCCGGCGGCTTCGCGCTGACGTTCCGGCGCCAGCGCCGGCCCCGGCGCAACACCGTTCACCCGCACGCGCGGCGCCCATTCGCGCGCATGCGCCGCAAGGCTGTCCGCCAATTCACGCTTGCTGGCCGCATACTCTCGATAGCCCTCCCCCTCCGAACCATCCACCCACGCATCCAGCAGATGAACAACACATCCGCCCGTTGTCTGCTCACTCACCCGCGCCGCCAATTCCAGCGGCGCAGTCACATTGACCGCGCGCAGGACCGCGACATCCGACTCGCCATCACGCACAAACTGCGCGGCATTATTCACAAGAATATCCACCCGCCCCAGCCATTCCGCGGCCTCGCGGAAAATCCATTCGCGCTCCGCCGGTTGGGACAAATCGCCGCGAACCGTCAGCGTGCCGTTCGCCAGTTCCCGTCCCAAAGCCACGGCCTCCGCCTCGGAATGATGATAGTGAACAGCCACCACCGCGCCGCGCGCCGCCAGCGCGCGGCAAATCGCCGCGCCGATGCGCCGCGCCCCCCCCGTCACCAGCGCCGTTTTACCCTGCAGGCTTGCCGCCACGCACCGCTCCCCGCGCCGACAGCGCCTACTTCAGCCGCCGCTTATCCAGCACGCGAACGGCCTTGCCCTCCGAACGCGGCGTGCTGCCCGGCTCCACCAGCCGCACCTTGACGTGCAGGCCCAGTTCCACTTGCATGCGCCGCTCAATCTTTTCCTTGAGCGCCTGCTGCTTGGTCATCTCGTCAAAGAAGATGCCCTCGGTCACTTCCACCAGCACTTCCAATTCGTCCAGCGTGCCGGTGCGGGACACCACAATCTGGTAATACGGCGCCACGCCATCCACCGACAGCAACGCCTGTTCAATTTGCTGCGGATACACATTGACGCCGCGAATGATAAGCATGTCATCGCTGCGCGCCGACACCTTGCTCATGCGCCGCCCCGTTCGCCCGCACGGACAATCACCCGGCAGGAAGTGGCACAAATCGCGGGTGCGGTAGCGAATCACCGGAATCGCCTCCTTCGTCAGCGTGGTCAGCACCAGCTCGCCGCCCGCCGCTTGGTCCGCCACCACCTCGCGCGTATCCGGGTTAATCAGCTCCGCCAAAAAATGATCCTCCGCCAAGTGCATCCCGTTTTGCTCCACGCATTCGCAGGAAACGCCCGGCCCCATGACTTCGCTCAAGCCGTAGTTGTCGGTGGCAAAAACGCCCAACCCGCTCTGCAACGCCCGGCGCATGCCCTCCGTCCAGGCCTCGCCGCCAAACAGCCCCAGCCGCAGGCGAATCCGCTCCCTATCCGGAGTTTTCGCCATGATTTCCGCCAGGTGCATCGCATACGACGGCGTACAAATCAGCACGGTCGTGCCGTAATCCTTCATAATTTGGATTTGCCGCTCGCTTTTGCCCGACGACACCGGCAACACCGCCGCGCCAACGTTTTCAATGCCGTAGTGATGGCCCAAACCACCCGTAAAAAATCCATAGCCGAAGGCAATCTGCACAATATCGCTGCTCGTAATCCCGGCCGCCGTATGCAAACGCGCCATCAGCTCCCGCCACGACGCGATGTCACGCCGCGTATAACCCACCACCGTCGCCTGCCCCGTTGTGCCCGACGACGCATGAATGCGCACCACCTTCTCCAGCGGCGCCGCAAACCCGTTATACGGGAAACAACCGCGCAAATCATCCTTCGTGGTGAACGGCAGATGCTGCACATCCGCCAGCGTTTGAATATCGCTCGGCTTCACGCCCGCGGCCTCCATCTTGGCCCGGTAATACGGCAAGCGCGTCCACGCAATTTTAACAACTTTTTTCAGACGTTTGAGTTGCAGCGCGGCCATTTCTTCTCGCGCCATGCACTCCGCAGCGGGGTTCCAGATGTGAACAGCAGGTTTCGTTGGTGTTTTCATAACCTGGCCACTCTAGTCCCAGAATCGGCAATCATTCAATCCGAAATCATCGCTCGGGCAAAGGCAGGCAACTGAGGGTCCCGCGCGCCCATGATGAGAATAGTGTCGCCCGCGCGCGCCGCGGCCTTCATTTCCGCGCCCAACGCCGCAAAGTCTTCCACCAGCGCCACAGGCACGTCGCGCGCGCGAAGTTTCTCCGCCAAATCATGACTCCCCACCGTGCGATTGGCCGTTCCGCCAGCATCAAAAACAGGCAGCAGCCAAAGACGATCCTGCCGACGGCAAGCGCGGGCGAAAGCCTCCTCCAAGCCATCCATCATGCTGCGCAAAGGGCCGTAGCCATGCGGACGCCAAACCGCAAGCACCCGGTTGGACGGCGTGGCAACCGCCTCCCAAGCCGCCTCAATTTTCGCCGGATTGTGCGCATAGTCATCCACCACGCGAATGGAACCGCCGCGATCCACCCGCTCCAGCCGCCGCTGAATCCCCCCAAAGCGACTCAACGCTTCCGCGATTTTTTCCGGCGCATAACCCATCTGCGCACAAAGCTCCGCCGCCAACAGCGCATTCCGCGCATTATGCGCGCCCGGCGTCGGAACCCGCAGCGACAATCCCCGCCACGACACGGCATAACCGCGCTCCGTCAACACCGGCTCATCCGCCGCTTCCACCACGCGCGCCGCCTGCGCGCCAAGCACGCGCGCCACGCCGGGGCCGCAAACCAATCCCGTTTGGACCTGCGCCGCATACTGCCGGAACAATTCCTCCACCTCGGCCAGCGAAAAATGATCCTGCGAGATATTCGTCAGCACGCTCCATTCCGGATGAAAGCGCAAAAGCGACCGATCGCTTTCATCCACCTCCACAACCCAGGGCGCGCCATCCGCCCCGCGCCGCACATTGCCCACCCGCGCGCCATCCGCCCAATCCACCAGCGCGCCGCCATTGATGACCGTGGGGTCCGCCCCCAACTGCTCCAACACCCACCCCGCCATGCCGGTTGTCGTGGTTTTCCCGGCGGTGCCCGCCACCGCCAACACGCGGTTCCCCCGCGCCAGTTCCGCCAGCACATCGGCGCGGTGACGCAAGGGAATCCCCCGCCGCCGCGCCGCCTGAAAATCGGGATTATCCTCCTCAATCGCGGTGCTATACACCACCATGCGCGTATCCGCCCCCACGCCCGAACCATCCTGCGCCACCAGCTCCACCCCCGCCGCCCGCAGCACCCCGAAAATCGGCAAGTCGCGCCCCTGATCCAAAAAGCGGTCGGAACCGCTCACACGCCCCCCGCCCCACATCAGCGCCTGCGCCAAAGCGCTCATCCCCACCCCCGCCACGCCAACCACATGAACGCCGCCGCTCATGAATCGTCAGTCGTCTTCAACCGGCGGCTGCCCCTGCGGCCAGATGAACACGCGCGCGGACAACCCGCCCCCCTCCTCCACCTGCAAATGCGCGCCCCGCACAGTGCCCTTCAGATGCCCGCCCTCGTGAATGGAAACCAGCCCCGTCGCCTCCACATCACCCTCCAGCGTGCCCAACAACTCCAAATGATGAATCTGCAACTTGTACTTGAGCTTCATGACCGCCCCCGCCGCAATCCGCAAATTACGCATGGTAATCTGCCGCGGATGCGGCTTGGCCGCCGGCCCAACCTCCAGCCATTGCGTGCATTCAATGGACGAACGGTCATCCATCTCGCCTTCGAGAATCACATTGCCGGCCATCAGCCGCACATTTTCCAACCGCCCAGTCGGCCGGACAATAATGCTGCCCCCGGTTTTGATTTCCTCGGACCACGGGCGATCAATCACATAGTCGCCCAGGTCAATTTTCGCGCGGCACTTCGAGCAGTAAATGCGGTGCGTCGTCCCCGCCAGCTTGAACTCATAGCCGCACTCAAAACAGCGAATGGTGCGCTTGGTGGGCGAAACCGTTTTGACGATTTGCCGGCTCTGCTCCGGCGGCGCAACGGGCGGCGGCGCAGACGGCAACACCTCGCCGCTGGGCCGACGGCTGCCCGGCAGCGGAAGGTTCCCCTCCTGCTGTGCCTTGGCCAGCCCGCGCACAACCGCGAAGCCATCCATCACTTTAGTCTTCTTTTTCGCCACGCTCGCGCCCTCCCGCCGCGGGGGTCACCGCCGGTTGCCGTCAGGCAACAGGCACGTCACAACCGGGCAGGAACGTCTGTTGCCTAGCGTTGCGGAACTTGCGGCCCCGGCTTCGAATCAGCCGCAGGCGCAGGCTGCGCATTCGGATTCACCTCCGAGCGACCCACAAACGTCACGCCATCCTCAACGGACAACCGCCGCGCCTTGATGTCGCCATTCACCGTCGCCGTCGCCTTCATCTCAATTTTATCCTTGGCCAAAATGTTGCCATTGATTTTGCCCTCGATGGACACGGACGTCGCCGTCACATTGCCCTTCACCTGAGCATTCTTGCCAAGCACGGCATTCCCGCCGCAAAGCAATTCACCTTCGAGCTTGCCATCCAAACGAATGGAGCCGCTGCTTTTCAGGGTACCGATGATTTCAACATCCGACCCGATGACCGATTCATGAGTTTCATTTGCCATGATGCATTCTCCTGGGTTGTATCTTTTTTCTTTTACCCATCAGTATGCCCTGCCCCGCCCAATCGGACAAGCGTCTCTTGCCCCCGTTTACCACAAAGCGCCCCATCCGCCCCTTGGCCGTTCTGTAACTGCACTCGCCGAGCGCAGAAGCTGTTCACTTCGGTTCCAGGTTTCAGGTTCCAGGTTCCAGGTTTCAGGTTCCAGGTTCCAGGTTTCAGGTTTCAGGTTCCAGGAAAAAGCCTTTCAACGCAAACGCCGCAAACAAAAAAAATCTTTTGCCCCCCGCTTGCGGTCCGTGTCCGTCCGTGTCCGTCCGTGTCTGTCCGTGTGGCTATTCGGCTGCTCTGTAGCTGCACTCGCCGAGCGCAGAGGCTGTTCCGGCTGTTCGGTTCCCCCTGACCTCCGACCTCTGACCTCTGCTCTCTCCAAACGGCTGTTCCGGTTCCCCTCCGAACCAATGCGCCCAGCGGGCGCATCTACAATCCCCCCTTGCCCCCCCCTTCGGTGCCTTCCCTGACCTCCGACCTCTGACCTCTGCTTTCTGACCTCTTTCCATCGGACGTTGCTCCAC
>DBPO01000114.1:0-10623 GCA_002304915.1 Verrucomicrobia bacterium UBA1418
GGGGGGGGCGCGGCGAGGGCGGCGGGGAGGTCGGCGGTGATGGGGATGCCTAGGTTTTGCGCGCCGGCGGCTTGGCCGGCGTCGCGCCCGAGGAGGGGGGTGTCGGCGCGGTCCACGGCGGCGATGAGTTGCGCGCCGGGGGCCCAGCCTTGGGCGATGAGGCGGGTGATGGCTTGGCCCATGCGGCCGGCGGCTCCGATGAGTAGGATTTTGACGGGGGTGTTCATGTTCGTGTCAGGTGGTCGGTGCGGGGAGGAGTCCGCATTCCTGGAGGGTTGCGCGAAGTTTTTCGAGGTTGGCGGGTGAGATTTCGCAGAGGGGGAGGCGGTAGTGGGCGGGGACGAGGCCGATGAGTTCGGCGGCGGCTTTGATGGGGATGGGGTTGGTTTCGATGAAGATGTCGGTGAAGAGGCGGTAGTATTGGAAGTGGAGGCGGCGGGCTTCGTCCCAGCGGCCGGCGGCGGCGGCGTGGACGAGGTCGGCGACGGCGCGCGGGGCGACGTTGGAGGCGACGCTGATGACGCCGGCGGCGCCGACGGACATCATGGGCAGGGTGAGGGCGTCATCGCCGGATAGCACGGTGATGTCGCAGACGGAAAGGATGCGGCTGACGCGGTCCGCGCTGCCACTGGCTTCCTTGACGCCTACGATGTTGGGGTGTTTGGCGAGTTCGGCGATGGTGGGGACGGCGATTTCGCAGGAGGTGCGGCCGGGGACGTTGTAGAGCACGACGGGGAGGCCGATGTCGGCGACGGCGGTGAAGTGCTGGATGAGGCCGGCTTGCGTGGGCTTGTTGTAGTAGGGGGTGACCTGGAGGGTGCCGTCCGCGCCGACTTCTTTGGCGCGGCGGGTGAGGTCGAGGGCTTCGGCGGTGGAGTTGGCGCCGGTGCCGGCGAGGACTTTGAGGCGGCCGGCGGCGGCTTCCACGGTGACGCGGATGACTTCGATGTGTTCGTCGTGGTCCAGCGTGGGGGATTCGCCGGTGGTGCCGACCGGCACCAGACCATCCACGCCGTTGGCCACCTGAAATTCAACCAGCTTGCGCAGGCGCTCGTAGTGGACTTCACCCGAGCGGTTGAACGGTGTGATTAATGCTGTGTATGCACCTTTGAACATAAAAATGCCCTTCTTTTCGTTTCGGCTATTCATTCTGGTACAAAATCAACAAATGAACAGTAAAAAAATCAGGTTTGAAAACGATTGCCGGAGGGGAGCGTGTCGGCTATGCTCACCCTGATATGTCCAAGGAAGAGCAAAATAAAGCCCAGGCGACGATGCGGATTGACATCACTCCGGCCATGCTGGAGCAGTTGCAGCAGGCGCCGGAGCCGGGCGGCGTGCGGCTGGTCAAGCGCGTGCCGGGCGGCTTGAATGTGCCGCAGCGGCCGGGTTCGACGGGTGTGATTCGTATTCCGGCGGCGGCAACGGCTGCGCGTCCGCAGGGCGGCGAAGATTTTCAGTTGCTGTTGCAAAGCATCTACGACGCGGTGTTCATCACGGACCCGCAAGGGGACATCACGGGCGCGAACGCGCGCGCGGAACAGTTTTTTGGAACCACGCGCGCGGAGTTGTGCAAAAAAAATGTGCTGGATTGGCTGTGCGGGGCGGAGCGCAGTTTGCTGGATACCATCATGGGGTCGCTGCAGAGCAATCGCTTTGTGTTGATTCAGGCGTTTTGCCAGCGGGCGGATGGCTCGATGTTTCCGGCGGAAATTTCGGTGAATCGTCTGCCGTTGAGCGGCAAGTTGCACTTGAGCTTTTTTATTCGCGACATCACCATTCGCAAGGAAACGGAAGAGCGGCTGAAGACCGGCTATACGGCGTTGGAAAATTCCGGCAGCGGGATTGCCGTGGCGGACGTGGAGGGCGCGCTGGCGGGTTATGTGAACCCGGCGATGCTGACGCTGCTGGGGCTGGAGAATGCGGAGGAGGCTTATTCCTATAACTTCAGTCACTTTTTGAAGCAGAAAGAATTGGCGACCGAGATGCTCAGCGCCATTCGAGCGGGGGACATCTGGGTGGGCGAGCTGGAAATGCAACGCAAGGATGGCGCGACATTTTTTGCGCAGGCGTCGCTGGAGCCCAACTTGAACCCCGATGGCGCGATGACGGGCATTGTTATTTCGCTGCTGGACGTGACGCCGCAACGGCAGGCGCAGCAGCAGTTGGAGCTGTATGCCAGTCAGTTGCGCCAGAAAAATGCCGAGATGGAAGCGGATTTGCGCATGGCGCGCGATTTGCAGTATGCCTTTTTGCCGGCTTCTTATCCGGACATTCGCACGGCTGATGCCGCCGCCGCGCCGGGACGGCTTGATTTCGCGCATGTTTACCATCCCAGCGGACTCGTGGGCGGTGATTTCTTCGACATTTTGCAGGTGTCGGCGCATCAGGTGCTGGTGTTCGTTTGCGACGTGATGGGGCACGGCGCGCGCGCGGCGCTTGTCGTGGCGACCATCCGCGGGCTGCTGGAGCAGATTGCGCAGGAAACGCACGAGCCGGGCGAGTTTATGACGCGGCTGAATGCGGCTTATTCCAAGATTTTCAGCGGCGCGAATGAATTGATGTTTGCGACGGCTTGTTGCGTGAGCTTCGATTTGGAGAGCGGGCGCATCTTGCACGCGAATGCCGGGCATCCGCTGCCGATGGTGATTGACCCGGATGGCACCGTGCGCGGGGCCAGGGTCACGGAAGAGGCGCTGGGGCCGGCGCTGGGGTTGTTCGGCGATGCCGTGTATGGGCAGGTGGCTAATGAGTTGCCGCCGGGCAAACGCATGGTATTTTACACGGACGGCTTGACGGAGGCGCGCAACGACAAGCAAGATGAGTTTGAAGTGGAAGGCATGCAGACGGCGATGAAGCAAACCGCCGCGGAGCCGCTGTCGGATATGCTCGAAGCGCTGGTGAGCGCCGCCGTTGAGTTCAGCGGCACGCCCACGTTTGAGGATGATGTTTGCTTGCTGGCCGTCGGGTTTGTCGGGCAGGACGAAGGCAAAACAGGTGATTGAAATGATTTTGAACCCCTTGGAGTCAACGATGAAGCATACGATGTGGATGTTGGGATTGGTTGTGGCGTTTGGATGGATGGCGGCGCCGGCCCACGGGCAGCAGCGCACCATTCAGCCGTCGCCGGCTTATTATCAGCAGCAGGGCGGCAGCCCTTACGGCTATCCGGTGGCGCCGTCGGAATCGCCGCAATCGCCCGTTTATTACGATTCGGATTCGTGGTATTCGCGTCCGGCGGCGGCCGCTCCGGCCACGACGCAGGAGTATGTTTGGGCCGATGACGACGAGGAGGGCATTTACTGGGTCTGGGGCCAAAAGTGGCCGGGCATGGCGGTTGCGCCCAAAATCGGGACGACGGGCATCGGCGTGGATGGCATTTTCGGCATCAACCGCTTTTTGAATCTGCGCGGCGGGTTCAATTATGGCTCGTTCACGTGGACGCGCAAATTCTCCAAAGTGAAATATGACTTGGATTTCGACATGACCAGCATTCCGCTGCTGGTGGATATTCAGCCCTTTGGCGGGCATTTTCGCATTGTCGGTGGCGTGTATATTCAGCCGAACACCGAGGCAGACCTGCGCGCCACGCCCAGCAAAAACGTGCAAATTGGCGAGCATACCTATCCGCCGGAGGTCGTTGGCACGCTGTCCGGAAGCATCGAGGTGGATCAGGTTTTGACGCCTTATTTGGGCATCGGATTCGGCAACGCCGTGGCCGAGGACCAGCTTTTTACGCTTGGGATTGATATCGGCGTGATTTTCCAGTCCTACGACGCCACATTGACTTCCGACGGCAAGGGGATGACCACGAAATTCGATACTTTCCGCAAAGACCTCAAAAAAGAAGAGGAGAACATCCAAAAAGACCTGGATGATTTCCGGTTTTATCCGGTCCTGACCATCAGCCTGGCCTGGCATTTTTAGGCGGGCGGCGGCCCCATTCGGGGGCGAAAATCGGCGGTTTTGTCCCGTCTGTCCGTCGTGGCATGTTCTTGACGCAAGTAGGCTCCTTGCTTTATGTTCTGTTGTGTGGAAGATTGGTGTCGTCCACAGGAAAGATGAGGAAAACATGCAAGGCGACATGAAGAACCTGACGAAGCGCCAAGTGGCTGTCCAAATTGCCGAAGAAACGGGCCTGACCCAGCAGGAAGTCCTCGTAGTGATTCAAAAGACGTTGGACATCATTACGGAAGCCTTGAAGGACGGTCGCAGCGTTGAATTTCGCAAGTTTGGCGTGTTCGACGTGCGCGAGCGTCGCCCGCGGGTGGGCCGTAACCCGCACAAGCCTGATGAAGTCGTGGTGATTCCGCGCCGCAAGTCTGTTCGCTTCCGGCCCGGCAAAACCATGAAGGCCATGATTAACTAACCCGGCCGCGTGAGAGTGAGCTGGTTACCCGCTATCCGCGAACGCGCGGATGGCTCTGGAGTCTGAATGTCATCCCCCCTTCAATCTGTTCAAGGAATGTCCGATATTGCCGCGCCGGATGTGCGGCTGTGGCAGCGTTTGGAAGAAATCGCGCGCGCGACGCTGGCGCGTTACGGTTTCGAGGAATTGCGCACGCCCATCGTGGAGTTTGAGTCGGTTTTCACCCGCTCCATTGGTTCGACGACGGACGTGGTGCAAAAGGAAATGTATGTGTTCGAGAAGGGCGGCCGCCGTTTGGCGTTGCGCCCGGAAGGCACGGCGGGAGTCATGCGCTACGCGGCGGGGCTGGGGCCGATGGAGACGGCGGGGGCGCGCTGGTTTTATATCGGGCCGATGTTCCGCAGCGAACGCCCGCAGGCGGGGCGGCGTCGGCAGTTTCATCAGTGCGGGGTCGAGTGTCTGGAGCCGCCCTCCCCGTTGGTGGATGCGGAGATTCTTGCTTTGCAGGTGGATTTGCTGCGGGCGTGGGGGCTGGGCGAATGCGAAGTGCGGTTGAGCACCCGCGGCGCGGGGGCTGACGCCGCGCGCGTCGCCGAGGGCTTGCGCGACGCGCTGGCCCCGCGCGAGGCGGAGCTGTGCGAGGATTGCCGCCGCCGAATCAACGAAAATGTGCTGCGTGTGCTGGATTGCAAGCAGCCGGCTTGCCGCGCGGTGGTGGAAACGCTGCCGGAACCGACCTCGTTTATGGATGAGACGTCGCGAACCTATTTGGCGCAAGTGGCCGAGCATCTGGATGACCTTCAAGTGAAGCATGTGCGCGACCCCTTGCTTGTGCGCGGCTTGGATTATTACGAGCACACGGTTTGGGAAATCACCAACTCGGCGCTGGGCGCGCAAAATGCCGTGGCCGGCGGCGGGCGCTATCGCATGGAGCTGGGCGGACGCGAATTGACGGGCGTGGGGTTTGCCATCGGTCTGGAGCGGGTGGTGAGCGTGTTGCAAACGCTCGGTCGCGCCGAAGAGTTGCTGGTGCCCGGCGCGCCTTTGGTGTGGCTGGTGGGGCTGGGTGATGCGGCGCAGCGGCAGAATCTGTCGCTTATGCAGTCGCTGCGCACGGCGGGGCTGACGTGTCGCATGGCGACCGGCGGCAGCATGAAATCGCAGATGCGCGCGGCCAACAAGGCCGGTGCGGCGTGGGCGGTTATTCGGGGTGATGACGAATTGGCGGGGGGCGTGGCGGCGCTGAAAAATATGGAAACCGGCGAGCAGGCCAACGTGCCGCTGGCTGAACTGGCCGGAAAGCTGACCGGCGCACAAAAATAGAGACATTTTGTCTTTGTTTGGGCTATTATGTCCCTGTTCGGTGGGAGGGGTTGAAAATATAGCAAGCTGTAACTTATTGATAGTCAGGATATTACAAATAATTTTCAACTTTGGCACGGAAACTGCTTATCAATGGTGAGCGATTCTGTATTTTTTATTAAGTAGGAAAGAGAGGAACAAAAGTGTCCAAAGTTTTAGGAATTGATTTAGGAACCACGAATTCGTGCATGGCGGTCATGGAGGGCGGCCAGCCGACGGTTATTCCGAATGCGGAAGGCGGGCGGACGACGCCGTCGGTGGTGGCGTTCACCAAAACCGGCGAACGGCTGGTGGGCAGCGCGGCCAAACGGCAGGCGGTGACGAATCCGAAAAACACGGTATTTTCCATCAAGCGCTTCATGGGTCGCAAGTACGATGAAATGAAGGAAGAAATCAAGCGGGTGCCGTATGAAGTCGTGCGCGCCTCCAACGGGGATGCGCATGTCAAAATCGGCGACAAGACTTATTCGCCGCCCGAAATTTCGTCCATGATTTTGCAGAAAATGAAGACCGACGCGGAGGCCTTCCTGGGTGAGACCATCACGCAGGCGGTGATTACCGTGCCGGCGTATTTTAATGATAGCCAGCGTCAGGCGACCAAGGATGCCGGGCGAATTGCCGGCCTCGAAGTGTTGCGTATCATCAACGAGCCGACCGCTTCGTCGCTGGCCTATGGCCTCGACAAGAAAAAAGAGGAAAAAGTCGCGGTGTACGACCTCGGCGGTGGCACGTTCGATATTTCCGTGTTGGAAATCGGCGACGGCGTCTTCGAAGTCAAGGCGACCAACGGTGATACCCACCTGGGCGGTGACGATTTTGACCAGCGCGTGATGGATTGGCTGGTGGCGGAATTCAAGAAGGACAACGGTATTGACCTTTCCAAGGACCCGATGGCGTTGCAACGTCTGAAGGAGGCCGCGGAAAAGGCCAAGTGCGAATTGTCCAGCGCGCAAACCACCGATATCAACCTGCCGTTTATCACGGCGGATGCCAGCGGGCCCAAGCACATGAATGTGCAGCTTTCCCGCGCCAAGCTGGAACAGTTGGTGGGCGATCTGATTGAGCGCAGCATGACCCCCGTGGCCAACTGTCTCAAGGATGCGGACCTGTCGCAGGACAAGATTGACGAAGTCATTCTCATCGGCGGCATGACGCGCATGCCGAAGGTGCAGCAGGATGTCGAAAAGAAATTGGGCAAAGAGCCGCACAAGGGCGTGAACCCGGATGAAGTGGTGGCCATCGGCGCGGCGATTCAAGGCGGCGTGCTGAAGGGCGAAGTGAAGGATGTGCTGTTGCTCGACGTGACGCCGCTGACCCTGGGCATTGAAACCCTCGGCGGTGTGATGACCGCGCTGATTGAGCGCAATACCACGATTCCCACGCGCAAGAGTGAAATCTTCAGCACGGCGGCGGACAACCAGAACACGGTGGAAATCCACGTGTTGCAGGGTGAACGCAAGATGGCCGGCGATAACAAGACGATTGGCAAGTTCCATCTGGCGGGCATTCCGCCGGCGCCGCGCGGCGTGCCGCAGATTGAAGTGACGTTTGACCTGGATGCCAACGGCATTCTGAAGGTGAGCGCCAAGGATTTGGGCACCGGCAAGGAGCAGAAGATTACCATCACCGCCTCCAGCGGACTGAGCAAGGAGGAAGTGGACCGGATGGTCAAGGACGCCGAGGCCCACGCCAGCGAGGACGCCCAGCGCCGCGAGGCGGTGGATGCCAAGAACCGCGCGGAAGCGATGGTGTATGAGACCGAAAAGTTCTTGAAGGACAACGGAGAGAAAATCCCGTCCGACAAGAAAATGAAGGTGGAAAACTCCCTGCAGGCGCTGAAGGATGCCATCAGCGGCGGCGATGCCGCGGCCATCAAGACGGCGACCGAAGCGGTGACGAACGATATGCAGGCCATCTCCGCGGACCTCTATGCGCAGGCCAAGCAGGCCCAGCCGGATGCCGGCGCGGCCGGCAGCCCGCCACCCCCGCCGCCGCCGAACGCGGATGGCGCGGCCGATGGCGACGTCATGGACGCCGACTTCGAGATGGTGGATGACGACAAAAAAGATTCAAAATAAAAAATAAACAAAAGTCGGCTGGCTGCGGGTGAACGCCCGTGACCAGCCGACGCAAATCCCAAAGTAAAGGAGCAAAACAGACATGAAGATTCAACCATTGGGTGATCGCGTACTCGTCGAGCCTCTCAAGGAAGATGAAGTGAGAAAGGGCGGCATTATTATTCCGGATACCGCCAAGGAAAAGCCCCAGCAGGGCAAGGTGATTGCCGTGGGCACCGGCAAAATTGACGACAACGGCAAGAAGATTCCGTTTAACGTCAAGAAGGGCGACAAAGTCCTGATGCCGAAGTATGGCGGCACCGAAATCAAGCTGGATGGCAAGGAATACCAGATTATGCGCGAGGAAGACATTCTCGGCATTCTGGAAGGCTAATTAACACAGGAGCAAAACCGATATGTCAGCAAAACAAATTGCATATGAAGCCGAAGCCCGCCAGCACGTGCTGAAGGGCATCGAGAAGTTGAGCAAGGCCGTCAAGAGCACGCTCGGGCCGCGCGGACGCACCGTCGTCCTCGAAAAGAAGTTTGGCAGCCCCACCATCACGAAGGATGGCGTGGCCGTTGCCAAGGAAATCGAACTGGAAAACCCGTTCGAGAACATGGGCGCGCAAATGGTCCGCGAAGTCGCCAGCAAGACCAGCGACATCGCCGGTGATGGCACCACGACCGCCACGGTTCTGGTGGAAGCCATTTACCGCGAAGGACTCAAGAACGTGACCGCCGGCGCCAACCCCGTGGCCTTGCGCCAGGGGATTGACCAAGCCACGGACGCCGTGGTGAGCGCGCTGCGCAAGCAGAGCAAGAAGATTAAGGACAGCGAAGAAATCGCGCAAGTCGGCACCATCTCCGCCAACGGCGAAACCACGATTGGCAAAATCATTGCCGAGGCGATGGATAAGGTGGGCAAGGACGGCACGATTACCGTCGAAGAAGCCAAGGGCATCGAGACTACGCTCGACGTGGTCGAGGGCATGCAGTTCGACAAGGGGTATCTCAGCCCGTATTTCGTGACCAAGCCCGACACCATGGAAGTCGTGCTGGATGATCCGTACATCCTGTTGTTCGAGAAGAAAATTTCGAACCTGCAGGATTTGCTGCCCGTGTTGCAGAACGTGGCCAAGAGCGGCAAGCCGTTGTTGATTATCGCCGAAGACATCGAAGGCGAAGCGCTTGCCACGCTGGTGGTGAACAAGCTGCGCGGGACCTTGCAGGTTTGCGCGGTGAAGAGCCCCGGCTTTGGCGACCGCCGCAAGGCCATGATGGAAGATATCGCGGTGCTGACCGCCGGCAAATTCATCAGCGAAGACCTCGGCATCAAGCTCGAGAGCCTCACGCTGTCCGATATGGGCCGTGCCAAGCGCGTGACGATTGACAAGGACAACACCACCATCGTGGAAGGTTACGGCAAGAGCTCGGACATTCAGGGCCGCATCGCCCAGATTCGCCGGCAAATTGACGAAACCACCTCCGACTACGACCGCGAAAAGCTCCAGGAGCGTCTCGCGAAGCTGGCCGGCGGCGTGGCCGTCATTCATGTCGGCGCGGCGACCGAAACCGAAATGAAGGAAAAGAAAGCCCGCGTGGAAGATGCTCTGCATGCGACGCGCGCAGCCGTGGAAGAAGGCATTGTGCCGGGCGGCGGCGTGGCGTTGATTCGGGCGCAAGCCGCGCTGTCGGCTCTTGAGGCTGCGGGCGACGTCAAGGTGGGCGTGGAAATCGTCCGCCGGGCTTGTGAAGCGCCTCTGCGGCAGTTGACGGAAAACGCCGGCGTGGATGGCTCCATCGTTGTGCAGGAAGTGCGCAACGGCAAGGGCGCCTACGGTTACAACGTGGCCACGGCCGAGTACGTGGACATGATGAAGGCCGGTATCATTGACCCGACCAAGGTCACCCGCAGCGCCTTGCAGAACGCGGCCAGCATCGCCGGTCTGCTTCTGGTGACGGAGGCCATGGTGGCGGATATTCCGAAGAAGGACCCGCCGGCGCCCCCGATGCCGGGCGGCGGCATGGATGGCATGTACTAACCCACAGCATCCACATGCTACACAGCGGGGCGCGTGCAAACGCGCCTCGCTTTTTTTTTGCGCCGGGCGCGCCTCATTTGCTTGGAATTATTTATACGTTGCCACGTCATTTATTATCTCGCCAGCCGTTCCGGTTTCTGCGATAAGTTCAGTAGTTCCGATTGTTGTTTAGACATCGTTCTTTTAAGAATCTAATTTGTTGCGTTTACGCAGTTATCGTTTTATCTGAAAACCGCGAATTTTCTCCTACAAGACGAGGCTGTGGAGGCGCGCCCACCTGGGCGCGGCTCCTTGTCTTGTGTTTTGTAGGTGGGGCTTCGCGGTCCCTCAGGTAAGGCATGAGCTCGGTGTCGTGCCCTCTTTCCAGTTTGTGCGTCACCAAGTTCATGCCAACCACCCCAGGAGCATGAGCAATGAAAAATTTGAGAAAGCGTCAACTAATCGCCATCGGGAGCAGTATCGCCGTTCTTTATGGTGTGTTGTGCCTTGTCGCTTTTGCGTCGGCCGCTTCCCGCACCGAAAAGCCCGCACCCGTTGATGCCGAGCAATATGCCAATTTCATGGGGAACGAGGTTTTAGATATTCAGGATTTGGCGGAGGGCGCGGAAGTCCAGCGCCGGATGTTCAATCGAATCACCCCGCCGGGGCTTTCGTGGACTCAACCGATGTTCCCGCCGGTTGCGCCTTTTGACGCCCCATACTTTGACGACCCGTTTTTGGAAGGGCTTTTAGGCGAGGACAAAAACAGCGTGGCGATTTACCCGCTTTCGCTGATTCAAGACCCCAAGAC
>DBPO01000114.1:10657-10810 GCA_002304915.1 Verrucomicrobia bacterium UBA1418
ATTCTGCAACTGGACTTGCTGCCCACTGAGGATGTCGAGCCGTACCTTTATACCGAAAGGCGCATTGAGGAAACACTTGCGCGGTATAACGCATCGCGTTCGGCCAAGTCTGGCGGCGCGGCAACGCGTGGTTTAGAGGCGGGCGAATTCGGC
>DBPO01000100.1 GCA_002304915.1 Verrucomicrobia bacterium UBA1418
GGTTCAGGGAACAGCCGGGGAAAGAGGTCAGAGGGCAGAGGTCAGAGGTCAGGAAAAACTGGACAGCCGTTTGGAGAGAGCAGAGAGCAGAGGTCGGAGGTCAGGAAAAACTGGACAGCCGGGACAGCCGCACGGACGGGGGGGATTTTTCCATGGTGTGGAAAAAAGTTTTCCACGGTGTGGAAAACTTTGGGGCGGGCGAGGGGCTGGGGGCGGATTTTTTCCACGGTGTGGAAAAAAGTTTTCCACAGTATGGAAAATTTTTGGGCGGGCGAGGGGGTGGGAGCGGATTTTTTCCACGGTGTGGAAAAAAGTTTTCCACAGTATGGAAAACGTGAGTTTAGGGGCGGTTGGCGAGTGTGCATAATTCGTCCAGGCAGGTTTTCATGAGGGGGCGGTTGACGTGGTGGATTTCGACGCGCGCGCCGAGGGGGGCGGGGAGGGTTAGGGTTAGTTCGCCGCCGAGGTGGGCGCGGAAGTCTTCAAGACCGTCGAAAATGGCGAGCTGGCCGCGCTTGTTTTTGCGCGTGAGGGCGGGGTCCCAGATGGGCAGGCCGCAGGTGCGGAGGGTTTGGATGAGGCGGTGGGCGTCGGCGAGGGGAAGGTGGCCGGTGCGGGCGGCGTAGAGGGCGTCGAGGGAGATGCCGATGGCGACGGCGTGGCCGTGGGAGAGGCGGTGGCGGCTGAGGGTTTCCAGTTTGTGGGCGGACCAGTGGCCGTAGTCGAGGGGGCGGGCGGCGCCGTGTTCGAAGGGGTCGCCGGAGGTGGCGATGTGCTGCATGTGGAGCTGGGCGCAGCGCTTCAGGGTGCGCCGGATGACGGGCAGGTTGCGGCGGCGGATTTGCGGGGCGGCGCGTTCGATGGCGCGGAAGAAGCGGGCGTCTTTGATGGCGGCGACTTTTACGGCTTCGGCGATGCCGTCGAGGAGGAGGGGCTGGGGCAAGTTGTCCAGAAAGGCGGCGTCGTTCAGGACGGCCCAGGGGGGGGCGAAGGCGCCGAGGAGGTTTTTGGCGTTTTTGTAGTTGATGGCGTTTTTGACGCCGACGCCGGAGTCGCATTGGGCGAGGGCGGTGGTCGGGATGCGGATGTGGCGCACGCCGCGATGGAAGAGGGCGGCGGCGAATCCGGCGGCGTCCAGAAATGCGCCGCCGCCGATGGCGATGCAGTAGGAGTGGCGGCAGATGTTGGCGCGGTGGAGCGCGGCGAGGATGCGTTGGATGGGGCGCGTGGTTTGCTTGATGGCTTCGCCGCCGGAGAGGATGAGGGGGGCACGGGCGAGGTGGAGATGTTTGGCGTGGGCGGCGAAGTAGGCGCGGATGTGGCGCGGCAGGTCGGGGAAGGCTTGCTGGACGCCGCGGTCGAGCAGGACGAGGCAACGGGCGGGGCGCGGGGGGGCGTCGCGGGTGAGGGCTTTGCGCAGGGCGAGATTGCGCGGGGAAAACAGGTGGCGGGTGAACACCACCGGGAAGGAGTAATGGACGGTGATTTGCTGGAGGTGGGCGGTCACGACTTTTCTCGGGCGTTCGTTATATTATACCAACGCCGCGCGGGGGTGGAAAGTTCAACTGAAGCGCCGCGGGCATCCGGCTTTGGGGTCAGCCTTTCCAGGAGTCTTTGAGGGTGACGGTGCGGTTGAATACGGGCGCGTTGGGACGGCTGTCGGGCTCCGCGTAGAAGTAGCCGATGCGCTCGAATTGGAAGCGGTCGCCGGGTTGGGCGGCGAGCAGGCTGGGTTCGGCGAGGGCTTGAACGGTTTGGAGGGAGTCCGGGTTGAGGTGGGTCATGAAGTCCACGTTTTTGTCCGCGTCGGGTTCGGGGACGGTGAAGAGGCGGTCGTAGAGGCGCACTTCGACGGGGCGGGCGGCTTGGGCGGGTACCCAATGGATGGTGGCTTTGACTTTGACGGGCTGATTCATGGGGGTGAAACGGCCGCGGATGAGCGTGATGTTGCCGGCGGCGTCTTTTTCAAAGCCGGTGCAGGTGACAAAGCCGGCGTTGCGCAGGCGAACGGATTTGCCCGGGGCCAGACGGAAGTATTTGGGCGGCGGGACTTCGGCGAAGTCTTCGCGCTCGATGAACAGCTCGGGCTCGAACGGAATTTCGCGGGCGCCGGCGGCGGGGTCTTCCGGATTGTTGGCGGCCTGGATGGTGGCGGGCAGTTCGTCTGGATTGTCGAAGACGAGACGGACGGGGTCGAGGACGGCCATGGCGCGGGGGACGGTTTTGTTCAGGTCGTCGCGGATGCAGTGTTCGAGGAGGGCGACGTCGGTGAGCGAGTCGTATTTGGTGACGCCGATGCGTTCGCAGAATTCGCGGATGGCGGCGGGTGGCACGCCCCGGCGGCGCAGGCCGCAGAGGGTAGGCAGGCGCGGATCGTCCCAGCCGTTGACGTGTTTTTGGCGCACGAGTTCGAGCAGCTTGCGCTTGCTCATGACGGTGTAGGTCAGTTCCAGGCGCGCAAATTCGATTTGCTGGGAGGGGAACAAGTTGCAGTTTTGAATGACCCAGTCGTAGAGCGGGCGGTGGACTTCAAATTCCAGCGTGCACATGGAGTGGGTGATTTTTTCGATGGCGTCCTCAATCGGGTGGGCGTAGTCGTACATGGGATAGATGCACCACTGGTCGCCGGCGTGAGGGTGGGGCACGTGAAGGATGCGGTAAATGACCGGGTCGCGCATGTGGAGGTTGGGCGAGGTCATGTCAATTTTGGCGCGCAGGACTTTGCTGCCGTCGGGGAACTCGCCGGCGCGCATCCGCTGGAAGAGGTCGAGATTTTCTTCCGGGGAGCGCTGGCGGAAGGGGGATTCGCGGCCCGGTTCGGTTGGAATGCCGCGGTAGTCTTTCCATTCTTCGGAGGTCAGCTCGCAAACATAGGCTTTGCCGTCGCGGATGAGGCCGCAGGCCAGCTCGTACATTTGCTCGAAGTAGTCGGAGGCGTGGTAATAGTGCGGGCCCCAGTCAAAGCCGAGCCAGCGGACGTCTTCCTTGATGGCGTCGGTGTATTCGACGTCTTCCTTGACGGGGTTGGTGTCGTCCATGCGCAGATGGCAGCGGCCGTTATTTTCCAGCGCCATGCCGAAATCGAGGCAAATGGCTTTGGCGTGGCCGATGTGGAGATAGCCGTTGGGTTCCGGCGGGAAGCGGGTGACGACCTGGCCGCCGTATTTGCCGCTGCGGTTGTCGGCCGCGATAATCTCGCGGATGAAGTGCATGTTTTTGGTCGGGGGAGCGGGAGTGGGGGTGGGTTCCGTTGTCATTTTTTGCCTTTGGAAGGTGTCAGTTTTGCGCGGCGTTCGTAAAATTCCTGAGCCTGCTTGCGAATGGTTGCGAGACGCGGATGGTGGGCTTCTTTGATGGAGGCGCCGAACGCCGCCAGCAAATCGCTGGTGGTTCCGGTGATGCCCGTGGGGACTTCGATGGCGATAACGATGTGATGGTCGCCGGTGCCACGGCTGCGCAGGTCCGGCAGGCCCAGACCGCGCAACGTGAACACCCGGCCCGCCTGAGTGCCGGCGGGTATTTTGAGGGGGACGTCGCCGCGCAGGGTCGGCACTTGAATTTCGCCGCCGAGCGCGGCGATATGAAAGGGAATGGGCACCTCGCACTGGGTGTCGGCTCCGTTGCGCATGAACAGGGGGTGGGGGCGCACGTGGAGAATGACGAAAAGGTCGCCGGGAGGGCCGCCGCGCGCGCCGCCTTCGCCTTTGCCCGCCAGACGCAGGCGGGAACCCGTGTCCACGCCCGCCGGAATGGTCAGCTCGATTTTACGCGAGGCGGTGATGCGGCCTTCGCCTTTGCAGGCGCGGCAGGGATTGCGGATGATTTCGCCGGTGCCGCCGCATCGCGGGCAGGGCTGGCGCATTTGGAAAAAACCGTTGGAGCTGACCACCATGCCCTGGCCGCCGCAGGTGCCGCAGGTTTCGCGCGAGCTGTTGCCATCCGCGCCGGTGCCCTTGCACGCGGAGCAATCTTCAACAATATCCAGCGTCAACTCGCGTTTGACGCCAACGGCGGCTTCTTCAAAATCAATTTCCAAATCGTAGCGAAGGTCCGCCCCGCGCGTTCGACTGGAACGGCTGCGGCCGCCGCCCATCCCGCCAAACAGGCTGTCGAAAATGCCGCCGCCAAAACCGCCCCCGCCACCGAAGGCGGACGCGAAGGCGCGCAGGGCTTCTTCCAGGTCAATGTGGCTCGCGCCAAAACCGCCGCGCCCGTTGCCACGGGTGAAAGCCGCCCACCCAAACTGGTCGTAGCGGGCGCGGGCCTGGGCATCGGACAAAATTTCGTATGCCTCGGTGGCTTCTTTGAATTTTTCCTCGGCCTCTTTATTGCCCGGATTGCGGTCCGGGTGGTGTTTCATCGCCAGCTTGCGATAAGCCTTTTTAATCTGGTCTTCGGTGGCGTCGCGGGGGACACCGAGAACCTCGTAACAATCGCGCTTTTCACTCATCGCAGCAGGGACCGCCTTTATTGCGCGGCGGGGCCGGAAGAAACAACCACTTGTGCGGCGCGGAGGAGCTTGTCGCCCAGTTTATACCCCCGCCGGATTTGCGCCACGACGTGGCCTTCCGGAATCGTATCCGACGGCAGGGTTGTCGTGGCTTCATGGAGGTGCGGGTCAAACACAGCGCCCTCCGCCGAAATGATTTCCACCCCGGTTTTTTCCAAGGCGGCGCGCAATTGCTGGTACACGAGGCGGAAGCCATCCAGCATGGCTTGGGGCGCGTCATTTTTGACGCCGTCTTCCAGGCCCAGCTCGAAATGGTCCATGACCGGCAACAGCTCGAGAATCAAGCGCTCGTTGGCAAACGCAATCCAATCTTTTTTCTCGCGATCCATGCGTTTGCGGAAATTTTCAAAATCGGCCTGAAGGCGCAGCAGACGGGCCTGAAGCGGCTCTTCTTCCTGGGCGGCAGCGGGCTTTTCGGGTTCGGTTTCGATGGGAATTTCCACGGGTTGGGATTCAAATTCGTGTTGAGCGTTTTCCTCGCCGTTCAGGGGGTCTGGCGATGGCATATCCTGAGGCGGCACCATCGGCTCAACCGCCGAGGGGTCCGTTTTTCCGGCGGCACGCGCCCCGGAACGTTTAGATTGACGTTGTTTGAAGGACATAATCGAGGTGAGTACGATACGCGCGCAGGCCTGTTTCGTCAATCCCCGCCGAAGGTGGACGCGGGTGGGCGCGGGGGGTGCGAATCAGGTTTTGATGAGGCCGAAAAGAGCGGCGGCGCGGGCGGGATCAATGCGGTAGCGCGCGCCATGGCCTTGGAAGAAGTTGTGCTTTTCGATGAGGGCGAGGCCGAGGTCGGTCAGGATCAGCTCGGCGCCATCGGCGGCGCGGATGACGACTTCGCCTTTTTCGAAAACGCCGTCGCCCCGGAAGGGGGAGGGAATGTGGCCCATGGATTCATGGGCGATTGCGGTGACGCCGGGATGAATCTTGACTTCCAGCCCCAGGGCGGAGCGGCCCAGCGTGTAGGCGCGGCGCAGGGATTGGAGGAGGGTGTCCTTGCTGATGCCGAGGCGGTCGAGCGTTCGCAGGTCATCGGCGATGATTTCGTTGACGGGACGGGGGTCGGCGCCGAGAAATCCCTGACCAGAGAACTTGGAAGCGCCGAGGAGTTCCTCCAGGGATTTGTCTTGGGGAGATGCTTTCATCCGTGAGCCTTCATTGGGGGTTAAAACTTGTCGTAAAAGATGTTGTCTTCGGGCATGCCGTTTTTGACGAGGACGGCGATGGCGGCGTCAATCATGCCGCCGGAGCCGCAGAGGTAGGCTTCGTGCTGGGATGTGTCCGGGAAATGGCGGGCGACGACATCGGTGATGAGGCCACGCTCGCCGGTCCAGGTTGAGTCTTGGGGCTCTTTGGAGAGCGCGGGCACGAATTTGAACCAAGGGCATTCGTTTTCGAGCTGGCGGAATTCATCCAGAAAGAAGAGGTCTTTTTGGGTGAGCGCGCCAAAGAAATAGGTGGTGGGGCGGGTGATGCCCTTGTCTTTCATGTCGCGCACGATGGACCAGATGGGGGCCATGCCGGACCCGCCGGCAATGCAAATGATGGGCGCCTGGGTGTCGGAGAGGTGGAAGAGGCCGTAGGGGCCGGAGAAGGTGGCGTTGTCGCCGACGTTGAGGTGTTCGAAGACCCAGGTGGAGCAGATGCCGTCGGGGACCAGGCGGATAATCAGCTCAACATGCTGGTTGTCCGCGGGGCGCGAGGAAATGGAATAGCCGCGCATGACGGCTTCGCGGCCTTTGTATTCGGCGGATTCGAGCTGGATGTATTGGCCGGCTTCGAATTCGATGGCGGCGGGTTCGAGGAGGTCGAGGCGCAACTCGACGATGTCGTGGGTGAGGGGCTTTTTGCGGGCGACGCGGGCCTTGAAGCGGCGGACGCTGAAAAGGTCTTCGGGGATTTCAATTTGCAGGTCGCGGCGCACCTTGACCATGCAGGCGAGGCGGATGTTGCTGGCGCGTTCTTCGGGGGAGAGGGACGGCTCTTCCACGGGAGAGACGGGGCCCGCGCCGGAGGTGACCTTGAGTTTGCAGTAGGCGCAGGAGCCGCGCCCGCCGCAGGCGGAGGGGATGAATATGTTTTTTTCGGCGAGGGAGTTGAGGAGGGATGAGCCGCCTTCGACTTCAAGGACTTTGCGTCCGTCGTTGATGTCGAGGCGGCAGGTATCGTAGTTGAGAATGATTTTTTCGGCGAGCACGAGCAGGCCGGCGAGGATCAGGCTGCAGGCGAGGAGGAAGCCGACGGAGATGACAATGGCTGTGAGCATGGTTTTAGATTTTAATCATGCCGGAGAAACCGACGAAGGCGAGGGCCATGATGCCGGTGATGATGAGGGTGATGCCGGGGCCTTCGAGGCCCTTGGGCAGGACGGCTTCGTTGATGCGTTCGCGCATGGCGCCGATCAGGGTGATGGCCAAGAGCCAGCCCAGGCCGCCGCCGAGACCGAATGCGAACGCCTGCCAAAAGCTGTAGGGTTTGTTCAGCATGAAGAGGGATATGCCGAGGATGGCGCAGTTGACGGTGATGAGGGGGAGAAAAATGCCCAGCGCGTTATACAGTTTTTCCGAGGTGCGTTCGATGACCATTTCCACGAGCTGGGTGAAGGCGGCAATGACCACAATGAAAATGATGAGTCTGAGGTATTCCAGTTGCAGGGGCACCAGCAGATATTGATAGACAAGATAATTGAGGGCGGCAGTGGTGGCGGTGACAAACAGCACCGCCACGCCCAGGCCGATGCTGGTATCCACCCGCTTGGAAACGGACAGATATGAGCACATGCCCAAAAAGCGGGCGAGAAGGATGTTGTCCGTGAAGGTCGCTGAGACAAAAATCAGCGCCAGGGACGCGAAAAAATTCATTTGGGCGAGTTCCATTATTTTTTCCCTTCGGCGGGCAGGCGGGCCCGGCTGAACCAGGTTAGGATGGCGAGCATGAAAAAGGCGCCCGGCGGCATGACCATGATGGTCCACTGGTGCCACCAAAGGTCGCGCGCGGGCAGGGGAATCCCCAGAATGGTCCCGAAGCCCATGGCTTCGCGGATGGCGGCAATGGCGACGAGCACGGCGGTGTAGCCCAGGCCGCAGGCGAGGCCGTCGGCCAGCGAGGGGAGCGGCTTGTTCTGGCTGGCGAAGCCTTCCGCGCGGCCCATGATGATGCAGTTGGTGATAATCAGGCCGACATAGGGGCCGATGAAGCGATCCACGTCCGGGGCGAGGGCTTTAATCAGAATTTGCACCACCATGACATAGACGGCGATGATGAGCACCTGCACAATCATGCGGATGCGCACGGGGATGTAATTGCGCAGGGCGGAAACCGTGAAGCTGGTCAGCGCGGTGGTGAAGGTGACGCCAAAGCCCATGTAGAGGGAATTGGTGACCAGATTGGTGACGGCCAGCGCGGAGCAAATCCCGAGCACTTGGCGGAAGACAGGATTGTCCAGCAGGAGGCCGTCTTTGAAGATTTTGGCATAGGTCGTGGCCATAAGGGGGAAGGTTCAGGGGTTGGGGGTTGGGGTTGGGGGTTCAGCGGACGGATGGACGGTTGGAAGAGCCGCGCGAATCCGGGCCAATTCGTTGTTCATCATGTTCATCAGAGCCATGGAGGTTTGCGTGGCGCCGGTGACGCCATCCACACGGTTGGGGGCGTTGGGATTGGAGGCCGGGCCAACGATGATATGCGCATGATTGGCGGCGCTCCAATCCACGGCGAGATTTTTGAAGCGGTCGGTGAACCATTTTTCCTCGATGAATGCGCCGAGGCCGGGGGTTTCTTTTTGGTCCATGATTTGGATGTTCACGATTTCCTGCAAGTCCGGGCGCAGCACCACGACCACATCCATGCGATCCCAGAATCCCATGCCACTGATGAGGAAGCCGAGCATTTCCGCGCCGGGGGAGGTGCGCCGCCAGGCGGGGATGGCGCCAGCGGAGTCGGCCAGTTCGAATGGTTGCAGGTGTTCGGCAACGGCCTTTGCATAGGCGTCCGCCGTGGGCGTAGGGACATCCAGCAGAAAGGCGTTGCAAAGGACGGTATTTTTGTGAAGGACTTCGTTTTTTTTCAGCAGGGGCAGGGTCGCGTAATTCACGACGGCGATTGCCGTGCCGAACACGAGGCAGATGAGAGCCATGAACACGAGAACGTAACGGGGAGATTTGCGGTTCATGTTTTCACCGCCTTGTTTTTTTCGCGGTAGCGTTTGATCCAAAGGTCCAGAGAGGGGGCCAGGGTATTGCCAAGGAGAATAGCGAACCCCGCGCCGCCGGCAAAGACCGCTTTCCAGCGGAAGAACACAATCATCGCGCCAATGAAAATGGCGTATATCCACATGCCCAGCAGATTGCGCGGGGCGGAAATGGGGTCGGTGACCATGAAGACCGTCACGAACAGGAACGCGCCGGAGAGAAGAGTGAAGGGAAGGGGGGGGACGGCTTCCATGCCGAGCAGGTTTCGCAAAAAGAGGTTCATGCCCACAGCGCCTATCAGAGAGCCGCCCATCAGCCGCCAGTTGGCGGTTCGGGTCCAGAGCAGATAAATCGCGCCGATGAGGATGGCGATGGCGGACACTTCACCGGCGGAACCGGCAGCCAGCAGGCGGGTGTGGCCGAGATAGTCAAAGGCCGCGCCGATTTGGCCGGTGGTGAGGTCGCCCAGCGGCGTCACGTGCTGGAAATCGCGCCAGCTCCACATGGGGGTGGCGGCAGTCATGCCATCCACCACGTTGAGCGCGCTGGCGGACAGCGCGTCTGGCAGCTCTTTCAAGGATTCCCACGACCATTGCGCGAAGCCGCCGGGGAAGCCGCGAAAGGCCGGAACAAAGTGGCCGGTCATTTCCTTGGGGAAGCTGACGAAAACAAACGCGCGCCCGACGACGGCCGGGTTGAAGATATTTCTGCCGAAGCCGCCAAACGCCATCTTGCCGAAGAGCACCCCGAAGGCGGCCCCGACGGCAGCGATCCAATAGGGGGTGGTCGGTGGCAAGGAGAGGCCGAATAGAACGCCCGTGACCCAAACGGCTTGCGAAAGTTTGCCGGGCTTTGGGGGGATCATTACCCATTCCACCAGGAATGCGGCGAGGCAGGAAACACCGACCAGCGCCAAGACGCGCCACCCGAATAAATGGATGGCGGCAAGCTGGACGGGGACAAGCGCGTACACGACGCGCATCATCATGGGCTGTTTAAGGAACGCCGGTTTTTTCATGAATACTTTCGCGGAAGCTATTCCTCTTCAGGGGTTCAGTGTTTTTCTGGAAACTCATCCTTTTCAGCGCGTTACAGTATTTTGAATTTGGGCAGGTCTTGGAGATCAATCATGCCGGCGAGGGTTCCGTCGGGATTCAAGACGACTAAATCATCGAAGCGGTGCTTTTGGAAAATGGCGAGGGCGTCGGCCGCCAACTGTCCGGTGCGAATGGAGATGGGATTGGCGGTCATGAGGTCGGCGACGGGGCGGGTTTGTACGTCGGTGGCGCCGCCGGCCAGATAGCGGCGCAGGTCGCCATCGGTCAGCAGGCCGGCGACTTGCTTGTCATCGTTGACAATGGCGACGGCGCCCGCTTGCGCCTTGGTCATGGCGATGACGGCGTCGCGGATGGTTGCGGCGCTGGAAATGGCGGCGAGGCGGTCGCCCGTGCGCATGATGTCCTCCACTTTCAGCAACAGGGCGCGCCCGATGGCCCCGCCGGGGTGGAAGCGGGCGTATTCCTCGCGCGTGATTCCGCGGGCGGCGAGGAGGGCAATCACCAGGGCATCGCCAATGGCGAGGGCGACGGTCGTGGAAGCGGTCGGCACCATGTTGAAGGGGCAGGCTTCGCGGGTGACGGCGGCATCCAGCAGCAAATCCGAATGTTTGGCGAGCGTGGAGTCGGCCGTGCCGGTCAGGGCGATGACCCGCGCCCCGGCGCGCTTCAGCATGGGCAACAAGTTGACCAATTCATCCGATTCGCCGGAGTAGGAAAGCGCGAGGACAACATCGCCGGACTGCACGAGGCCCAAATCTCCGTGCATGGCTTCGGACGGATGCAGCACGTTTGCCGGCGCGCCGGTGCTGGTGAAGGTGGCCGCAATTTTTTGGCCGATATGAAATGATTTGCCGACGCCGGTCACAATAATTTTGCCGCCTTCGGCCAGGGTGGTTTGCAGCAAGTCCACCGCTTGGTTGAAGTGGTCGTCCAGTCGGTTGCGCGTCTGTTGGAGCGCCTCGATTTCCGCGTCAAAAACAGCTTGCGCTTTGGCCCAATGGGGGGATTCCGTAGTCATGTTGAGCAACCTAGCCCAAACCGTCCTTAAACGCAAGACGCGGCACCGAGGGCGCATGCTTTCCGTGGAATTGCGCAAATGGGGGGCAGGGTTTACACTTGGAGGCTGAATTGGTGGAAGGGTTGTGACGGAACACGCGGCAACATCTGGGATGCGCGGCTTGCCTCGCCCGAGCGCGGCGGATGAGGAGTATTTGCGGCGGTCGTTGGCGGCGGGTGGGCAGGGGTATGTGGCGGAAATGGAGGATGCGGCGCGAGCCTGGCTGGCGCTGATGGCGGCGGAAGTCGCGCCCGGGCCGTTGATTGCCGTGGTGGAAAGCGCGCTGGCGCTGGATTTGCTGGCTCAGGACATCGGCACGTTGAGCGGCAGGGAACATGTGTTGCGACTGCCCGCGCTGAATGTGGAAACGTCGCGGCTGGTCAGCGGGCAGCCGTCGCCGGATATCAGCGGTGAACGGCTTCAGGCGTTGCAACATTGTCTGACGTGGAAGGGACAGGGGATTCTGGTCACTTGCGTGCAAGCCTTGCTGGAAAAGGTTCCCGCGCCCAGCCGGATGCAGCGTTTGGCGCAACGGGTTGCGGTTGGGCAGGAATATGACCTCGACAACCTCTGCGAGCAACTGGTCGCCGCCGGTTACGAATTTGATGTGGAAGTTCTGGCGAAGGGGCAGGCGTCGCGTCGCGGCGGTTTGCTGGATGTTTGGCCGCTGACGGAGGACGGGCCGGCGCGACTCGAATTTTTCGGCGATACTCTCGAAAGTATTCGGCGCTTTGACCCGGCTACGCAACGATCGCTGGAAAAATTGGCTGAATTGAATATCCCGCCCGCGACGGAAACCGCCGAAGACGTCGAGCAGACCGATCCGGTGAGTTATTTTCCAGGCAATTCCTCTTTTCTTTGGTTTTCGCCGGATGGTCTGTTGCACCATTTCGCGATGACGACGGAGCTGCTCGGGCGCGATGACAAGCGTGTGAATGTGTCGCGCGAATTTGAAAACTGGCGCTTGGGTTTTCAGCGGCGCTTTGCCGGCGGCGGGCAACTGGATGTCGGCGGCAGGGATGCGGCGCGCGATGTGGGCGTTAAGCCCATCGAGGGGTTGGCGGCTCTGACGGCCCAAACGCTTCCGCCGGACGTTCTCGAAAGCGAACGCCAAAAATGGCTGGCCAGCTTGCAGGCGCGCGCCGCCGCGGGGGAGCGCATCGCCATGTATTTCAGCACGGATGCCGCGCGGCAGCGATTTGTGAAGAGTCATGGGCGGCTACCGGGATTTGATTTGATTGTCGGCGCGTTGAGCGGCGGGTTTGAGTTGCCGGCGGCCCGCTGGATGGCCGTGGCCGAAGCCGATTTCTACGGCGCGCGCAAGGCGCTGCCCGCCCGCCGAAAATCGCGCGCGGGCGCGGCGATGCGCGATGCCACCGGCGAGCGGCTCATGGATTGGTCCGATTTGCGCCCCGGTGAACTGGTTGTGCACGTGGATCACGGCATCGGCAAGTACATGGGCCTGTACGAAATCATGTTTGACGGCCAGTTGCAGGAGGTTCTGACGGTTGAATATGCCGATCAAGCCCGCTTGTATGTTCCGACCAGCCAGACGCATTTGCTCAGCCGCTATATCGGCATCGGGCGCACGCAGCCGCCGCTTCATTCTCTGGGCGGCAAAAAATGGATGAAGGAAAAAGTGGCCGCCGAGCGCGCGGCCAGCGATTTGGCGGCGCAGATGCTCGAAACGCAGGCGCGCCGCGCGGCGCTGGATGGACACGCTTTCGCCGGTGATAGCGAGTGGCAGTTGGATTTTGAGCAGTCGTTCCCGTTCACGGAAACGGAAGACCAGATACGCGCCTGGATGGACGTGAAGCGGGATATGGAAGCGCGCAAGCCGATGGATAGGCTGATTTGCGGCGATGTGGGCTATGGCAAAACCGAAGTGGCCTTGCGCGCCGCCTTCAAGGCGGTGTCCGATGGCAAACAGGTGGCGGTGCTGGTGCCAACGACGGTTCTGGCACAGCAACACTATGAAACATTTTCCGAGCGCATGGGGCGCTTTCCGGTGGCGGTGGAAATGCTCAGCCGTTTTCGCACCCGCGCCGAGCAAGCCGCTGTGCTCGCGCGCACGGCGGAAAAGAAAGTGGACGTGCTCATCGGCACGCACCGCCTGTTGCAACGCGATGTGAAATTTGCGGACCTCGGTCTTGTCATCATTGATGAAGAACAGCGGTTCGGCGTGAAGGCCAAGGAGCATCTCAAGCAGATGCGCGAGCTGGTGGATGTGCTGACGCTGTCCGCCACGCCGATTCCGCGCACGCTCTATTTGAGCCTGACGGGTGTGCGCGACATGAGCGTGATTCAGACGCCGCCCCGCGAACGGCTCGCCATTGAAACCTATATTGCCCAGGACTCGGATGAACTTATTCGCGAAGCCATTTTGCGAGAGGTGAATCGCGGCGGCCAGGTGTTTGTGTTGCACAATCGCATTCAGACCATTCAATGGATGCGCATGCGCCTTGAGCGCCTGTTGCCGAATCTACGCGTCGGAGTGGGGCATGGGCGAATGCGTGAGCAGGCGCTGGCGGATGTCATGCGCCGGTTTGTGCGTCGCGAATATGACGTGCTGTTGTGCACCACGATTATTGAGAGCGGCGTGGACATTCCCAATGTCAACACCATCATTATTGACCGCGCGGACCGTTTCGGGATGGCCGACCTTTACCAGTTGCGCGGGCGAGTGGGGCGGAGCAAGAATCAGGCCTATGCCTATTTGCTGTTGCCCCGGCATGGCGCGCTGTTCAATGCGGCGCGGCGGCGCATCAGCGCGATTAAGCGCTATACGAGCCTGGGCGCGGGATTCAAGCTGGCCCTGCGCGACCTTGAAATTCGCGGCGCGGGCAATGTGCTGGGCGCCGCGCAAAGCGGGCATATTGCGGCGGTGGGTTTTGATTTGTATTGCCAACTGCTCAACCGAACCGTCGCGCGCCTGAAGGGCGAGCCGGAGCGGCCGATTATCGAAGTGCAAATGCAACTGGATTTTCTCCGTTTGACGCCTGACCCGGACTTGGCGGTTCAGGCGGCTGTGATTCCGCGCAATTATGTTGAAGATGAAAGTCAGCGGATTGGGATGTATCGAAAAATCGCGGGCATTTCTTTCATGCGGGAAGCCGAAGCCTTGGAGCAGGAATTTCGGGACCGCTTCGGGCCTGTGCCGACGCCCGTCAAGCGGTTACTGACGCTGGCCCGCTTGCGTGTATTGGCCGCGGGCATCGGGCTGAAAAGTGTTGCCACCGACGGGAACCGTTTGCTTCTAGGCAAGGGGCGCGATGAATATCTGCAAGTCAACGGGCGGCATATTCGCTTGCACCAGCATGGCGCGGATGAACGGCTGGCGGAAATTGAAAAACGGCTGCGGCAATTGGGCAAACAAAGGTAGGATGGGCGGATGAAGTTGGCGGAATTGGAACGATTGGCTCACCGGGAGGTGGAACGTCTGCAGGCACGTTTGCCGGCGGAAATTGCGGCGCGCGCGCGGGAGGTTCCGGTAGTTGTTTTGCCGCGTCCGACGCGCGCGATGGTTCAGGAGGCCGGCGAGGAGGAGTCGGACTGGCTGGGTCTGTTTGTCGGCCCGACTCTGATGGATGAGCTGGAGGGCGCGGACCCGTTGCCGCCTCAAATTCTGCTGTTTGTGGAAAATATCTGGGATTTTGCTGAAGGCGATGAAGATGTCTTCTGCGAAGAGGTTCGTGTGACTTATTATCATGAGCTGGGGCATTACCTCGGCCTGGAAGAAGATGAACTGGAATCTCGCGGGCTTGAATAACGGGCCGGGAATCAAGCAGAACAGGGGGGAAATACCTCTTTTTTTGCAGGGGAACCTTCGCCTCTCACCCTCCCGTTCCGACCTGGGTTGGGGACATGGGAGATAAGAACACTTAAGAGCGAAGCATGACAGCAACGTTGTCCTGCACCGATATCAGGAGGGAAAATCTCTGCATCCCATCGAACATCTTGCTTATTAGGCACTAGTTTGCCGCTTTCTTTCCGTACACGGGCGGGGAGAAAAATAGAACAGAATCTGATCTTACGGAACTTTCACCACAAAGAAATTACTCTCCAGCTTTCCTTGAAAACAATTTTCGCCGTACTGGTTGCTGTAGATCACTTTTATACAATACGAGCCTGGGGAAAGTGTTGGAACTAGCTTGCTGAGATCAAGGCGAAAACTGAAGGCTTCCTGCGGTTTGAGCACAAGGTATTCCCTCGCACTGCGCACAGATATCTTTCCGCCCGCTGGTGTATCCAATACCGGCGTTCCGTTAGTGGCAACAACGACCACGTTAAACCAAAATCGCAGGGTACTCTCGTCGTCAAATATCCTTAGCAGTCGCACATCTTCACCCGACACGTTCTTGAACGTGACTCGCATGTATCCCAACTGGTTTTTCGCAGTTCCTTCGCCTTCTTTTGAGACTGCAAACTGTAAGGGGTGCGCAGTGATTTCTTCCTGAGCAAAGCCGACAGTTGCTAGACATAAGGCGAGCAAAACTGAACATCGAATCTTCATTTCTTCCTTCTCCCTTATTTGAGACGTTTTCGGAGCCTTTTTTACGCGGTTCATTTATTGCTTACGGACTGTAAGGAAGCCATGGTTGATAGCAATGATCTGTTCCAGGGCCAGCATTGGTTCCTGCGGGCAACCCGCTCCATGGGGGGGCTGGACAGCACCATAGGTGCGAATGGCTTCTATGAGTGGGTTTAGCACCACACCGCCAGCACGATACGGACGGTCACCCGGATTATCCCCGAGCGTAAACCAGTGCTCATAACATTTGGTTTTGTATGCTGCATTCTTCGCATCAGCACCATTTGCGCCGCACCGCTTGGCCTTGATGGCTTGGAGCGTCGAGGTGAGCAACCAGCGGGAGCGAACACCGCCTCGGAGGCCCTGGCGCAAAATGTGCGCAAGCATCTGCCGTGTACAGATTTTGGGTAGCAAGGCCTAAGAAAGCAGAGTCATTGATTGCTCTCGGGGCGATCATGCAGCTTGATAAGCTCACGAGCAACATCGCGTGCCGTGGTCGTCCGATATTCACCTTGTTGTATCAGATCCTCGTGCAACCCATGTCGTCTCACGGTCGAAAGAATATCCTTCATGTCGGCCGCCACATCTTCTGGATACACCCGCATGAGACCCGGAATGTCGTGGCCCCGTGGCCAACGAATACATAAGGCCCCCCCCGCATAGTCATACAACTCAAACAGAGTATTGGGTCGTAACAGGGGAGACTTCCTGATCTCATCTGCGGAATAGAGACTAGTTGAAGCCAGCAACTTTCGATTATCATCCAATACTGGCTTCAATATCAATATCCAACGACTCCCCGGCGGCGGGACAAAGACATCCTTGCGATCAAATGATGGAAATGCCTTGAAAAATACTAGATTGTCGGTTTCGCCCTTGATGGGTTGAACCAAGCGCATAATATACCAGCCCTGCCCTGCGCTTGGGTAATGTTCCTGTTCTCTCAAGCATTTTCCGTCTCTCAGCCGATACCAATTATCATCACGTTTCGATGCCTCTGTGTTTTCGAAGACTCCGACGATCAACTTTTCGTCGGCCAACGCCTTCGCCAAGTTGCGCGCATGCGACTCTGCCATAATCTGCTCTCCGTATGCCGATGTCGAATAAAGATTGTGTGCTAGTATCAGAAAGCCGGCTAAAATATAGTTTGACGATCTCATGATATACTCCTTTCAGATTATGCTTATGGGCAAAGAGGATAAGTACAAGGCATCGCCACCCTGTGGGAAGCGCCAACGGCATTCTTCGCCTCGGTTTCAAGTGCACATCGGATGGTTCCCGGGTAAGGAAATACGGCGCTAATGCTTCTCTGCACTTCAGCCGCAACTTGCAGCTGGAATGCGTCTCGCGCATTCTGTCTGGCGACCTGTTCGGTTGCCCCCGTGAAAGGTTCTTGTGCCATTGTCGCAGCAAGAACGTTTGTAGCCAGCCAGTAATCCTTCAGGATCGAATGAGATGGATTCTGAAGCTGTGAATCCCGATGGTAAATTTCTTCGCCGCTCACCATAGAATAATACTGAGAATTTGCAGGAATATTCCACCATGCGTTGGCTTGGACATCCCTCTGAAATGTTCCCGGACTGATTGTTGCGTGCCAGAGGTTCGACGATAACTGCATTCTGTTGATCACAATATCGCCGGAAAAATATTGTATTGGCTGGGCCGCGCCATCCACGCATACACCAAAACTGAAATCAGCCATAAATGTTACCGGCACAGTCTCGCACTGTGAACTGCCAATGTTGTATGTAGCCTTTATCTCGTAAGCCGCCGTTGCATTGCAGTGGTCGGCTTGTGTTGAGTGCCACCTAACGTTATCGATTCTCCACTCCGTAATATCGGAGCTTCTTTGAGAAATCGTGATGCCCTGGCCAGCTGGGTTGTCAAACTGTGTTCCGCCGCCCGGTTTTGTCGCCGCAAACTGAACAGCACTCAGATGACTCTTTGCACTGCTTGGAGTGACAACAAGATCAACGTCAACCTGTTCGCCATCGCATGCCTGAGATTGTGCCGGAACGATCTCCACTTTAATGGTGCTCACCTGTATGCTGTCGGTGCAGTTGGTCTGCGCGGAATAGGTCCAGTTCAGGGTGGTGGTGCCGGGCGCGATGCCTTCTACATAGAGATTCATGCCATTGAAACCATGGAACGGAGTGACGAATTGCGTCAAGGCAGTTCCGCCGGACGGGGCCGTGTAAATGTTCACAATGGAAGAATCCCAAGTCAAAACCAGATTGCCCGGCGAGCCGTATGGGCCGCATGCCTCCAGAGTAAGCATGGTGCGGCCCGATTCTATTCAGTGAGCCAAATCTCTTTTGCTCTGGGAAGTAAGTTTGCCGTCATTCGCCCATTTGGCGCGATAATACATCCCGTCGAAAGCTATTCCACAACTTGCCAAGCTTCGATCCTGATAAAAATTGAGGCAGATCTTGTCAGAACTTTCTCCACAACTAAAGCTGCTTATGCTGTCAACTGCATCGTGAAACACCAACGTGCAACACTTATCCTTCACCTTCTTTCCATAGGGTTCATCTTCGAAAACGGTCTTGTTAACTTGACCCACTTTATTCCCGTTCCCGTCAAAAATGAGGTGATAAACAGCCTTTTCGTCCTTTATTATGACTGATCCTGTAAAGGTGCCATTCCAGTATTCCTTCTTGACCAACCCTTTTGCCAGCATGTTGCGAATTCGGGCAACCTCGTCTTCCGCCGCGCGTAGCGCACGATCAAGATGTTTACCAAGCACCTTGTCAGCCGGCACTTCGTATGTGCCCCCAAGATCAACGTGATTGACACCATCTGTGGCGGCAATTTCGTACGATGTGGCTTCGTAGGGTATGTATTTTTCTTTCCTCATTTTCGACTCGCCTTCAACACTACATATCGTGGTCAAAAGCAGTAATGCGTGTATAAATCTAGTACTCATTTGATTCTCCTTAGTTCGCGTTCAACCAGTCAGACAGATCCGCAGGGGACGTAATCCCATGATATGAAATTGTGTCCACTCCCGCTTCATTTCCAACTATGATAGCCTCGTCTGTACAGTTGTCCCAGAGAACCGTCCAATCCTGCCCGGAAGTCTCAAGGTCGTGAACGTAGGTCACGCCTCCGACGAGGTCATCAAAACCAATATCCCACACTTTAAATCCGGTTGCTGTATGTCCACCGCTACCGCGAGTGCCAAATCTGACTTCTCCGGGAGCCTCAGTACACCAATCGTGAACAGGATCAAACTTGGCGTCAGGATGTTGCGTATTCGGCCACCAACCAGCAACTCCGAAGTACTTGTTGTCATCAACATCAGGATTCAGACTGCGGACCAAATCTTCGATATCGCTGTCAGCGGTGAATCCCCACCAGCTGTGCCCATATTTGTCCTGGGCCGCATTGCCCTCATCGGCATACAAACCCAGTCGGGCGTCGTAGACATAAATCGTGGTTTTCAAACCGGAATCCGTCCCATCACATGTGAAAGTAAACTCCGTCTTTGATGCGGAAGTCGTACTGCAAGTTCTCTGTAATTTTCCCGAGCCTTGGCCTCCATTAATTGTCCAGCCACTTGGGAGGGCGGACTCCACCATCAATGGATTGAGCGTTGCAGTAACGGTAACATCGCTGGTGTTTGTTACCGAAATCACAAATACTTTTGTTTGGTTATTCCCGTCGCCATCGTCAACCTCCTGCCCAATATTAGGGAGAATGGACTCCACTTTAATAACGCTCACCTGAATGTTGTCGGTGCAGTTGGTCTGCGCGGAATAGGTCCAGTTCAGGGTGGTGGTACCGGGCGCGATGCCTTCTACATAGAGATTCGTGCCGTTGAAACCGTGGAAGGGGGTAACGAATTGCGTCAAGGCAGTTCCGCCGGACGGAGTCGTGTAAATGTTCACAAGGGAGGAATCCCAAGTTAAAATCAGATTGCCCGGCGAACCGTATGGGCCACAGGCTTCCAAGGCGAGCATAGTACGTGGGACGTTGGCGTGAACGGTGCGGTCGGCGATGAACCCGCCGGGAGATTCCTCGTCGGTTTCGGCCACGCCCGCAAGGGTGGCGTTCGCACCGAAGATTTGAAGTGGGGTATTGGTTGCGCAACCCCCAGAACCGGCAATAGAGAAGCTGGCTTCGCCGATTCCGCAGCCGTCGCCTTCAAGATAGATGGTTCGGGGCAGTTGCTCATTGGCGAAGNNGTTGAGCTTAAAGCAATCGGCACGCCGCCGGTGGGTGTCCAGTAGGCCACCGCGCCGGTGAGATTCAGTTGCATTTGACCATGCCAGGCGCCAGGCAGGGTTTGCCTCAAGACCAGCGGTTTTCGTGCGGCGCCCGGGTGCAAGGTCCGGTCGGCAAGCGGGCTTGCCTTGCCGATATCCGGCTTGAGGACAATGATTTCTTTTACTCCCGTGCATCCCTTGGAGTCAGTCGCGGAGACGGATGCAAACCCCGGAGCTATTCCTGTAACAAGAGCCGAATTGCTTGTGGTTCCAGAAAGTGACAACCCGCCATAACCGGACCAAGTGTAATTGGATTCACTCCCGCCGGATGCCGTCACGGATATGGTTTCTCCTATGCACACGGCATCCTCCCCGGAAACGACCACCTTATAGGGGGCGGTATTCGTCGCGCTAATAATTTCGGCATAAGCGCCGCTGTGCCATTTATAGCTTACGGTATTATATCGCAAGTACGCGGTGCTGTTTCCCATGATAAGTACATTACATGTCTTTGTCTTCGGGATCATGCGGCAGTCACGTGGACGATTGTAGCTACCGCTAAAATAAAAAGTATTGGTGAAGGCTTCGATGGATACCTTGTCATAATTCACATCTACATCTTCGACCATTCCATGAACCCTTATATCGATGAAATAACCACAATCGAGCAATTTGGGGATATCCAACGGTTTTCGCTTATCTTGAGTTCCGGCGGTCCCTCCGCAGTCTATGGAATCATCAATATCCACCCGCAAGCCAATCCAATTTGTGGTGATTGAGCGGGCATTGGTGACGATAACAGGCGTAACATGCGTGAGCCGATAGGCCAGTTGCGCGCCATTCCAGGCCGAATTGTTGGCTGGCGCAACCAGTTCGAGTTCCAAGGCGTTGTCAAAGCCAT
>DBPO01000108.1 GCA_002304915.1 Verrucomicrobia bacterium UBA1418
CGCCACCCCCTCTCCCCCGGCTGTCCCGAAAACCTAAAACGCCGCCTCGAGATCCGCCAGACGCGCACCGGCAATGCCACCAACCATCCGGCGAATAGCAGCGCTGGCCGCCTTCGTCGCCGGAGCATCCTTATATTTAGGCCCGGACACCGGCGTCAACGTGCCCACCACCGGAGTAACGCCATTGTTAATCGCGGCCTGAGCCATCGCGCCAACATTCGCCGCAATTTGGTTGGCCGGCACCCCGCAATGCACATCGTTGGCGCCATAAAGAATGCAGATAAAGTCCGGCTGGTGGCCGGCAATCAGCCCGCCAATGCGCCCGACGCCGCCGTCACTCCGCTCGCCACCCTTGCCCGCGTTAATGACCGTCAGCCCCGTTTGGTCAGCCAGTTCGGTAGGATAGCCGCCCGCCGTGATGCTGTCGCCCAGACAAACCACGGTCTGGACATTCGTCCCGCCGCCGCCCAAAAGGGGAACAATCTGCCGAGCAAAAACTTGCGCAATGATGGCCGCGCCATCGCCATTGGGGTGCAAACCGTCCGGGAACATCGGGTGAACAGGATGGTCCTCATCCTGCTCCACAGGCGCCGCCACATCGCCGGCAGGCGCGGGCGCCCCGTCGTCCGAGTCGTCACTGCAACCCGCCATCAAAGCCATCGCAACAGCCAGAAAAACCACCCACCCAATCGAACTTCTACCACCAGTTTTCATCACGCGAGATACCCTAAAAAAGATAATGACGTCATCCGCCTGCCGCCCCGCCCGGCATCACGCGACACCACGGGTACAGGGAACAAATTCACCTGCAAAGCTACACAATCTGCCCCCGCCGATTCAAGACCGGAAACGCCCGCCCCAATCCCCGCACCTTTCGTTTGATTTTGGGCAATCGCGGCATATACTCGCCGATATGAGCATGACCTCTAACCCCATGGGAGCCCCGATGAAAAAAACGATTGGCATCTGCTTAACCTTGTTCCTTCTCAGTACGCTCGCGTGGGCGGCAACGCTTGGCATTGGCGATCCGGCGCCGGCCATTCAGGCTTCGCAATGGCTCAAGGGCGAGCCGGTCGAAGCCCTCGCCGCCGACAAAACATATGTGGTGGAATTCTGGGCCACATGGTGTCCGCCCTGTCGCGCCAGCATCCCGCATCTGACGGAGCTGGCAAAAAAATATCCCGACGTGACCTTCATCGGCATGAACGTCTGGGAACGCGGCGAAAATGCCAAAGATAAAGTCGAGAAATTCGTCGAAGAAATGGGCGACAAGATGGATTACGCCGTCGCCATGGATACCGCGGAGCAATTCATGGCCAAGAACTGGATGGAAGCCGCCGACCAGAGCGGCATCCCGGCGGCTTTCCTCGTTCAAAACGGCACCATTCTCTGGATCGGCCACCCGATGGGCGAATTGGAAAGGCTGTTGCTTCAGGCGGCCCAAGGCCCCCTCGATGTCGCGGCCATCAAAAAAGCCGAAGAAGAGAAAGCGCGGTTCATGACCACGCTACAGGCATATGTCGAAGCCGTCGGCCCCGATGGCAATGAGGAGCGCGCCCGGGAACTTGCCGCCAAAATGGAAGCCCTGGAAACGTTGGATGCCGCCATGATGAACGAAGTGGCGTGGTTCGTTCTGGTGTACCCAAAAATCACCTTCCGCGATGTGGACTTTGCGGAGCGTCTCGCCAAAAAGGCCGTGGACCTTTCCGAATCAAAAAACGCCGCCATTCTGGACACCTACGCCAACGCCCTGCACCAGAAGGGCAAGCTGGCCGAAGCCATCCGCATTCAGCGCCAAGCCGCCGAGCTCAGTCCAGACGACCCGGACATTGAAGAATTCCTGAACAAACTTCTCGCCGAGGAAAAAGGCGAATAACGCCACCCGCGCACGCGGCTATTTTCTCTTCGGATCTCGGTACAAGACCTGCATCTGCACGTTGGTGTAAATCGTCAGGAATTGCCCCATGACGTGCCGGCAACTGGCGCAGGGGTATAAATCGGTGTAAATCCTCACGCGCCCGGAAACGGAAGAATCCGGCAGGCGGGCGGCCATATCCTCCATGATTTTATATTCGGTGTCCGAAAGCCGCGGAAAACAGCCCGGCCCTTCGATTTCATCAACGCGATTGACGCACAACACCTCGAAGCGCCCGCGCTCCGGTTTCACGCGCATGGAGATGTTGGCCCGCACCGTCGCATTCGTGCAGCCGCGCAGGTCTTTCGCACGGTCCACGCCGCTATGCGCGAAGTATTCCACTTTTTCAAGGCCATCAATTTTGGCAACCGCCCAGGCAAAATTGTGACGCCGCCGATATTTCTCCGGCAAGGTGCCGCGAATCGCCTCCAGGCGCCGCAAGGCAGGCGTGTCGCGCTGTGCGTCGCACGCCCGGATTTGAGGCGCGCGCGTCGGAACCACGCCGGACCGGGGCGCGGCCCGCCCGTCGAGCGCGCCCCCGCCAATCAGCAGCAGCCAGACACACGCAAGAGCGGCCCATGCGCCCCCGAACGGCACAAGTTGGCGGAAACGCGAGTTCAATGTTTAATCACCACGGCGGTCATGTCGTCTTGCAAGACGTTGGTGCCGCTATGCGCCCGCACGGCATCCATCAGCGCTTGAATAATCTCCGCCGCCGGGCGCTCGCGCTCGCGTTGCACAACAGCCAGCATGCGCTCTTCGCCGAATTCTTCGCCGTCAGGCGCCCACGCCTCAATAATGCCGTCGGACACGAGAAGGATGATGTCATTGCTCTTCAACTGCACTTGCTTGGGAACCAGCGGCTCTTCATCGCGGTCAATGCCCAGCGCCGGCGTCGTCGGAAACATTTCCAGTGGCGCGCCGCCGTCGCCGGGCAGCACAAGGCCGGGCGGATGCCCGGCGTTAATATACGACCACATGCCCGTGGCGGGCTCCAGCCGCGCGAAGAATAACGAGATAAAATAATCCAGCCCCAAATCCCTGAGCAGAAGACTGCGCGCATTCGTGAGCATCTCGGCCACGCCATGATGAGCCAGCGCCAGCGCGCGCAAATAAGCGCGGACATCCGCCATGAGCAGCGCTGGGCCGAGACCGTGGCCGGTCACATCGCCCACCACCACCAGAACATCGCCGGAGGGCGTGGAAATGAAATCATAATAATCCCCGCCGGTCGCCGCCGCCGGAAAAGACGCGCCGGCCAAATCATAGCCCTCGAAAACTGGCGCTTGGGCCGGAAACAAATGCTGCTGGATTTCACGCGCCAGCCGGAACTCCTCCTCCTGCGCCAGAAGGGTGCGTTCCGCCTCTTTGCGGGCGCGCCGCTCGGCGGCGTCCTGCAGCTCTCGCTCCACCGCCGCCACCAGCCGCGCCATGTTGCCCTTCATCAGGTAATCCTGCGCACCGGCACGCATGGCCGCCACCGCGACTTCTTCGCCGATGGTGCCCGAAACAATCAAAAATGGAACATCGGGATTCCGCGCGCGCACCATTTTCAGCGCGGCGGTCGAGCTGAAACTCGGCATGTTGTGGTCGGAGAAAATGATGTCCCACGATTGGCCCGCCAGCGCGGCGCTCAACCCCTCGGCGCTGTCCACCCGTTGCGTTTCCAGCTCATAGCCGCCGGCCTTCAACTGTTCGATGAGCAGCAGCGCGTCAATCTCCGAGTCCTCGATGACGAGGGCCTTCAGTTTTTTCTTGGTGCTGGCTTCCGCGCTCATGGAACCCCCGGTTGGTCGCTGGAATTCGGCGGCGAAGGCGCGGGCTCATTGGTCAAGCCCCAAAAGAGGCCGATGTCGCGAACCGTTCGCATGAAATCATCGTAATTCACCGGCTTGACGACATAGGCATTCGCGCCGCATTCGTAGCAGCGGGCCAAATCGCTTTCCTCGCGCGAGGACGTCAGCATCACGACGGGAATGGTGCGCATCGCCGGATCGTTTTTGATGGCTTTCAGCACTTCGAGGCCGTCCACCTTGGGCATTTTCAAATCCAGCAAAATGAGGGCGGGCGGCCCGTCTTTGCGGGCGGCATGAGCGCCCCGCTTATACAGGAAGTCCAGCGCGTCCGCGCCATCCAGCACGCGCTGAATACTGCCGATGATTTTGCTTTCACGCAGCGCCGCCATGGTGAGTTCGGCGTCGTTGTCGTTGTCTTCGGCCAACAGAATATATCGGGCAATCATGTTTCCTCCTCCCGGTCGCGGGCGTCTGGTTTCGGCAAACTGAAATAGAACGTGGCGCCCTCGTCCACCACCCCTTCCGCCCAGGTTTGTCCGCCGTGGCGGGCGATAATCCGGCGCACGTTGGCCAGGCCGATGCCCGTGCCTTCGAACTCCTGCTCCGTGTGCAGCCGCTGGAAAACGCCAAACAGCTTGTCCACATATTTCATGTCAAAACCCGCGCCGTTGTCGCGGACGCTGATGACAAAGTCGTTATCCTTGGCGCTGGCCGTCACCTCAATGCGCGCGACCTCTCGCTGGCCGGTATATTTGACCGCGTTGCCCAGCAAATTGGCGAAGACCTGCCGCAGCAAGGGACGGTCGGCCTCCACCGTGGGCAGCGGGCCAATGTGCCACTCAATCTGCCGGCCAGCCATCTCCGGCTCCAGCTCGCGGCGGCATTCTTCCACCAGCGCTCCCAGCGGCACGGACTCCACGTGCATCTGCGCGCGCCCGGTGCGGGAAAACGACAGCAAATCATCAATCAAATCGCCCATCTTGCGGGCGGCGCCGGCGATGACGTCCAGATAACGCGCGCCGGTTTCATCAAGCTTGTCCTTGCTGTTCGCCTGCAGCAACTGCACAAAGCCGCCGATGTGCCGCAACGGCGCGCGCAAGTCGTGCGAAACGGAATAGGAAAAGGCCTCCAGCTCCTTGTTGGCGGCGGTCAACGCTTCCTCGCTTTTGAGCAGCGAGGCTTCCACAATTTGGCGGCGGCGGATTTCGCGCGCCATCTGCCGATTCCACAGCAAAAACAGAACCAGCAGCCCGGCCACGCCAAAGACATATTTATACAGTTTCGTGTAATCAATGCTTTTCTCATAGGTCACGGAAAGCCATTTGCGCGCCATCGCGTTCCGCTCCTGATCGTCCAGCCCCTCCAGCGCCTTGCCCAGAATGAGCGCCAGCGGCTTCAGCTCCGCGCGCGTCACAAACGCGGGCTGATAAATGAAATCCAAATCCCCGCCCACCTTGATGCGGGTGTGCCCGCCGCGCTGGATGTAGTGGCTGGTAATCAGCAGCGGCCCGGCAAACGCAAACGCCTCGCCCGCCTCAACCATCTTAAGCCCCACCTGCACATTCCGGACCGCGACCAGCTCAATTCCCGGACACTGCGCGCGCAAATAATTTTCCAGGGCGTACCCAATCACCACCGCCACAACTTTGTTTTTTAATTCCGACACATGCCCCACATACGGCGTTTGTTCCTGCGTGAACAACGCGGTCGGCATGGATAAATACGGCTGCGTGAACTGGAAGTCCGCCTTGCGCGCGCTGGCCTTGTTCGCGCCGGAGAGCAGCTCCATTTCCTCGTCGCGCAACTTGGCCTGCGCCTGCCGCCAGGAAGGAATGGCCACATATTCAAATTTAATGTCCAGCGCGCGGCTGAAGCGCTCCAGCAATTCATGCGTGATGCCCTTGGGCATGCCGTGGTCATCGTTGAATTCCAACGGCGCCCAGCGCGGATTGCTGCCCACGCGAATCACGGGATGTTCCGCCAGCCACTGTTTTTCCTGGGGCGTCAGCCGAATCCACGAAAACTCGGTGGCCGGGTCCCAGTTGGGGCCGCTCCATTTTTCAAAAACGCCCTGAATGCAATCGGGCGCCAGCGCCGCGAAAGCGGCATCCAGAACTTCCCGAAGTTCCGGCAATTCCGGGCGTATGCCAACGCGCCCCAGCGAAGTCGCCTCGCGGACGGTTCCCTGAAGCTGCAATTCACCCCGCATGTCGCGCGCCATCTGCCAAGTGATTGCCGCCCGGTTGCCGGCGCAGGCATCCGCGCCGCCAGCGGTAACTGCGTCCAGCGCCGCGCCGAGCGTGGGAAATTCCACCACCTTCACCGACAGGCGGTTCGCGCGCACATGGCCCGCCCAGGGCGAACCGCTCACCACCGCCAGCGTCCGGTTGCTCAGACTTTCCAGCGAATCAAAATACGCCCCGCCCCGCCGCCCGACGAGAACATGCGGAATGCTGGCATAGGGCTTGGAAAAAAGCAGCTCGTCGTCACGGACGATGCCATCCGCATCCATGATGGCGTCCAGCTGCCCGGCGCGGCAAGCATCCACCAAACGGGGCGTTTCATCCGTCACCAGAACCAGTCGCCCGTCGAGTCGCTCATTCAGCAACCCCGCAAAATCCACGGCAAAACCCTGTAACTGGCCGGCCTCGTTCGTAAAGCTAATCGGCGGCCGGTCGCTGGCCATGCCCACGCGAATTTCCGGATGCGCCTCCAGCCAGGCTTCGGCGGCGGGACTCAACTCCATACGCCCGCCGGCGCGGGTGGTCTGGGCAAACCATTTCGACAGAATCGCCGGGCCTTGAGTGCGCATCACGTCATCCAGCGCGCGGTCCAGCAACGTCGCGGCCTCAGGCCAATCCCGGCGCACGCCCAGCGCCAAATCCGGCGGATAATCCCGCAAGCGTCCCTGCATGCGCAGATTGGTCAACATTTCCCGTTCCAGCAAAAAGGTGACCACGGCCCGGTTGCCGGCATAGGCCACGGTTTCGCCGCGGGCCACGCCATCCAACGCCTCCGCCGTCGTGTCGTACAGCCGCACGCGAACCTTGGGATGATTGCGCTTAAACCAATCCGCATGGGGACTGTCCCGCTCCAGAGCCAGTGTCCCGCCCAACAGCATTTGCGGCGTGCGATAAAACCGGCCGTCCACTCTGCCCACGAAGACATGCGGAATCGCCAAATAAGGTTGCGTGACATTCAGTTGTTCGCTGAGTTCGCCCGTTGGCGGCACATCCATCAGAGCGTCCAGTTGCCCCTGCTTGAGCCCCTTCACCAGCTCCCGCCACTCGCCCGAATGCAACTCCAGCGCCCCGCCCAGCCGCGCATTCATGGCCGCGAGAATATCCGCGCCGATGCCGCTGGGCGCGCCGTTCTTATCTTGGAAGTTCACCGGCGGAGATGCCGCCGGGACGCCCACGCGAATCACCGGATGTTCCGCCAGCCACGCCTGCTCCTCGGCGGTCTGTTCAAACGCGCCCGCCCGCACAACCGCCATCCCCGCCAGCAATACACCCGCCAACAGCCCGGCCTTCTTCATCTGCGGACAGATTCTCATGCGCTCAGAATAGCCGATTCCCCGCCATCCCCGCCACCTTTTATTTTGCGAGAAAACGCGCGGATTAAGGCGGGGTGAGAATGCCAATCACCGCGCCGGTAAGCAGGGTGCCGATGGTGCCGGCAACCATGGCCTTCATGCCCAGACTGGCAACCGTCTTTTTATGCTCCGGCGCCAGCGCGCCCAACGCGCCCGCCAGAATGCCCACGCTGCTGAAATTGGCGAATCCGCACAGGGAATACATGGTAATCAACTGACTTTGCGGCGAGAGGGCCGCCCCCTGTTTGGCGAAAGCCAAATACGCCACGAATTCGTTGAACACGGTTTTTTGCGCCATCAATTCGCCCGCGATCTGCGCTTCACTCCACGGCACGCCCACCAGCCACATCACCGGCGACATGACCCACCCCAACATGCGCTCCAGCGAAAGCGGCGTCGCCAGCGGAATCAAGCCCAGCGCCTTGTTCACGAGCGCAACCACCGCGATAATCGCGATAAGCATGACCGCGACATTCACCACGACTTTCGCGCCATCGTGCGCGCCGGACAGCAGGGCATCCACCACGCCCTGCGTGTCCGCCTTCAAATCGGGCGTTTCATGGTCCACCTCGCCCGGTTCCGCCGGCACCATCAGCCGCGCCACCATGACCGCCGCGGGCGCGCTGATGATGGAGGCAACCACCAAATGCCCCAGCACAATGCCCGGCATGATGGGGTCCAGCAGCGAGGCAAAGACAATCATCAGCGAACCGGAAATGGTGGTCATGCCGGCGGTCATGACGGTCATCAGCCCGGCGCGGCCGAGATGCTTCACATAGGGCTTAATCAATAGCGGCGCGTCGCTCTGCCCCAGAAACACATTCGCCGCCACCACCACCCCTTCCGCGCCGCCCAGCCGCATGGTCCGCCGCAGCACAACCGCGAAGGCATTGACCACGCGCTGCAAAATGCCGAAATGGAACAGCACCGCGCTCAACGCGCCGACGACAATCAGCATCATGAGCGGCCCGAAGAAAAACAGTTGCGGCGCAACATTTGCGCCGTCCACGGTCTGAAACGGCGACGGCCCGCCGGTGAGATAGCCAAAGACAAACGCCGCGCCATCGTGGGTGGCCTGTTCAAGCACGCGCACCACGCGGTTCAACTGAATCAGCAACCGCTGAAACAGCGGCACTTTCAGCATGAGCACGGCAATGACAAACTGCAAGCCCAGCCCCCACCACACAATACGCCACTCCACGCGCCGGCGGTTTTCGCTCACCAGCCACGAAAACGCCGTCAGGGCGGCAATGCCCAGCAGCCCGCGCAGAATCCACATGGCGGCTACGGCAAGTTCACGCGGATGCGGTAATTGCGCTGCGCCGGCAGCGGCACACCGCTGTTGGTGGCCGCGCCGGTATCAATGAAGATATGCTGGTTGGCAAACGGCGCAAGATTCGTCCACGAACCATTCGCCGCGAACGGGTTCCAGACCTGCGCGTTCGTCAGCGGGCCATCCAGAAATTCAATGTGGTACGACCGGTTGGACACAGTCTCCACCGTCACCTGCATGGTATCGGTCCCTTGCAAGTTCTCGACGACAAACAAGCTCGTGGCGCTCGTAGGATTCAGGCCGGCCACATACATTTCCCACACCTTGGAAACGCCGTTGGAGGCCGTCTGCATGGCCAGCGCTTCATACTCGGCGCCGGTATGCGGACCCGGATAATAGGCATCCAGCCACGCATAAGGAACCGCGACCGGCGAATTGGAAGTTTCAGTCGGCGCCGGCGCGGGCGCATCCACCTCTTCAATCTTGAGGTACTGCACAATCGCGCCGTCATCGTAGATATTGCGTCCGCCCTGGTCAGAATCAAAGCTGACCCAGATGCCGTCGTTGTACAACTCCGCGCCGCTCTTGGGCGCGGCCCAGACCGTCTGCTCCGCCTGGCTCGAAGCCAAATTGCGCACGTTGTAGAAAACCCCGGTGGCATTGTTCAGCCCAAGCAGGTCCCAGCACGCGGCCAAATCATACGTGTCATTCGCGCCGGAGTGATCGCCCGGATTCACAAACAGCGCAAACGCCAGCACGGCATCCTTGCCCTGGGCAACCGCGCCGGACGTCTCCACCTTGGCAACGGCAAAAATCTTGCCGTTGTCATAAGTGCCTGGATTCTTGCGACCGAGGAAATACGAATGGCCGCTTTGCAGCGCCGGGCTGTTCAGCCGCGCCCAATTCACCCGGCCATACCATTGCGCCATGTGCCGCGACCAGTCGGTACTGGGCGGGTTGTCCCAAATCAGCAGCTTGTTCCACTCCTTGAAGTGCGGCACCCATTTGCCCATGTTCAGCTCGAACGAGGCAAACCCATTGTACTGATTGCCCGGCACGCTGTCGCCCGGCTGCTTGCCGGACTTGTCCGCCGTGCAAGGACCAATGCCCTGCTCCTGACCATAAAACGTCATGGGCAGGCCCATCACGGACGAAACCATCGCAAAGCGCGACGCCGTCACCCATGCGTCGCTGTACGGCATCACCTCGTCATGGCTCGTCAGGTTGAGCAGCACCGCGCCGCCCGAATAGGCGCTCTTGCGCGATTCAACGGCATTTTTGACATCGCCCGGCGACCCGGCGCCGACCATCTGGAACACAAAGCTCTCGTTCAGAATGTCAAAGTGCCGGTTGGAGCGATAGCTGACAATGCCGCCATCGAGCGATTCCGCCATGAACATGAAATTCCACTTGGTCGCGCGCGTGCGGTTGACAATATATTCCCAGAACTGCGGCGGCAGCCCCTGGGCGAAATCGCAGCGCAGCCCGTCAATGCCGTAGTCATCGTACAGGATGCCGTTGACGTCGCGCTCGCCGGGGCGGTTGCTCATGCTGTGGCCGGTTTTCTCCAGCCAGAATTCAGGATAAGCGCCCATGTAGTTCCACAGCTCTTCGGTGTGCTCCGTCATGGAGGTATAGTCGTACCAATCGCCCTCATTCAGGTAATCGCCGTTGTTGTCGGGATTGTGGCGCACCAGCGCGGCGTAATTGCCATAAAACAGCTCCGCCGTGTCGAGCCACTTGCCGAAATCGCCGCGGTCCGGCGCGCTGGCAATGTCATGCTGCCCGCCCGCCGGCCCGTTGTAGAACGTGGCCGGCTGGCCGTAATCCGAGTAGTTGGCAAACCAGCCGGGGCGCACGCTGCCAATGGCCGTGGTCGCGCCCTGACCAGGATTCACCAGCTCCATCCGCTCGCCCATCTCGCCAAAAACCGCGTCCCAACTGGTGTGATTGAACACGCCATCCAGCATGATGTTGATGGTCCCCACCTGCGTGGTGCTCATGTGCGAACTGCGCCCCGCATCGCACGCCGCCACGAATTGCTGGAACTCCGCCAGCGCCGAAGCCGTCGTCTTTGTGCGCCCGAACCACTTGCTGACAGAGAAATAATCCTTCGCCGAATAAGGGCTGCCCGGTTCGCCGCCCGGCGCCAGACCATATTCCGAGGACGTGTGAATCGGCTGGAACCACAGGCAATTCGCCTGAATCTTGTTAAGGTATTCAATGCCGAATTCATCAAACGTGCCGCGATTGCCCGCACTGGTGTCAATGAGGTCGGCAAACGTGGAGCGACCGTTTTCATTCGCCGCCGTCGCCTTGATGCTCAAGGCATTCAGCTCATAAATGGACTGCTGCAACGCCTTGCGCGGCGAAACCACGACCGCGTGATCCCGAATGCCGCTGCCGGTTTCGGAGTAGTAGTGCCAGTTCGTGGAGCCGCTGAGCTTATAGCGCGCGGTCAGGCGATACGCGCCGCACTGCGTCATGTTCGTTTCCCACACATAGCCCCCCGCGTTGGCATCCCACGTCATGGGATGAGCCGCGTAATAACCCGCGGAGCTGGTCGTCACCCAATCGCCGCTGGGCGGGCGGATGGCATCAGGCACGCCATCGCCGTCCAAATCGGCATTCCAGAAATCGCGCCGGCCCACGTTCGAGAAAATCTGCACATCTGTCGCCCCCGTCGGCGGAACATACACCGCGCGCAGGTGCGCCGTCTCGCCCACCCCTTCATCAATAAAGAACTTGCTGGTCGTGTAATCGGCATTCACGCCGTTGACCGTCAAGGCGTTGGCCCCCTCGCCCACCATGCGATATTCAAACACCACATCGTTCGCGCCGTCGGCCTGATACTCCGCCAGCCGCACCACGCCATTGCCGCCGTTGGTCGTAGAGCGCCACGCCGCGACCTGATAGCGCATGACCGCGTTGGGAGCAGCCGCCAAAGCCGGATCAGTAATGGTGGCCACCCACCACATGGCATTGCCCTGACCGCCCGCATCCTGCTCCTCGTGGCTGAAGGTCATCGCCACCGTATTGGTCAGCGTCGGGTCCGCCGCGCGAATCGCGGGCCCGGACGGCAGCGCACGCACGCCCTGCGACGAACGCGACTTTGCGCCAGCCGTCGTCACCTTGTAGCGCACCTCCGCGTGATCCGCCCACATGGTCGCGCCATTTTTATAGCCCACCTTCACCCACACTTGCAGCGTATCGCCCGCCAGCTTCACCGCATTGCCGCCATGCCAGACAAATCCCGGCTCCGTGCCCGGATCCCCGCCATAGGTGAAATCAAACGGCTGCGCCTGCGCCGCGCTCAACTGCGCGAACACCTCGCTCGCATTGCCCGCCGCGTTCCGCCCCAGATAGGTCGTGTCGTGGTCGCTGTACGTAATCGCCAGCACATATTCAACCGTTTGGGTCTTGGCGAACGTGTCCGCCGGAATCACCCCGCACCAATACTTGTTGTTGCCGTTCGCCGCATCATACGCCAGCGCCACGGAGCTCCACGCCCCGCCGCCGCGCAAGCGATAATACAACATGCCGCCGGTCTGATTGCCGGGATTGCCGCTCGCGCCGCTGTCCTGATTGCCGTTGTAAATCGTCACCGCCTGATTCGCGTAAGGGTGCCGCGGGTTGCGCATGTACGCCCCCGCCGGCTCGGCATTCGTCGGCACGTGCCACGCATTGCCCAGATTGGCCGCGCTCACCGCCTCGAACGGATGCGCCGCCGCATTCGTCGCTTGCGCATACTTCACGTTGTCCGCCTGCGTCGTCGTGCCCAGGAAGGTGCAATCCGCGCCCCCGTTGGCATAATCCACCTGCAAGTAGTATTGCAGCGTCTCGCCCAGCGCCACCGCATTCGAGGGAATCGGTGCCTTCCAATACTTGTTGTTGCCGCTCGTCTTATCGTAGCTCAAACTGTTGGACGCCCAAGCCGTCGCCCCGGACTTTTTATAGAACACCCAGCCGCCCGTCATGTCCGCGCCGCCCACGCCCGCCTCGTAATAATTGCCCACATACACATACGTGTTGGCGCTTGGCGTAGGCTGAAGCGGATTCCGCATCGTGACCGTCGCCGGCTCTTCGTTCGTCGGAAAATGCCAGCAATTGCCGAACTCCGGAGCCGCCTGCCCCACCAGATACGAAAAATTGGTGCCGCCGCTGACGTTGGCCCGCAGGGTGCAAAGATCATAATTCGCCGTCAGCACGTTGACGGGCATGGTGCTGGACAGCACATAATACTTCACAACCGTCCCGCTGGATTGTCCGGGAATCGTGAGCGTCGCCGTCGTCCCCGCCACCACGCTCGTCGCCAGCGTGCTGCTGGCAAACCCATCGGTGGTCCAGCGCACATACACCTTTTCACCGCTCGGGGCCGCGCTCAACTGCGCCGTCACCGTTACCGGCCCGGTGCCAGCCGTGGCGCTGTTGTCCGACACACTGCTAATCGTCACCGGAAAATTCGTCGTCTCCATGATAACATACGGGCGATACCACCACCCCGCATTCCCCTCCAGCCGGAAAGTATATTTCCGGCCAACAAACTCCGCGAACGACAAATTGCCGGGGCTGTTGCCGTCCCTATTGATGTGCCCCTGCCCGATTGTGCTGTTGACAACGGCATTCGTCGACCGGGAGCCCGTGCCCCATTGCGGGTCCCACGTGGCATGTTGCGTAAATTGAAAACCTGAAGACACCCGCGTCGCCGTCCCCGTCAACGTCACCGAATAAAACTGGTCGCCCGCAAACCCCCGGTTGGTAGCCATACCCACCGTGGCCGACCATCCGTTGATTTCGCCCTGCACAAACTCCGCCTGCGCCCCCGCCACACCCAGAGCCACCATCGCCACTGCCAACCAACCTGCTTTTGTCCAATTCATGATCGCGCGCGCTCCTTAAACTACAGCCGGTGCCAGCCAGCCTTTCAACACATTGCGAAACGATATACTAGCAATCATCCCGCCCCCCGTAAATCCCCCTTTTCCACCCCCTAAAAATCAGAAAATGAACGCAAACACCGCAAACGAAAAACCAATTCCGCTCTGTAGCTGCGCTCGCCGAGCGCAGAGGCTGTTCATGGCTGTTCGATTTTTAGAAGGGAGCGGCGGCGTCCCGCCGCCGAAAGGCTGTTCCGGCTGTTCTGCACCTCCTCTGCCCCCTGCTCGCCCC
>DBPO01000024.1 GCA_002304915.1 Verrucomicrobia bacterium UBA1418
GGGGGGGAGGGGCGGCTGGGGCGGGGCGGGCTGGTTCGGCAAGGCGGCCAGAGGCTGGCCGACGCGTGCGATGGCCTCTTCGAGGGTGATGTCGCCAAAAACGGAGACCACCAGATTCGATGCGCTGAGCAGTTTTTTGTGGAAGGCGCGAACGTCGTCGCGTTGGAGGGATGCGACGATGTTGGAGTCGCCCAGCGTGGAGAAGGAGTAGGGGTGGCCCGGGAAAAACGTGGTTTGAATGGCATCGCGGGCGTGGTTCATGGGCTGTTCCATGGACTGGCGGATGGCGGCCAGTTGCAAGGTGCGTTGTTTTTCGAGTTCGTCTTCGGGGAATTGCGAATCCAGCAGGCATTCGGCCAGCGTGTTCATCATCAGCGGAAAATCTTCGCTCATGCCGCTGGCGGTCAGGCCGTAGGTGTTGCGTCCGGAAAAGCTGCTCATGGTTGCGGCGCGGCGTTCAAGGAGTTCGGCCAGCTCGGTGGCGTTGAGGCGCGAGGTGCCGCGGGTCAAGAGGTCCGCGGTCAATTTGCTGATGCCGGCCTGACCTTCGGTTTCCGCCAGCAGTCCGCCGCCGATTACAGCGGCCACATCCACGATGGGCAGGCGGGAGTCTTCCCGCACGAGCAGGCGCAGGCCGTTGGGAAATACGTGGGTTTGCACCTTGACGTCGGCGGCGGAACCATTGGGCGGGCGGATTTCCTCGATGGCGGAGGGCGCCAGAATTGCCCAGGAGCCATTTTCGGGGCGCAGATATTTGCGGGCGGCCCGCAGCAAGTCCTCGGGGGTGACGCGTTGTACCTGTTCGAGGTAGGCCAGCGTGTAGGACGGGTCGCCGGCATAAAACTCGCCGGATGCCATGGCGGCTGCTTGTCCATCCATGGTGGTCAGCGTGCGGATGGCGCTCACGAGGACTTCGCGGCGGGCTTGTTCGATGCGGTCGGCGGGGAACGTCTGGCTTTGCCAGAGGGCGACTTCTTCGCGCAGGGCGGCGCGGACGGCTTCTTCCTTGTCGGGATCGCATTCGGCGGTGATGCCGAATATGCCGGGATTTTTCGGGGTGTAGTTCCAGGCGTTGATGTCATGGACAAGGCGGCGCTCTTCGCGCAATTTTTTCACGAGGGGGCAGGAGCGACCGGAGCCGACGACGGAAGCGAGCACGTCCAGCGCCGGGGTGTCGGGGTCCGCTAAATCCGTGGCGTGGAAGACCCAGGCGATGCGGGTGATTTCGTATGCGCCGGTTTTGCGGCCGACGCGTTCGGCCAGTTGGGTGGGTTCGGCGGGGATTCCTTCCGGTTGGCGGGCGCGTCGCGGGATGTCCGCGAGGCGTTCGCGGACGGTGGTTTCCAATTCGGCCAGCGGGCGGTCGCCGGCGATGGCGAGAATCATGTTGTCCGGCGAGTAGTGGCGGCGGTGGTAGGCCATCAGGTCGTCGCGCGTCATCGTGACGAGAATATCGCGCCAGCCGATGACGGGGACGCGGTAGGGGTGGACGCGGAAGGCGGTCTCCCACGCCAGCTTGTTGAACACGCGGTTGGGGTCATCTTCGCCCATGTCGTATTCGCGCAGAATGACTTCGCGTTCGCGCTTCCATTCATCTTCGGGGAAGGCGGGATTGAAAATGGCATCCGTTAGGACATCCAGCCCCACCTGCCAGCGTTCGGCGGGCAGGGTGGCGTGAAACACGGTGCGGTCGTTTGACGTATAGGCGTTGATGTCGCCGCCGGCATCGGCGATTTCTTTGGAAATCTGACCCGGCCCGCGAGTGGGTGTGCCTTTGAAAATCATGTGTTCCAGATAGTGGGACAGGCCGCCGCCCAGGTTTTCATCTTCATGGATGGCGCCCGCGCCGACCCAAAATTGCATGGCCACGAGCGGCGCACTGCGATCTTCCTTGAGCAGGACAATCAAGCCGTTATCGAGAACCAGACGGCAGATGCCTTGATTGGATGCCTTGAGAACGTCCACGGGATTTTCAGCCATTGCAGACTCCTGGATAAAAACCAAGGCGCAACACGCGCCCAATATGTGTAGCCAACGATGCATATCCTCTTAATCTACCACGTACGTTGCGGAATTACACCGAGAAACAGGAGGAAAAATCTGAAAGGAAAAATCCGCAACGGGATTTTTGTTGTCCACCTTTCTATGGAGTAGAGCGCCCCGGTTGTTAACGGGGGGCATTCGTTCACGGTAGAACAGGCCGCAAATCACTCGTCTGAGATATTGTCGGGTTGGTGTATGTCGAGCGGGTTCTGCTTCGACGGCGTGGTGGGGGCTTTGGGCTTGGTTCCGGGCAGGATTTCGAAGTCCGGCGTGAAGGTCACCATTGCCGCACGCAAGCGGTTGAATCCCCGGCGATCGCCATCCAGTTTTGCCTTGCCGGCCTTAATCAGGTCGTCCCAGGTCGCCTGAGTGCCCATCACCGTTTCGAGATCGGCGCGATTAACGGTAATCGTCAAGTCGGGCTCCTTCGCCTGATGGCCCTTGATGTTGGAGAGCGCGCCATTGCTTGCCTCGACAACGAACCTCTCGTGGTTGTCGGGTGTGACAAGGTTTATCACGTATTGCATGCCCTCGACCTTCTCGGGGGCCATGCTGATGGCCAGGGCGTTGAGCCAAAGTTCCGTTGACATGGCTTGGATCATGCCCGGTCCGATGGATTTGGGAGGGGCTCCAGCGGGCATGCCGTTACGCAGCTCAATCGCCGCCGCCAAGAAACTGTTGCGCAAACTGGGGCTTTCCTGCTGATATCCCAACTGCTCGTACACGTCCGCCAGCAGGTCCTTGGCCGCTTGGTTGTCCGGCTCCGCGTAGACCAGCTTGTTCAGAATCTCCACGGCTTCGCGGTACTTTCCTTGGTCGTGGAGTTGCCGGGCCTTTGCCATGATTTTGTTCGCACCGCCCATCATTTCGACGTAGAGCGGGGCGGACTCGCGCGGCGACAGGGGAATGAGGTTTGCCGGGTTTGCGTCCCAGTAGCCCCAATAGCGATTGATTACCGCGCGGCTGTTGTGTTCCTCCGAGCCATGGTAACTGTGAGCCGCCCAGTGCTTCCGCAGGCTATCGGGCAGCTTGTAGAGGTTGTGAATCTCGTTGATTGTCACGCCTTGATTGGCCAGATGCAGTACGTAGTTGTGCAGATGGGCGTAGGTGTCGCGCTGAATACGCATCACCTCCTGGATGCGTGCATTGCCGAATCGCGGCCAACTGTGTGAGGCGAACATGTACTCGGCCGTCTGGCCATAGCGATAGAGCGCCACGTTGATGTGCTTGGACCACGCCAGCGCATCGCGCACGAGCGCACCTCGCAGCGTGTAGATGTTGTGGATGGTGCCGATGATGTTCTCGGCGGCCCAGAAGGCCTTGAATTGCGGGAACCACGTGTTCATCTCGGCTGGCGCCTCGGTGTCCGGGGTATTCTGGAACTCCATTTGTACCCCGTCTATCGTCAGCTCCTCGAAGTCCTTTGCCACATAGCGGGTCGGCGCAATGAGCCCCAGGTTGCCGCTGGCTGTGTTCTTGCCGATGGATTGATCCACGTGACCGAATGGGCTGCGCGGCAACCCCAAACCGTACGAAAAAAACGAGCGTCGTTTCATTGCGTCGCCGGCATACACATTTTCCGCGATTGCAAACTCCATGAATCCGGCGGGTGCGATTACTGGCACCTTGCCGCTCTTCACGTCCGCCTCATCTACCACACCTCGTACGCCGCCGAAGTGGTCGAGATGGGAGTGGGAGTAGACGACGGCGACGACCGGTCGCTTGCCAAGTTTTTCATTAATGAAGTCCAGCGCCGCCTTGGCGGTTTCTGCCGATGTCAGCACATCGAATACGATCCAGCCGGTGTCGCCTTTGATGAACGTGATGTTGGCGAGGTCGAAGCCGCGCACCTGATAGATTCTGTCTGGCACCACTTCATAAAGCCCATAGGCCATGTTGAGGATGGCCTGCCGCTGCAGTGACGGGTGGATGGAGTCGAAGTCCCTGCCCTGGAGCAGCCACTCGTAGCTGCCCATGTCCCAGACCACGTGGCCGTCCTCGGCCATGATTTGCTTATAGGGCGGGGCGGCGATGAAGCCTTGCCTGGCCTCCTCGAAGTCGCGTGTGTCCTCGAACGGCAGCGTGGTGCGCAGCTCCTTCTGTAGTTCGAGGGTGTACGTTGAGGGCGTCTTGCCCTTTGCGTCGAAATGCGTGGACGGGTCCGCCGCAACGATTCCGCCGCCGCCTGCCGCAAAAGCGCCCGATCCGCTACCGCAGATCAGTACGGCGGTGAGGAGCAGACTGGTCAGATGATTTTTCATGGGGGCGTTCTCCTAGGTTGGGTTGAAAGTAGCTAACGTCGCCCTTCTGGCGCGAGGAACCCGGCCCCGGGGTTCCGAGTAGCCAGCAAGGGCTGATTCGCCAATTTATTTAATTCCTCTGGCCCTCGCAATGAATCCGGGCAAATAGTTCAGATAATCTCTCGATCCAGGGACATTTCTCTTTCTGGTCTTAATCGAATCTTGAACGGTTTCAAGAGCATTGACCCAATAGGATATTGCCAATGGCTGATGTTCTTCCGTGCCATCATCTGCCAACGTTTGTTCCATAATCTGGTCAGGCGCCTGGCAGATGCTATCAATCAATGCGGCCAGGATTTGTTCGCGTTCATTGGTCACGGGGATATTCGGGTCTTCACCTTGCGCTTTCTTTTGTGCTTTGATGATCGCAGATCTCACTTGCGAATCGGTCAGCTCCATCCCCTTTCTCTTGGCTTCATCGTCAGCTTGGCAGATCATCTGCTCAATCTGGAAAAGTAGTCCTGCGTAGAAGGGGTCTTTCATCCTATCTATCGGGTTGTGTTTCATATATGATCTCTGGCGAACGTTAGGGTTCTGGTTGAGGCGCACCTTGTGCGCCGTTGTTCGAGGTTTTTCATTTGTCGAAATTTACAAAGAGTTGTTTCTCGGCGATTACCTTATCACGGTACAGTACCTGAAAACGCCAGATGCCGTCTATACATTCCTCTGGTTGCTCATAGCGGTATCCAAGAAATGGGTTTCGCCTGGCCTGCTCAATAGTCCGCGTAAAGACAATGCTATGAAGGAATTTGCCCGTATTAGGATTAAGTATTGCCTTTGGCGGCGTGGTGATAAAGGTTAATAATTCTTGTGGGCTGGTTGTGCTATCAGACAGGCTGAATTCAAATCCGATAACGGTTTCTAGTTGGGCATTGATACTATCCGTCTGCATCAGTAGTTGCTGTGAATTCACGCCTGTGATGGACACGCCCGCATTGGTTCGCTCGGAGTATCCTTCCTGTATTATCGCGTAGATGCCGTAAGAAATAATATTCGCGTTAAGCTCGATGGTGGAAGACGTAGTTTCCGCGATACTTTCAGCGGAGTAGGCGGTGCTACTGTAAAGAATCAGCAATAGACTGGATATGATAGCCTTCATCATCCTTACCTCGAACGCTTCACATCACCGGCAGCAAAAAGCAGAGCGAGGAACGATCGGCGCTTTTTGCTGTCCGAGTGCATGTGATTGTTAGCCCTTTATAAACTCCGAAAAACCTTCAATGCCCGAGGCGTCAAAGGGTGTTTTGTATAGCTCATTCACCAACCACAGGCCGCTTCCTGCTATTTTTTGTTTTGGGGAAGAGCAACCAAGCCAACTTCTTGATGGGCCACACTCCTTGCAACATGAAACGGTAGAGATTATTTTCGATTCGATTTCTAACCGTTTCGCTTTGTCGTTTACCTCAAACGCGCAAAATGAGAAGTTGCTTTGAATATATTGGCTGACGCGAGATTCGATTGATTTTTGATACTCGAAGTCAATTAAATGTGAATACTTATCTTTGGCCTTTCTGGTCGTAAGATCAAGTTCCCAGAACTCAAGAAATGGATCACTGCTCTGCTTTAGCAAAGAACGGCCGATGTTTTTTCTAAAGATGCTCCTATCCTTGTTTTCATTCAGAAAATGCTGTTTGAGTCTTGAACGGAGTTGGTCCTCTCCTGTATGAGTGCCAATGCGGACTATGCGCTCCCCACCATGACCACGCTCCCCTTTTTCAAACAAGATATAGATTCCATTTGACGGGATATGTGATTCAGCAAAAGGGAAGTAATGCCTTTCAAGGTTTCTGGCTAATACATGTATGGCCTCACATTCCTTACTCATGCGGTCAGCTCCTTGAGGCGCTGAAGCTGTTCTCCAATTCGTAGCCCTTCAAGAGGGACAACAGTATTCTTGATCTGTGGCAACAAGTATTTTCGATATTTTTCACCAGCAAGAAATATGAACTCTGCCTCTTCCAAAGAGGCGACCGACCTAAGCTGCTTTAAGACTTTGTTTGCCCATTCTTTGATTTCATCGGTTCGCATATTGTTGAGCGTTTGCTCATATGGCTCAATTTCGCGCTCTAATTCCAAAAGCCCGTGTTTTGCCGAAAGAACATAGATTTCATTTGGGCTCAAGCTATTTGCATATTTGAAATTGAGCTTAAAGAGCGTACTCACATACAAATCTTTTGCCTTTGCTCTATGTGGCAGTTTTTGGCTTACGCAAGAAATGAGAACTATCTTCTTCCTCATGGCATCACTTTATTGGGCTAACGTCAGCCTTCACCGGACGGCGCACCTTGTGCGCCGTACGGTGAAACGCCTTGAATCTCCTCAAAGCCCCTTTTAGGGGAGACAAGGTCTCT
>DBPO01000074.1:0-26432 GCA_002304915.1 Verrucomicrobia bacterium UBA1418
ACGGTTTAGCAAACCGTTGCTTTCAACCACTCAGCCATCTCTCCGCGAGAGGGTTGAAGGTAACCTAAGCGATGCGCCGGAGAACGGCAAGCGCCAATTTGTTGCGAAAAGATTTGATTGATTATTGGGGGGCGTTCGGCCATGTTGGGGTTTGTTTAGCGCTGGCCCCCATCGTCTAGAGGCCTAGNNAACACCGGTTCGAATCCGGTTGGGGGTGCCAGTTTTTGCGGGGGGGGATGGCGCTTATTTTTTGACGGGGGCGGTTGTTTTTGCGATAACGCTTACCTTCATGTTACGGCGTGTTTACATTTTGTGGCTGGTTGGCTGTTTTTTCTGGGCCGGGGCTGGCGGGTTCTTTGCTTTTGCCGAAGATTTGCAGCGGGCGGATTTGCGTCCGGCGCTGGGGGATGTGGCGACGCCTTTTCTGCGGTATGATTCTTCGGCGCCGTTCACCAACCAACAGAAGAGGGTGGTGGCGGTGACGAATATGGCGGTGGCGGGGTCGTGGGATTCGTGGACGGGGCGTTATGAGATGGTGCGGGCGGGGGAGAATCGCTGGGAGCTGGATGTTCGCAGGTTGCGGGCGCGGCTGGGGCGGCACGAGTTCAAGTTTTTGACCAACGGGGAGTGGGAGGATGGGGAGAATCGGGTGATTCCAATTAATCTGGATGGCGAGATTGAGCGTCCGCCGGCGATGGTTCAACGGGCGGTGGTGGATGATTTCCAGATGATTCGCGTGTTTTTCCGCGAGAGTCTGCCGCCGGAGATTCAGCCGCGGGCGACGCTGGACCCGCCGGTGCCGGTGAGCTGGACGGAAGTGGTGACGGAGGAGAAGGACGCGCGCCAGACGGGGTATTTGTTTTCGCGGGGCGTGGTGACGTTTTTGTTTGATCCGGCTGTTTATGGGTTGAGTTTGCCGCGGAATGCGAAGGTTGTTGTGGCGGGTAATTTCACGGGGTGGGATGGCAGCGGGGGCGGCGGGAAGTGGGTGCTGAAGCGCGGGCGGTCATCGGGGATATGGGAGGGGGTGGCGCAGTTGGGTGGCATGCGGCTGCCGGCTGGCGAAAAGGATTTGCTGTTCAAGTTTGTGGTGAATGAAACGGACTGGCTGGCGCCGCCGGCGGATGCGCCTAATGCGCGTTCGGACGGGCAGGGGAATGTCAATTTGAAGCTGGATGTGTTTCGCAGCGGCGGCGCGGAAATCCGGGTGCATACGAGCGAGCCGCTGGATTGGACCCAAAACTATGTGCTACGGCTGGAGGGGGTGACGGAGCGTCCGTTGGGTTTGCTGACCACGCCGGACGGGGTGTTTGACAAGGTGCGCAGTGACAAGCCGATGGGGGTTACGCTTGACAAGGAGCGCGGCACCACGACGTATCGCCTTTTTGCACCGCGCGCCAAGAATGTGTGGCTGTCGTTGTATGACCGCCCGATGGCGGTGGCGTGGAAGCCGAAGTTCACGCGCTTTGCGCCGGTGGCGGAATATCGCATGGCGCGCGACCCGGCGGATGGGGTGTGGGAGATTACAACGCGCGGGTTGGACATTGGTCAATATTACGGCTTCCGCGTGGATGGTCCGGCCGGCGATAGGGAGTCTTTTGATCCGTTTCATGTGGTTGGGGACCCGTATGGGCGGGCGGTTGCCAATGCCGACGGGTTGAGCATTGTGGTGGACCCCGATGCCACGAATCAGTGGTTCCGCGGCTGGACGGATCAGAATTGGGTGACGCCCGATCCGCAGGATTTGGTGATTTATGAGTGCCACGTTCGCGGGATGACGGTGCATCCGTCGTCCGGCGTGGCGGCTGGCAAGCGCGGGAAATACGCGGGGTTCATGGGTTCGTTGGGCAAGGGGACGGGGCTGGATCATTTGAAGGCGCTGGGGGTGAATGCGGTTGAACTGCTGCCGGTGAGTGAGTTTTCCGAGAGCACCGATCCTTACAACTGGGGCTATGCGACGGTGTATTTCTTCGCGCCGGAGTCCTCGTATGCGCTCGCGCCGGAAAAGGGTTCGGCGTATTACGAGCTGAAGCAACTGGTGGATGATTTGCATGGGCAGGGGTTCGCCGTGATTTTGGACATGGTGTACAACCATATCGGCGGGCCGAATATTTTTGCGCTGATTGACAAGAAGGCGTATTTCCGCCTGAACCCCGACTTGAGTTTTTCCAATCATAGCGCCTGCGGCAATGACGTGAGAACGGAAGCGCCCATGATGCGCAAGCTGATTCTGGACAATATCGCTTATTTCATGGAGGAGTTTCATGTGGATGGCTTCCGCCTGGATTTGGCGGAGCTGATTGACATGGAAACCATGCTGGCCATTCGGGATGTGGCGCGGAGCATCAACCCCAAGGCGATTTTGATTTCCGAGCCGTGGAGTCCGGGGCGGGGGGAAAATAAATATCAACTGCGAGGCACGGGCTGGTCGGCGTGGAATAATGATTTCCGTTACGCGGTGAAGGATTTTGTCCGCGGGTGGGGCAATCGCGAGTGGCTGCGCGATGGCATTTTCGGTTCGGTGAACACCTGGGCCGCGAATCCGCTTCAGCCGGTTAATTATCTGGAGAGCCACGATGACATGGCGTTCGCGGATGAATTGAGCGATCATCCGCAGAAGGATGGGCGCATGCCGACGGATAGGGAGGCGGCGATTAATCGGCTGGCGGCCACTGTTCTTTTCACCTCGCTGGGCAAAACCATGATTTACGAGGGGCAGGAATTTTTGCGCAGCAAGTGGGGGATTATGAACACCTATAACCGGGGCGACGCGGTCAATGCGGTGCGCTGGACGGATTGCAGCCAGCCTCTGCGGCGGCAGGCGCTGGATTATTACACGGGGCTGATTCATCTGCGCACCAGCCCTGAGGGGGCGTCGTTCCGCGTGGCGCAGCGTCCGCCGCAAAGTTATTACCGGTGGCTGCTGCCGTCCAATCCCAAGGTGATGGGCTATCTGGTCAACGCCCCCTCGCTGCACGCGGGCAACGGGTTTGCTGTTTTGCTCAATGCGGATGACAGCGAGCAACGGCTGCCGGTCGCTCTGCGCGGCCCCAGCGCCTGGCGAATGATTGGCAACGGCCATGAAATCAATTTGGCGGGGGTGGCTCCGGTCGGGGCGCCGGCGGGCCAGGCTCCGCCTGTTTGGGCTCCTGAGTGGCAGGGTGACATCGTGATTCCGCCGCTTTCGTCCGTCATTTTGATGAACGGATTTTGACGCGGCTCCAGGAAAGGAGGCAAGCCATGAAAAAATGGATTCTGGCGGCGCTTATCGTGCCGTGGATGGCGGGGGGTGCTTTGGCGCAGTTTGCCGGCCTGCCCATTGCGGGCGGAGTGGAGCCGATTCCCAGCCTTCGCGCCTGGGTTGGCGGGGGTGCGATGTTGACGGCTGATTTCGATTTGTATGGTCTGCGGGGGGATTTGGGTATTGTCAAAAACTTTTCTTTGTTTGCCGATTTGGGGTTGGTGGACCCCGATTTTGGCAGCACCGATTGGGCGTATCAAGGCGGCGGCTGGTTCATCTTGCCGGTAGATATGCCGCTGGATGTGGCGGTGCGGGGAGCCATTGGCGAGGCGCGCTATGATGTGCATGGCGGCTCCGTTCGACTGCACACGTACAACGCGGGAGTGGTCGCCAGCAAACGGGTGGGTATTCTGGTTCCGTACACGTTCTTTGGCCTGAATTATGCCCGAGAGCGCATTCGCATCAAGGAATCGGGCAGCTTCTCAGGAAATGACACTGATTTGGCCGTGGCTGCCGGTTTGTCCCTGAACGTCATTCCCCGTCTCACCGTCTATGCCGAGCTCGCCCATGTGAATGATGTGCTGGTCTCCCTTGGCGCGCGCTACAATTTTTGAACATCCAATTTGCGGAACGCCCATGTCAACGACACTAGAAAAAGTTACCACGCCAAGCCAAATTGCGGCGGTTGCTGAGTTGGCGCGCGAGATTTGGGAGGCCCACTATACGCCCCTCATCGGCACCGCGCAGGTGGCTTACATGCTGGCGCGTTTCCAAAGTGAAGCGGCCATCGCCCAGCAGATAACGATGTCCGGCTTTGAGTATTATCTGGCTCCGGAGGCCGGCTATCTGGCGCTGGTCCCCGATTTAGACGAGCGCCGCATGTTGCTCAGTAAAATCTACGTTCGAGAATCACAGCGACGGACGGGCTTGGGGCGGCAGATGGTGGATTTGGCCGAGCAGCGGTGCCGCGAAACCGGCTGCACGACGCTTTGGCTGACCGTCAACCGCCACAATTCAATCGCGCTTGCCTTCTATGAGCGCGTCGGTTTCGTCAAAGCCCGCAAGCTCGTCACCGACATCGGCGGCGGCTTCGTCATGGACGACTGGCAGCTCGAAAAAGAAATTCCGGTTACTCCGCCGCAACCGTGACCTCGTTGAGGGGGGGGGGCATGTGGGCGGAAATTTTTCCACGGTATGGAAAGTTTATTTTGAGATTTTCCATGCTATGGAAAAATAATTTCCACGGTGTGGAAAAAATGGGGCTGCCGGCGCTTGTTTCGATTCAATTTTTCCACAGTATGGAAAAAAGTTCTGCCGCTGCGCTCGCCAAGCCTCGCTGGCTCGTCCGGCTGNNCGCTCTGCGCCTTCGGCTTGAGCTCGGCACTCGGCTATTTCACACTGTGGAAAACTTTTGGGGCGGGGTTGTTGATAGTGTTTGGGGTAAAAAAGGTCCGTGCCAGGCTTATCGGGGGGGGGAGCCTGGCACGGATGAATGCAGATGGGCGGAGTATGGGGGGGATCTCCGTAGTCCCATCTGCTTGCTGCGTGTTTAGCAGCAAGCTGTTAAAAAATTGTTATTAAAGAGCGGTTGGGAAAAGTCTTATTCCCCGAATTTGCGAAGTTACTATAAGGCTTGTTGCGGGGGTTGTCAACCCCCCCTGCAACATTTTTTTTGCGGGAAAAATAGTTTGATAAACAGGGTGCACAATGGGGAGGTGTGGGGTATGGTAGCGCACAATTTGAACATTCGTGGCGGCGCCACGGCTGGTTCCGCACCGGGCCGGCGGAGTTTATGGAAGAAAAGGAAATTGAGAATGAAACCAAGAAAAATGCGCGATGGGGTCCATTGGCTCGGCGCCGTTGACTGGAACCGGCGGCTGTTTGATTCGTTGATTCCGCTGCCCGATGGCACCAGCTATAATGCATATCTTGTTGAAGGCTCGGAAAAGACGGCGTTGATTGACGCGGTGGATCCGCTGTTGCTGGATATGCTTCAGCGGCAACTGGCGCATGTGAAGCGTCTGGATTATGTGATTGTGCAACACGTCGAGCAGGATCACGCCGGCGGCATTCCGTGGGTGCTGGAAAAATATCCTGACGCCAAGCTGCTCTGTTCGCCGATGGCGAAGGACTTGGTGGTGACGCATCTGCATGTTTCCGAAGAGCGCATTCAGACGGTTGCCGACGGCGAAACGCTGTCGCTGGGCAACAAGACGCTGACGTTTGTTCACACCCCGTGGGTTCACTGGCCCGAAACCATGAGCACTTATCTGGCCGAAGACCGTGTTCTTTTTTCCTGCGATTTCCTCGGCTCGCATATTGCCAGCTCGGCGCTGTATTCGGGCACCGACCCCCGCGTGCTCGAAGCCGCCAAGCGCTACTACGCCGAAATCATGATGCCTTTTCGCACCATGGTGCGCCGCAATCTCAAAAAAATCCGCGAGCTGGACTTTGATTTAATCGCGCCCAGCCACGGCACCATTCATGACCACCCCGAGCTGATTTTGAACGCCTACGAGGATTGGGCCTCCGACCGCGTGAGCAACAGCGTTGTGATTCCGTACATTTCGATGCACGGCAGCACGGAGCTGATGGTGAATCACCTGGTGGCCGCTCTGGCCGAGCGCGATGTTCGGGCGCACAAGTTTGAACTGACCACAACCGATACCGGCAAGCTGGCCATGGCTCTTGTGGATGCCGCCACCATCGTCATTGGCTCGCCCACGGTGTATGTCGGCGCGCATCCGCTGGTCTATTCCGCGGCGTATCTGGCGAACACGCTGAAGCCCAAGGCCAAGTATGCCGCCATCATCGGCTCCTACGGCTGGAGCACGAAAGTCGTCGAGCAAATTACCGGCCTGATTCCCAACCTGAAGGTCGAAATGCTCGGCACGGTGCTGTGCAAGGGTCTCCCGCGAGAAGCAACGCTGGCCGAACTCGACGCCCTCGCCGACGCCATCCAGGCCAAGCACACCGAATTGCCGGCCTGAGTCGCGTATTCCTTCGCTTCCGCGATTCACCTTTCGGGGGGGATGAAACGAGGTGGCGGCGGAAGTTGCGAAATGGATGAAAAAAGGTATGCTGTCACGCATTAATCCAAGGGAGTTGGCATGAAGACAATTATTATTGGTGGCGTGGCCGGCGGGGCCAGTACGGCGGCTCGTTTGCGCCGAATGGATGAGCAGCACGAAATCGTCTTGCTCGAAAAAGGCCCGCACATTTCTTACGCCAACTGCGGTCTGCCATATCACCTTGGCAAAATCATTCCGGAGCGGGACTGGCTGCTGGTCATGACGCCGGAGAATTTCCGCGCGCGGTTCAATGTGGATGTCCGCGTGAATCATGAGGCGCTGGCGATAAATCGCGAGAAAAAGACGGTACGCGTGCTGAACCGGGTGAGCGGCACTGAGCGCGAGGAGTCGTATGACCGATTGGTGATTGCCACCGGGGCGTTGCCGGTGCAGCTTCCGTTGCCGGGGATTGATCTGCCGGAAGTGCTCCATCTGTGGACGCTTCAGGATATGGACCGCATCGCCAAAAAGCTGGATGCTGGCGCGAAGAGCGCCATTGTGGTGGGCGGGGGTTTCGTGGGGATGGAGCTGGCGGAAAGTCTGCGGCATCGCGGCTTGCAGGTGACGTTGCTGGAAATGGGGCGGCAACTGCTGCCGACCATGGATGTGGAAATGAGTTCGTTGCTGGCCGAAGAATTGCGGATGGCCGGCATTGTCGTGGAGCTGGGCGCCGCGGTGACGGCTTTTGCCGCCAAGGTGGGCGGGGGTGTTCAGGCGACGGTCAAGGATGGGCGCTCCTGGGCCGCGGATGTGGTGGTGCTTTGCGTGGGGGTGCGCCCCAACTCCGCGTTGGCGAAGGATGCCGGGCTGGAGATTGGGCCGCAGGGGCACATTGTGACGGATGCGCATCTGGCGACCAGCGATCCCGATATTTTTGCGGTGGGTGATGTCATCTCGGTTGTGGACCCCGTTTTCGGCGGGCCAACCGCCGTTCCGTTGGCGGGGCCGGCCAATCGGCAGGGGCGAATTGCGGCGGATAATATTCTGGGCGGCCAGCGCCGCTATGAGGGCACCTTGGGTGCGTCGGTGGTCAAGGTGGGCAACCTGACGGCCGCCAGTTGCGGGCACACCGAAATGCGGCTGAAGGCCATGGGCAAGCCGTTCCAGAAAACATATCTCCATGCCGGTTCGCACGCGGGCTATTATCCCGGCGCGAAACCGCTGCATATCAAGCTGCTCTTTGGCGACGATGGCAAAATCTATGGCGGGCAGGTTGTCGGCGGCGCTGGCGCGGACAAGCGCGCGGATGTTCTGGCGGTGGCGATGCGCGCGGGGATGGATGTCCGGCAATTGGCGGAATTGGAGCTGTGCTACGCGCCGCCGTTCAGTTCAGCGAAAGACCCGATGACCGTGGCGGGCATGATTGCCACCAACGCCCTTGATGGCAAAACCACGCAGGTGCATGCGGATGCGCTGCCCGCGGACGCGCTTCTGCTGGATGTGCGCGAACCGGCCGAAGTTCTGCAGGGCACGCTGGAGGGGTCGGTGAACATTCCGCTGCACCAGTTGCGTTCGCGGACGTTCGAGTTGCCGAAGGACCGCCTGATTGTTGTGTATTGTCAGGTCGGTTTGCGCGGCTATGTGGGGGAACGCATTCTCGCGCAGCTTGGCTACAACGTGGCCAATCTGGCCGGCGGCTATCTCACATGGAAGCAGTTTCAGCCCGAAAAATGGATTCCATCGGACATTGAAATTGCGCTGGCGGGCACGGCCAGCGATGGCGGCCCCCGCGTGGAACCGGTGGACGAGTCACCCAAGGTGGTGGTGGATGTTCGCGCGTTGCAGTGTCCCGGTCCCGTGGTGCGCATTAAGAAGGAACTCGATGCGCTTGGCCCCGGCGCGGTCATTCAGATTCTGGCGGCGCACACCTTCGCGCCGGATTTGACCAACTGGGCGCAAAGCAGCGGCCACAAGGTGCTCCAGTTGACGCGAAAAGACACGCACCTGGAGGCCATGTTGCGCAAAGGCGAGCCGCCGGTGGCGGGGCCAGCGGGCGGCGTCGCGCAGTCCGGCGCGATGGTGCTTTTCAGCAACGATTTGGACAAGGCGCTGGCGGCCTTGATTATCGCCACGGGCATGGCGGCCGCCGGAATGCAGGTGAGTATTTTCTTTACCTTCTGGGGCTTGAGCGTTTTGCGCAAGCACCCCGGCCCGCAGGTCAAGAAGAGTCTCCTAAGCAGGATGTTTGGCTTCATGCTGCCGAGGGGCGCGCAAAAGCTGGCTCTTTCCAAAATGAACATGGCGGGGCTGGGCACCGCGATGATGAAGCACGTGATGGCCACGCAGAATGTTACGTCGCTGCCTGACATGCTCCACGGCGCGCGGGCGATGGGCGTGAAGTTTATTGCCTGTGACATGGCGATGGGCGTCATGGGCCTGACCCGCGAGGAGCTGATTGAGGTGGACGAAGTCGCGGGCGTCGCCACTTTTGTTGCGCGCGCCAAGGAAAGCGGCCCCACGTTCTTTATTTAAGGATAAATGGGCGATGGAGAGCGTGGAGAACCCCCGGCGAACGCCTTTTGCGCCGAAAAAATCTTGTTCGTTGCGCGGCCGACTCAAAAGCTTTCAATACGCATGGAAGGGCATTTGGGCGTTGCTGGTGTCGCAGCCCAACGCGCGGATTCATGCGGTCGCGACCGTTGCGGTGGTTTTGGCGGGGTGGGGCTTTGGCGTGACGGTCGTCGAATGGATGGGGCTGGTTCTGGCCATTCTGGCGGTTTGGAGCGCGGAAGCGATGAACACGGCGTTTGAATTTCTCGCGGACGCCACCCATCCGAGCTTTCACCCTTTGATTGGCAAAGCCAAAGATGTTGCGGCGGGGGCTGTGCTCATCGCGGCGGTGGGGGCCGCCGTGATTGGGGCGCTTGTTTTCTGGCCTTATGTGCGCGCGTTGCTGGCCGAATAGCTGCTGGGGCGAAAAAATGAAAATCCAGAGCCTTTCTTGCATATGCAAGATGATGGGGTAGCTTTGCCCATCCGAGACACACGGAAAGGAGCAAAACATGACGATAAGAATAAGTGGATGGATTGGCGGGGCCATTTTGGGTTTTGCGGTGTTGGCGATGGGCGGGAGCGCGCCGGCGCTGGTTTTTGAGCCGTTGCCGTATGCCTATGACGCGCTGGAGCCGTACATTGATGCGCGGACGATGGAGCTTCATTATACCAAGCATCATCAGGGCTATTTTAACAATTTGACGAAGGCGGTGGCCGGCACCGGGCTGGAAGGGCAGTCGCTGGAAACGCTGTTCAACAAGATGAGCCAATTGCCGGCGGCGGTTCGCAATAATGGCGGCGGCCATTGGAATCATACCTTCTTCTGGAACGTCATGGCGCCGGATGCCGGCGGCGCGCCGAGTGGCGAGCTGGCCGCGGCGATTGAGCAGGCTTTTGGGTCGTTTGAGGAATTCAAAAAGCAATTTGAAGCGTCGGCCGCGGGCCGGTTCGGCAGTGGCTGGGTCTGGCTGGCGGTTGACGCGGACGGCAAATTATTCGTGAGTTCGACNNCCGATTTTGGGCGTGGATGTTTGGGAGCACGCCTATTATCTCAAATATCAGAATTTGCGCGCCAGCTATGTCAACGCGTTTTGGAATGTGGTGAATTGGCCGGCGGTGGCGGCGCGTTATGACGCGGCCGTAAAATAAGCCTTGCGGTGGTGGCTAGCGCATGCGCGTGCGGTCGAGGACTTCGTACACGCCCGGGGTGTCTTGAAGAATCTGCAATGCGCGCTGGCGGGTAGCGGCGTCGGGGACCGTGCCATAGAGGATGCCGAGCCCGCCATCCACGGTGACGCTTAATGTGGCGCGGGAGACCATGCTGTCGTTGTTGAGGCGGCTGATGGCGAGGGCGGCGGCGTCTTTGTCGGTGGCGGGTTCATCGGCGTATGGGTCGCCGCCATCGAGAACCGCGCAACCGGTAACGCTCATGATGAGCACAACGGCCAAGGGCAGGAAACGGGACATCCAATTCATTCGCCACCTCCAATTGTTCACGCAAAAAAGCACGGGCCTCACGGCATTTGCTTATCCTTAATACATAGTAGGCCTTCGCGCGGAGGGATGTCAACGCTGCGCGTCCGGCAATTTGCGGCGGCGGGGGTGGGGAGTGATTGCAACGGGGGGGCGGGGTTTGGTAGGTTGGCAGGCATGGAAACCAAGACGTCCTATACCATCCAGTTGACGCCGGCGCAGCTCGCGGCGGCGGCGAACATTCTGCGCACGGGCAACTACCGGCCGCGGCAGGTGCCTTATACCGTGGCGGCGGCGACCGGCACGGATTGCCAAATTGCGCTGTATCCAAGCGGCAAGTGTCTGGTGCAGGGGAAGGGCGCGGCGGATTGGGTGATGTTTGTGCTGGAGCCGCAGGTGATGGGCGAGTTTCGCCTGGGCTACGAGGATGTGCTGAATCCCGAAGCGAACGCCCCGCACATGGGCGTGGATGAAAGCGGCAAGGGCGACTTTTTCGGGCCGATGGTGATTGCCGCCGCCTACGTGGATGAGGCCATCGCCAAGGACCTCAAGGCGATGAATGTGCGCGACAGCAAAACCATCACGAGCGACAAGGCGGCGCAGGATTTGGCGCGCAAGATTCGTGAGCGGCTGGCGGAGCGGTTCGTGGTGGTGACGATTGGCCCGGCGGCCTATAACCGGCTGTATGACACGATGGGGAGCATCAACCGCATTCTGGCGTGGGGCCACGCGCGCGCGATTGAAAACCTGCTGGAAAAAGTGCCGAATTGCCCGCGCGCGTTGAGCGATCAGTTCGGGCCGGAGCAACAGATTCAGCGGGCGCTTCAGAAAAAGGGGCGCAAGATTAAACTGGAGCAACGGCACAAGGCGGAAAGCGATATTGCCGTGGCGGCGGCCTCGATTTTGGCGCGCTCGGCTTTTCTTTCCGCGTTGGACAAGTTGAGCGCCAAGTATGGCGTCAAGTTGCCCAAGGGCGCTTCGGAGAAGGTCAAGGCGGCGGCGGCTGAGCTGGTGCAGAAGCATGGGGGCGCGGTCTTTCTCGAAACCGCCAAGTGCCATTTCAAAACCACCGATGATGTGCTGGAGTCGCTGGGCAAAACCCGCGCCGGCGAACAGCTCCCGCCCGCGCCGGTTAAAAAGGCGTATGTCCCCCGGAAGGCCAAGTCATGAAGCTGGTGCGATATGGCGCGCCCGGCGCCGAACGTCCGGGTCTGTGGCTGGATGCAACCGCAAGCGAACCCGCGCGCATTCTGGATGTGCGCGGCATGGCGTTCGACATGGATGATTATGACGCGCGCTTTTGGCGCACGTTTGGTCTGGACCGGCTGCGCGGGCTTTTGCTGGAAAAGAAACTCAAGACCATTCCCGCCGAAGGTGTCCGGCTGGGGCCGCCGATTGCGCGGCCGCGGCAAATCATTTGCCTCGACAGAAACTTTCGCGATCACGCGCAGGAAATGAAAATGGATACGCCGGTATCGGAGTTCCCCGGATATTTTCTCAAAAGTCCGGGCGCGTTGTGCGGGCCGTATGATTCGATTTTGTTGCGCCCCGGGATGGATTGCGTGGATGCAGAGGTGGAGTTGGCGGTGGTGATTGGGCGGCGCGCGCGCGATGTGCAAGAGGCCGACGCCTGGTCGTATGTGGGCGGATTGACCATCATGAATGATGTGAGCAATCGCGATTTGCAAAAAGCGCGCCCTCACAATTTTTTCGCGAAGAGCGCGGACACTTTCGGGCCGCTGGGACCCTGGCTGGTCACGTGCGATGAGATTCCGCAACCCTACGCGCTGACGATGCAGCAGCGGCTGAATGGCGACGTCCTGCAAAAATCCAGCACCGCGCACATGATTTTCCGCGTGGAGGTGGTGCTGGCGGATTTGACGCGCGTGATGACGCTGGAACCGGGCGACGTGATTTCCATGGGCACGCCGGGCGGAATCGGTTCGGCGCACCATCCGCCGCGATTGCTGCGCGATGGCGATGTGGTGGAGTGCGCCATTGATGCCCTCGGCGCGCAGCGCAATTCGGTTGCGATGAGCGGCGGTTGACGCGCGATGATTGCCGAGAGTCTGCGACGCGAGCCGCTGACGGCGGAAGAATGGCTGGGGCCGCTGCCGGTGCCGGATTGGTTTGCTCATCCCGAGCGCCCGCTGGAAGTGGACCTTGGCAGCGGCAAGGGGCGTTTTCTGCTGGCGCGCGCGGCGCGTTATCCGAACATCAATTTTTTAGGCATTGACCGCATGTTGCGGCGGATTCGCAAGGTGGATAATCGGGCGCGGCGATTGGATTTGGATAATATTCGCCTGCTGCGGATGGAGGCTTATTACGCCACGGCATACCTGATGCCGGCGGCGAGTGTTTCGGTGTATTACATTTTTTTCCCGGACCCCTGGCCCAAGGCGCGCCACGAGGGCCATCGGCTTTTCAATGAGCGATTTCTGGACGCCTTGGTTCGCACACTGGCGCCCAGCGGGCAAGTGCATGTCGCGACGGACCATGCGCCGTATTTTGAGCAGTTGAGCGAAATTTTCGCGCGGGATGCGCGTTTCGCGGCCATCGCGCCGTTGGTGCTGCCGGAAGAGGAACAGACGGATTTCGAGCGGGTTTATCGCGACATCAAACCCATCGGGCGGTTGTCCGTTCGCAAAGTGTGAGGCCGCTGGCGGGCGGCGGTGTTCCGTTGTGATTCAGCGCGGAACGAAGCGCATGGTAATCGGCGTTTGCACGGGGGGAACGGCGTTGCTGTTGACGTGGATAATTTCGTCATCTGCGCCGCAGGGCAGCGGCAAATCAATGATGGCAAACGGGTCCCAGAAAGTGACCACCAGTGATTCCTCCACCAGAGCCTTGAATTGGCCATCGCGAACAAAGGAGCCGGTGAAGGTCCAGGGCGTTTCCGGCACAACGGCATCTTCCTGAACATTCCACAGGAACGTTTCCGCGCGGGCGGTGCGGGCTTCGCCGTCCTGCCGCCAATCCACATAAATGTCCAGCGGCGAACCGTTGGGCGGGCCGACGCCGATATCCGGCATGGGTTCGCCGCCTTTGAGACCGGCGAGCAGCAGCGCGGCTTGGAGGTCCAGCGGATTCAGCGCCAGAACAAAAACGGATTCGTGAACTTTCCCTTTGGGGCCGCATGCCAGCACTTCAACGGCGCCATCTGTTTGGTTGACCCAGCCGGTGGCGATGACGGTTTTGGTTGCCGCGTCCAGGCGCACTGCGCCGAGGGTGGCGATATGGTTGTCCCATCGCACGGGGGAGGGTTCGGGTTGGGGTTCTTCGCCGACGCGATAGATGATGGGCGCGGCATCGGGGGCGGCTTCCACCGCGGCGAGCCAGCCGGGCAGGGCGAGGATTAGTCCAAGGGCGAAAACAGCACAAGCAGTTCGTAACATTGTTGCTCCTGTTGAATGTAGATGTTGAGGGTTTCTGAATCGGCGGGAAGATTTTCTTGAAGCTCAATGGCCTTGCGCGCGGCGTGGGTGGCGGCGGGGATGTCGCCGTTGGCGGCATGCAGCACGGAGAGCGTGTGCCACGCGGCGGGAAGCTCGGGCGCCAACTGCGTGGCGCGTTCGGCCAGCGATACGCCTTCGAGGATTTCCGCGCGGCGCGGATTGGGCCAGCGGGCCAGCGTGGCGGCCATGGCGGTGAGGACTTCCGGATCATCCGGGAAAAGACGATTGAGATGGCGGAACGATTTCAAGGCGGCGGGGATGCGGTTCTGCTCCAGTAGCGCGCGGCCCAGACCGTAAAGCGCGGGAGCGTTAGAGGGGCACATTTTCAGAGCCTCGCCGTACAGTTGCACGGTGGCGGCGGCCGACGCTGCGGATTCCGCGGTGCGGTTGAGTTGCGCCACGGCGGGCGGCAAGGACATGGTGCGCCAGGTTGTGTCTTGGGCGAATAGCGCGGAAGAGAAAAGCACGAACGACAGTGTCAGCGGAACGAGTGTGCGCACGCTTTAGTCTTTCAGGCGAACCGTGGCGTTGGCGGGCTCCGTTCGCACGACGGAGAGTCCGGGCGGAAGAATGGCGCGAATGGGCAGTTTGGCGGGTTCGGATGCGTCAAGGTCCGTTGCGTCCACGTAGGCTTGCAGGTCTTCCGCCGTCATATTTTTCATCAGCTCCGGGCGGCCCTTGACGGTCAGGCGAACGGTATCCGGCTCAACATCGGCGCGCGCGCTGCGGCCCACCGGCATGAGCGCGTGAATGGGCAAGTCCGGAAAGGCCGTGCTGATGGAGCGTTCCACAATGGTGAGGTCCAGTGTGACCGTGGCCGGATTGATCTGAACTTCCGACATGTGCTCGCTCCGCACCAGCCCCATGCGTCGCTTGCTGATTGACCGGTTGCGGCCGTCGAGGTCCAGCGGCGTTGTGAAGATGGATTCCAGTTCGGCCAGTTGCTGGGCGGGGCCGGAGGCTTCGACGGACGCCGGGGTGATCACGATTTTTTCAATTTCGTATCCGTCCGGCAGCAGATTTTGCGTGTCCAGCTTCACCGGCAGATTCTTTGTGATTTCGCGGTCCAGACGGAGGATTAGGGTGGCGGGCCGGATAAAATCAATCCGCGCGTTGCCGGGGGCATTGATGTTGGCGGCGCCAAGGCTGACGACGAACGTGGAATTATTGGTATGGGCGCGCGCATCCACCGTGACTTTGATGAGTTCGCGGTTGAGATAACGCAAATCGTCGCGTGTGCCGAGAAAGGCCACATCTATCGCGCGGGCGGATGTCTCGACGACCCGCCAATCCGGCGGCGGCTGGATGGTGATGGGGATATCCGTGACAATCATCGGATTGCTCGTGGCCGCTTGCAGGACATACCACACCGCCACGGCCGCAACGATGGCGCCCAGCCGCATGCCATTACGCGAGCCGAGAAAATTAAGAATCTTTTGAGGCCTCTTCAAATTCATGCTCCATCATTTCTTCGGTGCGGGCCAGCCCTTCTGTGGACAGGTCGAGGCTTTGGCGCAGACGTTGCCAGCGCGAATGAGTTTGTACGCCGCGCAACAAAACCGTGGACAGCATCCGGCGCAAGCGGGCGCTGTCCAATCCGCGAATCAACCGGCCCTTGTAGGCGAGGGAAACTGCGCCGGTTTCTTCGGAAACCACAATGACCAGCGCATCGGAATCTTCCGAAAGGCCGACAGCCGCGCGGTGGCGCGTGCCAAGTTTGCCGATATCCCGGCTCGTCAGCGGAAAGACGCAAGCGGCCGCACGAATCCGGTCGTTGGCAATAATCACGCCGCCATCATGCAGGGGCGTGTGCGGGAAGAAAATGGTGGCGAGCAGTTCGGCGTTGATGATGGCATCCAGGCGCGTGCCGGTTTCCTGAACCGCGCGCGTGCCGATTTCGCGCTCAATGGCAATCAATGCGCCGATTTTGTCGGCCGCCAGGCGGTCAACCGCTTGCAGGATTTCGTCGAGAACGCCACGCTCGTGCAGAGTCGTGGCAAATACGCGTTGTTTGCCCAGTTCCGCCAGCGCCCGGCGAATCTCCGGCTGGAAAATGACCAGCAGCGCGATGACTAGATACACTGAAAAACGCTGGAGCAGCCAGTTCAGCGTGTCGAGGTGGGCGATTTTGGTTGCGACCAGCATGACCACGACGGCCACGACGAATCCCATCAACACTTGCATGCCACGCGTGCCGCGGAAAAACAGGAACATGTAATAAAAGACAACGGCCAGGACGATGATTTCCAGCACGCCCGTCCACGTTGGGAGAGCAACATGCTTCAAGATGTTCGGCCAAGACGTATTCACAACTTCAATCTGCCATGCCATCCCCGCTGACGCAAGCGGCAAAGATGACGGTTGCCGCGACAAGGCCTGACTTGACTTCTCTCCTTGCCGGGGACAGAATGCGATTCCTCCTTCGGGAAGATTTGGATGAGTCACGGCGAATTATTTTTTCTGATTTTTGAAGTGCTGGGCGGACTGGCCCTGTTCATTTTGGGCATGAGCATCATGTCCGACGGGCTGCGCACCGCCGCGGGCTCCGGCCTGCGAATCCTGCTGACCAAAGCCACCGCCAACCGCTTCGCCGGCCTGGCCCTCGGAACTCTGCTGGCTTTTCTTGTCCATTCCTCCGCTGCCTCGGTCATGTTCGTCGGTTTCATCAACGCCGGCTTGATGAACCTTACGCAAGCGATTGCCCCCATGCTCGGCACTAACCTCGGCACCTCCCTCTCCATGCAGTTGGTGTCCTTCAAGCTGACGGACTACGCCTATGTCGGCATCGTATTCGGACTGATTTTGCAAATGGCGGTTCCCCGGCCCCGTATCAAATGCCTGGGCAAGGCATTGGTGGGCTTTGGCCTGCTCTTCCTCGGCATGAAAGTCATGAGCGAAGCCGTGGCGCCCCATCGCGATCTGTTGCGCCAATACCTCACCGGCATCAACGGCCAGGCGTTGTCCGGGCGTCTGCTGGGCGTCGGGCTTGCCTTCGCCCTGACCGCCATCATCCAGAGCAGCGGCGCCACCATCGGCATGGCCTTTGCTCTGGCCGACGCCGGCGTCTTCGATTCGCTCTGGCAAACCTATCCCATTGTCATCGGCGCGCAGATTGGCACCTGCGCCACCGCCATTTTGGGTTCCATCGGCACCGGCATTGATTCCCGCCGAGCCGCCATCGGCAATCTGCTGACCAACGTCAACAACGCCGTCCTCTCCATCCTGCTGGCTCCGCTGTGGATTCCCCTGCTGGAGGGTTCCTCCGCCAGCCTGGTCCGCCAGACCGCCAATACCCACACCTTCCTGATGCTCCAAAACTGCCTGATTTTCCTTCCCATCGTGCCGCTCTATGCGCGTTTCCTGCGTCGCATCGTCCCCTCCCGCACGCCGCCTCCCGAACCGTCTTTCCTCCGTCCGGAACTTCTCGCCACCCCCGAACAGGCCCTCGCCGCCTTCGTCAACACCAACGTTATGGCCCTCGCCCTGCACATAGGCATGGAATATATGCTGGAGGTCCCCATGCGTTACCACCTCCGTTGCTTCGACGCGCCCAGACTTTTGTCCGGGGTATTTTATAATCAGGGGTACATGCGTCCATTTGCTCATTGGCTGCCTGTCCGCGAGTTCCATCTGATTATCCATGCTGGTACCAGCCGGCAAGGGCCAGACACCAAGAATCTCTGAATCAAACCGCCATGTGTGGTCACCCGTGAAAATCACCAAGGCGTCCTCCCATTTTCCGCTTTCCTTCAGCGTCGCGCAGATTTCCCCCAGCGCAACATCCATGTATTCCAGATTGCCCATGTAATTTTCAAGCGTCTGGGCTTTTGCGGCCTCGGGATCGATTGATCCGGGCTTTCGGCCTTGTCGAGTCCAAATATAGGGATAGTGTGGCCAGCCATAGTGGAAAACCCCCATGATGTTTACACGGTTTTCGCGCAACACATCCAATGTGTATTGATGAATCTCCATCTGCGGGAACCATTCTGGATCGGTAACATATTGGAAATGAATTCCGAAAATCCTGAGAAAGGCAAATTGTGATTGGATCAAATGTCGAAGTTCTCCTAAAAATGTTCGGCGAACGTTTTCGCTTTCAAATTTCAAGGCGTGATCCACGTATCCAGATAAGATGACGGGGTAGTCGACATAAAGGCCCACGGCCACCTTCAACCAACTCTTCGGCGCAATATCATAAATGGATTTGCCTTGATGAGGAACACCCTCTTCAATGAAAGACATCACTTCTCGATAGTTTTTTCGCTTGAAGTCTTCGTCGTTAGAGAAAAGAAGTCTTGGGATGGATGTCGGGGTGCCTGGACCTAGACTGTGGGCCTTCTCGTATAGGGTGCTTTGATTTAACAAATTGGATATGGCAGGAAACCTATTTCCCCAATTGGGCTCACCAAATGTTCGGTCAAAACTCCATTCGTCCATGATAAAGACGAGGATATTTCGATTGTTGGCCATCTTAGAGGCTGCTACTTTCGGGTCCAGTGCGGCCTCATATTTTTCATATTTGGTCCATGTTGCCGACTGAATCAGGAAAACAACCAAGAGGACAGACAAGGCGAGCAGCCAGCGCTTCAATACCCATTTCATTTTGTCGGTGTATATGGACAAAATCGGCACGGGAAGGAGTACATAAAACAAAAGTTTGAGCCAGGGACTCCACAAAAGAGATTCCGCCCAGACCGGCAGCGCCGTCCACTGGACCAGCAAGGCAAACACCGTTCGCGTACACAAGAAGACAACCCACAACATGCAGAGTACATCCGCCCATCGGGCCATGCCCAAACGTACCCCTGCTTTCCGAAGTATGGCCTGAGCGAACCAGTACAAACCAGCCAGCAAAACAATCGCTGCCAGAATGGCCATGTGATATGCACGCGACCAAAGCATGGTATAACGGTTGCCTGAATCGAAAATCAGATAAAACTTGGGAAGCAATGCGATATACGAAACGCTCAGGCAGAGCCAAAACGTCAAAAGAAATCTCTGGCGTGTATGCATGCGGAAAATATGGCAGTCTCTCTACAAGCTGTCAGGCAAATATTTCTCCTCATGTTTATGCCATTCTACCGTCGAAACGGACACTTTCGGGCATTACACCGGACAATTCACTTATTACCGACACACGACGCAAAAACCACTTGTGGCGACTCTGTTGATTCGTTAGACTCACCCCATTGAATCACAATATCCACTGGAGTTATGCACCACAATGGCCCTGTCCGATACCGCTAAATCACCCCATCATTTACCGCTTCTGTTTTTGCTCGTCTCCGCGGTCGTTTTCCTGTTGCAGCTACCATTCCTCTTTCAGGGCGAAGAGTATGTCGTTGGCACCCTGACCAACGACGACACTTATTATTATTTGCAAACCGCCTGGAATACCGCGCGGACGGGAATATGCTCTTTCGACGGCATCACTCCCACCAATGGCGTGCAAATGCTTTGGTTTTGGATCCTCACCGGCGCGGCCCGACTAGTCTCGTCCAAAAGCCTTTTGTTGTCTCTTTGCCTGGGACTTTGTTTTGCGCTGAATGCGTACTCTGCCGGCCTTGTTTTTTGGGTTTTCCGTTCCAGCAAATCCCGCTATCTGCTCCCGCTCATTATGACCACTTTATGGTGCGCCATACTGGTGAAGGGTACCTATTGGCTGGGTCTGGAGAACTCCCTACATGCCGCAACGGGCTGGACAATCGTACTGCTGGCCCTGCAATGGCACCGAGCGGAGGGCAAGCGCGGTCGCATTCTGTGGGGATTGCTGGTCTTGTTAATTCTAAACACGTACATCCGCTTGGACTCGGCCATCATATCTGCCGTCATATTTGGTTGGTTTGGCATTCTTGCTGTGATACATGGCCATGGCAAACGTCTTCCATTCATGCTCATTGTTGGCGCAGCTGCAGCCCTTGCCCTGTTCGGAGGCTATTACCTTATGGGGGGCACATGGATTCCAATCAGTGGCATGGTTAAACAACACTGGGGGCAGGCCGAGGGCTCCCCAGGATTGTTCGCCATGATTGCTACTTCATTCCCCGACTTGTTGCCATATTCCTTAAGTGCTACCCGTTTTATCTGGATTGTCGTGGCCCTTCTCTTCCTTACCTTTGCTGGGATATGTTTTGCGCAGTGGCGATCACGTTCGATTTCCCCCCTAAGTCAAATTGTTCTTCTCTTGATTGTTGGCAATCTCGCATATCTGTCCATATTCCATTTCGGCAATATTAGTTATGATTTGTATTATCGCTGGTATAAGAGTTGGCAACACATCATGTGGTTGCTGCTGATAGGCGAGATAGTTCTGTTCCTATATGTAAAGGCCTCGCAACCTAAAGTTCCGCGCACCATTGCTTGTGTCGTGGTGCTTATCCTCATCGGGCTTCTGACATTGCGGCAGGCTTATTATAAATTCCACTTTCCTTATCGCGAATACACGTGGCACCAGCGTTATTTGGCTGCGAAGTGGATCAACCGCAATATGCCGCCGGCCATCATCATTGGCTCTTGGAACGCCGGACAACTCGGATATTTTTCCGGACGAACCGTTATCAATTTAGATGGCCTGATCAATGGCCGAACCTACTACGAAACCGTGATTACGGGCGAGGTGCCATTGAGCCATTACTTGAACGATCGGGGAGTTACGCATTTATTCGACTATCCTTCCGGAACGCGACCCGGCGATGTTAATCTCCAAGCCCTTCCCGTGGAAAAGGAATTTCCCCGTGCCGAATTCGGTGTTTTCGGCGAATCCATGTTTCTTTGGGAATGGATTCCCAATGATTATTCCGGCGACGACGGTTCCTATCTCATCCCCGCCCTCGGAACCTGATACTTCGTTGCTGAAGCCCATCCGTTCGTAAAGGGCGTGAGGCCCGCGCCGTTGTCATCGTGACATTCATGGAGCGGGAGGGGATGCGTTTGGCGTCAGCAGGCGGTGGAGGGCGGGGGCGTCGAGGGTGCCTGCGCCGTAGCCGGACGGGGCGGGGGGCGCGGAGAGGGCTTTCAGGAGGGCTTCGCGGGCTTCCGCGGGGGTGGCGTGCGGGTGCTGATTCAGGTACTGCGCCAAGGCGTGGGCGACCACGGCGGAAGCGATGGATGTGCCGACATAGCCGCCGCTCCGGCTGCCGGAATTGGCCGGCAGGGTAGCGAAGGCTGGCGCGGAAAGACTGATAAAATCGCCGTGATTGGACTGTTCCCAGGCGCGGCCCGCCGCCGTTGTGCCGCCGATGGCTATGACTTCCGGATACGCGGCGGGATAGACGGGGCGTCCGGTTGGCTCGTTGCCGGCGGCCGCGACCAGCAGCATCCCCTGATTGGCCGCCATCTGCATGGCCGCGCGCAAAAACTGGCTGTCGGTGGAAGAGCCCCAACTCATGTTGACCACTTTTGCGCCTGCTTGCCGGGCATAGGTCAGCGCTTGCAAAATCGCAAAATTGGAGGTTTTGCCTTCGTCGTCGAACGCGCGGACGCAAACGAGCGGCAAGGCATTTCCGGTTGCGCCGGCGCCATCTGCGGCGAGAAGGCCGGCGGCCAGCACCGCCATTTGCGTGCCGTGGCCTTGGGAATCGCCCAGCGGGCGGGAGGGGTTCACGGCATCCCACGCGCCAGTGACCAGCGGGGACAACCCGGCGCGCGGATCAAGCCCGCTATCGAGCACCGCGACGGGGATTGCGCCATCGGCGGGCGGCTGAACAGGCGGAATAACCGGCAAACTGGAGGATTGGGATGTCGGCAGGCGCGTTACATAATTCAATTCGGCATGTGCAATCATGGAATTGCGCGCGATTTGCTCCAAAATGGCTTCGACATTGGTTCCGGGGGCGAATCGAATCAAATAGACGCCCGTGGTGGGGTCCGCTTCGACCATTACGCCGCCGATGGCGTCCATGAGCGCCTTAAAAGGCCCGTAAGAGGTGCCGGGGCGAACGCCAATCAGCAGTTCATCGGGCACAAATTCGGGCGATTGGCCGGAAACGCCGCGCGTAACCTGAAAAATGACTGGTTTTTCGGAAATCGGGCGGGCGGCGGACGATTGGCCGGGCATAAAAACTTGAATGGAGTGTAATTTTGGGATTCGGCCCAGCGGTCCTCGCAACATTTTCCAAGTTAAAAGGTAATCGCAGGGGTCCAGAAGGGTTGGCAGAGCTTTATCGAGCTCTTTTCCCTTGATTCTGGCCGAAATTGGCTTTTGGATGCGCGGGTCCATGCGAACTTCGACCCCAAGCCTTGAAAATTGCTCCAAAACATCGCGAATCGGGACATTTTCTGCCTCCAGCCAGAGATGTTCGCCATCCAAATGGAAAAAGAGGGCAAAAACGGGTTGCGATAGGCAAAAAATGCCTAAAAGCAGCAAAATCTTTAAGGTTTTGTGCGCCACTGGCTGTTTTGGTAGTCTATCTGGTCGTAATAATCGCAAATATTGTGGAAATCGGTTGGCTTCAGGTCTGGACGCGGCCCTGGTGACTCTTCTTTCACGGCGGGCATTCCGTCGTAATTTGAGGTTGTGATGCTGTCGAAATCTGTAGGAATCAGGGAGATACCGTCCGGGACGCTTGCGGAGCGTCGAAAATGCTTGGGAATGAGGATTTTTATGGGTTTTGCACTGCTCAATGCCATGTTTTTGAGCATTTTTATGGTTTCCGGGGCTAAAACACCTTGGATTTGGCCGTTTTTGTCGCGGGTCCAGAATAAAGCGGCCATGCAGCGGGTTTCTGGCGTTTCGGGGAGGTTGGCTAGGCGATAAACGCCGCGAAATACCCGAATCCAGCGTCCGGCTTTTACATGGTAGAGGTGGACACTGTCGGCGTAGCCGATGGCGATGGCCTGCGCGGCGGTGAAACATCCGTGCTGGCGGTTGGCCAGTTCCTGAAGCTGTTTTGCCAATAATTTTGAGGATGTACCCATTTCTTCACCCCAAAAAATTCATCTTGAGGATAAATAAAATACAAAATCCGCGAGGATACAAGGATGAATGATGGTTTCGGCGAAAAAAGAGGCGTGAGGCGCTTGGTTTGCAAAGTGCGGGCGGTTGATGTAGCGTGGGACGGTTATTAAAAGAGGATTATCAGGTTATGGAAGAAAAAGTCGTTGCGTTTATTGAGGAAATCCGCCCCTACATTCAAGGGCACGGCGGGGATGTTGAATTTGTGTCCATGGAGGGCAATACGGTGAATTTGCGCTTGCATGGCGCGTGCCACGGGTGTCCTTCGGCGATGTTCACGTTGAAAAATGGCATTGAAGCCGAGTTGCGCGAGCGTTTGGGGCCGGAAATTACGGTCGAACGCGTGATGGATTAACCATTTTTGCGTGAGTTTTGCAGCCGCGTCTGTTGGCGCGGCTTTTTGTGGCGTTATTTCGCGGGCGGCTCCGGTGGCGCGGGGTAGCGGCCGGCCATGGCGTTGCGCACGATTTGCTTGGTGTCCTCCGGGAAGTCGGCGCGGAGCATCCAAGTAATGAAGTTGGGGTCGTTGGCAATGGTGCTGCGCAGGGATTGCCCCTGAAACTTTCCGAAATTGAGTTCAATTTCGCCGCGCGACCATTTCAGGCGGCCGGTGCGGTCGGCCCAGGATGGGTCGCGGGGGTCGCAGTAATCGTGGAGTGCGTCGAGGTCGTTGGGGAGTTCCGGATATTTTTCGAATTGTCCGCCGAGCACGCGGATGGTGGCGAGGACGTCGCCGAGGGCGTCGTGTGATTCTTCGTGTTCAGCGCCGCAGTAGTAGCGCAGGGCGGCGGAGAGATCGCGGGGTTCGTTGCGGAAAAAGATTCGCTGGGCGTCGAGAATGCGGCGGCCTTCGAGGGAGAAGGTTCGCCCGGCGCGGGTAAACTCTTCGGCCAGCATTTGAATGTCATAGCCGAGGATGTTGTAGCCGGCGAGGTCGGCGCCGTCGAAGTGCGCGGTCAGCACGTCCGCCATTTCGGCAAATGTCGGGGCTTCGCGGACATCGTCATCGGTGATGCCGTGGATTTGCGTGGCTTCTTCGGGGATGGGGGTGCCGGGGTTGAGGAGATAGGCGAATTGTTCGACGCTGCCGTCTGGTTCGTAACGGACGATGGCAATGGCCACAATGCGGTCCGTGCGTTTGTTGAGGCCGGTGGCTTCGATGTCAAACACAACGAGTGGGCGCTCCAGCTTAAGGCGTTCGGGCAAAGATGGCGATTGGGATGTTTTCATGCTTTCAGCATGCCGCAAGTGAACGGTTGGGAAAAGCATAAATAATTTGGGCGCGCCATTGCGAAAAAAACGTTCAATCGGGTGTTGACGTAAAAAGGATTTCGTGCAATTCTGCCTACTAAGAGTCGCCCATCTTTAAGGAGAGGTTATGAAGCGCAAGACACTTGGTTTTACTTTGATTGAACTTCTGGTGGTGATTGCCATCATTGCCATGCTGGCCGCGATTTTGGTTCCGGCGGTGAATAAGGCGCTGGTCAGCGCGGCATTGACCCAGACGGTGTCGAACGGCGCGAACATCTATAAGTCGGCATTTGCCGCGCAAATGGATGATGTTGTGCTGGGCGGAAGCTATTCGGCCTGGCCGAAGATTGAGGACTTCTCTACATCCACAGCGTACTTTATCAATTTGGTGACTTCCGGCGTGATGACCGTGACGTATGACTTCTTCTCCGCGCGCGGCTTGGAAGCGGTGCGCAGCACGAAGGAGTCTGACTTTACCGAAAAGGGCAACGCCTGGAATCTGGTGTGCGGATTGGATTCGGCCAAGGATGGCACGACCTTTCTTTACACCCGCAATGGTCCGGCCACCCTGCCTTCGGATGCCAGCACCATTGAATTGAGCAAGACGCAGGACCCGTTCCGGGATGCCGGCATGGTTGTGGTGCTGAAAGGCGGCTCGGCGTTTTCGCTGCGGGCCAAGCAGTTGCGCGGTGACTACATGAACCCGGCGCAGGATACAACCGACTTGAGCGTTGCTCCGCCGTAAACCGGGGTTATTGTTCATTGCAAAGGCTGGGGCACGTTGTATGGTCCCAGCCTTTTTCTTTCTGAGGACGAAGGGAGATAGGGCACTGTGGCGCGACTGATTATTCGAGGGGGGCGACCGATTGGCGGAACGTTCCGCCCGCTGGGCAACAAAAACGCAGTCTTGCCGATGCTGGCGGCCTGTGTTCTGACCGACCAGCCTGTGATTTTGGAGAACGCGCCGCGGATTCTGGATGTCGAAAATATGTTGCGACTGCTGGCGGGGCTGGGGGTGGCGGTTTCGCGGCGGGGACACACCATTCGTTTGCAAGCGGAGGGCTTGAAGACGACCGAGTTGGACCGTCGGCTATGCGCGCTGGTCCGGGGCTCCATCCTTTTCACGGGGCCGCTGGCGGCGCGTCATGGCACGGCGATTTTGCATACGCCGGGGGGGGATGTGATTGGACGGCGGCGGCTGGATACGCACTTTGAGGGGTTGGCGCAATTGGGCATTGGCATGCGCCGGAAGAATGGCGCTTTTCATTTGTCGCGGCGCCGGTTTCGAGGCGCGGATATTTTGCTGGATGAGGCGAGCGTGACCGCCACGGAAAATATCATGATGGCGGCGACGCTCGCGCCGGGGCGAACCACCATTATGAACGCGGCCTGCGAGCCGCATGTTCAGGATTTGGGCGCGTTGCTCATCCAAATGGGCGCAACCATCAGCGGGCTGGGCACCAACCGCATTGAGATTGAGGGCGTGGAGAAGCTCAACGGGGCGCGCCATCGCATTGGTCCTGATTATATTGAAATTGGCAGTTTTCTTGCGGCGGCCGCCGCGACGGGCGGCGCGTTGACCGTTACGGAGCTGCCGGACACGACGACCTTGAAAGTGATGCAGCGGGTGTTTGCGCGCCTGGGCGTCAAATGGAACATGGTGGATGAGCAACTTGTGTTGCCCGCGAAGCAGGCGTTGCGGGTTCAGAAAGATTTGGGCGGGGCGATTCCCAAGATGGAGGATGGCATTTGGCCGGCGATTCCTTCCGACCTTTTGAGTGTGGCGCTGGTGCTGGCTACGCAGACGCGCGGGGAAGTTTTATTTTTTGAGAAGCTGTTTGAGAGTCGGTTGTATTTTGTGGATCGGCTGTTGGAAATGGGGGCCAAGCTGGTGCAGTGCGATCCGCACCGCGTGGTGGTGAGCGGTCCGGCTCGCCTGCGGGGGCAACTGATTACCAGTCCGGACATTCGCGCGGGGATGGCTTTGATTATTGCGGCGCTGTGCGCCAAGGGCACATCCACCATTGAGCAGGCGGAAATGGTGGACCGCGGCTATGAGCGGATTGAAGCGCGTTTGCGCGCGCTGGGCGCGGACATCGTTCGGCAAGCCTGATGGCGGGCGCGCTTGGGGGGGGCGTCGGCGGGGGGGGGAGAAACTCAGTTTTCCAAGGCTTCGGCGGCGCGGCGCTGTTCGACCAGCTCCCGTGATTCTTCGCGCAGCTTGAATTTTTGAATTTTGCCGCTGGCGGTCAGGGGGAACGCATCCACGAAAAACACGTATCTGGGCATTTTGTAGGCGGCCAGATGCTGGCGCACATGCTGGCGGACATCTTCTTCGGCGAGGGTTTGTCCGTCGCGGAGGATGACGAAGGCGACGGGGATTTCGCCGTATTTTTCGTCGGGCGCGCCGACGACTTGCACATCCTGAACGGCGGGGAGGGTCAGCACGAGGTCTTCAATTTCCTTGGGCGAGATGTTTTCGCCGCCGCGGATGA
>DBPO01000074.1:26491-26843 GCA_002304915.1 Verrucomicrobia bacterium UBA1418
GCCGCGCATGATGTTGTAGCCGCGGCAGCAGACTTCGCCTTCGGTGTTCGGTGGCAGGGGCTTGCGGGTGACGGGGTCCTTGATGGCGACTTCTACGCCGGGGAAGGCCGGGCCGACGGTTGTTACGCGAAGTTCCAGCGGGTCGTGGCCAAAGGTTTGCGTGATGCCGGGGGAGGCTTCGGTGAGGCCATAGACCGAGGNNGATTTCGGTGACGTGCATGTCGTGGATGACGCGCTTCATGACTTCGGTGGGGCAGACGGAGCCGGCCATGATGCCTGTGCGCAGGCTGGTCATGTCGAACAGCTTGAACATGGGGTGCGAATACATGGCGATGAACATCGTGGGCACGCC
>DBPO01000063.1 GCA_002304915.1 Verrucomicrobia bacterium UBA1418
AGCCCTCCCCCCACCGCCACCACCCACCCCATCGCCCCCTCCGCTCGCTTTTGGGGTTTCCTCTTTTCGCCTGCTTTGATAAATTCCCCCCGTTTATTCAATCACCTCAATTCAAGGAGAAACCAAATGAAAATCCTGATTGCCGACAAGATGTCCAAATCCGCCGTCACCGCGCTTGAAAAGCTGGGCCACACCGTTATTTCCAACCCCGATCTCAAGGCCGAGGAACTTCCCGGTGCAATTGGCGACGCCGAAGTCCTTATCGTCCGCTCCACCAAGGTCATTGCCGACACAATCGCCGCCGGCAAAAATCTGTCGCTGATTATCCGCGCAGGCGCGGGCGTCAACACCATTGATTTGGCCAAGGCCTCCGAAGTTGGCGTTTATGTCACCAACTGCCCCGGCAAAAACACCGAAGCCGTGGCGGAGCTGGCCCTTGGCCTGATGATTGCGGCAGACCGCCGCATCGCCGATGCCACTGCCGACCTGCGCGCCGGCAAGTGGCGCAAGAAGGAATACGGCAAAGCCGCCGGACTGAAAGACCGCACCCTGGGCATCATCGGCGTGGGTGCCATCGGCAAGGCGCTCATCGTGCGCGCCAAGGCCCTCGAAATGAATGTGATTGCCTGGTCGCGCTCGCTCACGCCGGAAAAGGCCAAGGAACTCGGCGTTGGCTTCTGCGCCACGCCGGCCGACGTCGCCAAGGCGGCGGATGCCATCAGCCTGCATCTGGCCGCCAAGCCCGAAACCAAGAACATGATTAACGCGGAATTTCTCGCGCAGATGAAGCCGGGCGCCATTCTCGTGAATACCGCCCGTGGCGAAATCGTAGATTGGGCCGCACTGAAGGAAGCCGTGGCGTCCAAGAATATCCGCGTAGCGTCCGACGTGTTTGCAGGGGAACCGGCAGGCGGCGAAGCGCCCTTTGAAGACACCGCGCTGGCCGAAACTCTGGTCGCCGCGACGCCGCATATTGGCGCTTCGACGGACCAGGCCTCGGAAGCCATCGCCACCGAAGCCGTGCGCATTGTGAAAGTGTTCAGCGAAACCGGCAGCCCGCCCAACGTGGTGAATGTCCGCCAGAAAACCACCGCCGTCACCAATCTCGTGGTTCGCCACTACAACAAAGTCGGCGTGATGGCCGCCGTGCTGGACCTCCTGCGCGGCGCGCAAATTAACGTCGAAGAAATGGAAAACCTAATCTTCGAAGGCGGACTGGCCGCAAGCTGCACGCTCAAACTGGATAAGAAACCCGACGCCGAAGTGATCGCCAAAATCAATGAAGGCGAACACATCATTTGCGCCGTGTTGAAATAAGCATCCCCGGGAAATACGCTTCGATGAAGATTCGGACTCTTGTGCTCCTGCTCGCCGGTGTCGGCTGCATTCTGTTGCCGTCGGCATCGGCCGCCTTTGTGGACCCTGCCCAAATTCAAACCGAGGCGTATGTGAACCTCGTCCAGGCTGACCAAAGCTTGGATGCCGGCCGTCTGGACGAGGCCCTTTCCCTGTACAAAACCGCGCGCGACTATTACCTGCAACTTGCCAAAGACTATCCCTCATGGGAGCCGCGCATCATTCAGTACCGCAAGACATACTGCGACAACCAAATCACGGACATTGAGCGGCAACTGAATTACGCCACCGCTCCCGCGCCTGCGGCCTACACGCCCTCGGCGCCCCCCACCGCACCCGCCACACGAGCCCCCTCCCCCGCCCCCGGCACGGAGTCGGTTGAGCACCATTACCTCCAATCCCGAATCGCCAGCCTCGAAGCCGAACTGGCGCAGTTCGATTCCCTGCAAGATGAAGCCGACGCCCTGACGCAGGCCAACGAGCAACTGCGGCGCGACCTGGAACAGGCCCGCGGACAACTGGCGGCCCGCTCCTCCGGCGACCAAGAGGAACTCAAGCGCTTGCAAGCCGAGTTGGTCGCCAAAGACCAGCGCATACAATCCCTCGAAAACGACCTCGCCTCTCAGGAGCAGCTCCGCCAGGCGCTCAACGACATGGAAGCGCAGGTTCATGAATTGCGCGCCCAGCAAGAACGGCTGAACACCGAAATCAACGCCCTCGACGCGGAGCTGGACGCCGCCGAAACCCGCGCGGAAACCGCCGAGAAAAAAGCCGCCGACGCGGAAAAGGAACTTCGCTCAGCCTCCGCCCAGGCGCGAATCCTGGAAAAACAATTAGGCCACGCCCATACCGACTTGGCCAAGGCGAAAAAAGCCGCCGCCCCGCGCGAAAAACCCGCCGCGTCGGACAAGCCATCGCAGCCCGCGCCGAAGGCAAAAGCCCCGCCGCCGCCAAGCCCAAGCCCCGCGCAACCAACGCCCGCCGCGCCAACTCTTCTGGCGGATAAACCCATTCGGGCCACAACGCCCCCCCGCGCAATTCCCCCCGGAATGTCCGCCGCCGACTACGTGCGCGAACTCTTGCAACAGGGCGAAAACGAAGCCGCTCTGGCAACAATTCAGGAAGCTCGCAAGGTCGTGCCCAACGACGTGAATCTCGCGCTGATTGAAGGCATCGCCCTCATTCGCCTGCAGCATTATCCCCAGGCCGCCGGCATGCTCATCGAGCTGGCCAAACGCAACCCCCGCAACGCTGAAATCAACGCCACGCTGGGCGCGGCCATGATGGGCGCGGGCTTTTATGAGGAATCCCGCGAGGCCCTGATGCTGGCCATCAAACTCGACCGCAACGTCGGCGGAGAATACTATTACAACTTGGCGCTGTTGAATGCCTACACCGATCCCATCAACCTCAAAGCCGCCCGAAAATACTATCAACAGGCGCGCAGCATGGGCGTCTCCGCCGACCCCAAATTGGAAGAAACGTTGAAATAATCGCTTGCCCGCCAGCCTCCTCCTCCTTATCGTGTGCCTCCATTGTTTTGCGAGTTAGCCCCCGACAAACAGCTCTATAGAAAGTGAGTCAACCATGACGATGATGATTTCAAGATTTCACCGACTGATTCAGTCGCGCATCCTCTGGGGTGTGTTCCTGATCGTCATTGTATTTTCCTTTGTCATTTGGGGCATGGTCTGGCCCTCCAGAGAAGATCGTCTGGAAGAAGCGCGCGGCGCCGGCACACTGGATGGCGAAACCGTTTCGTTTGGCGAATACAATGCGGCCTACCGCAGCGCCTACCTCGCCCGCGCCCTGACTCAAAGCCGCGACATGAACGCCCCCGGCAGCGATGTCATCCTGCGCCGCATGACCTGGCAGCGGCTGGCCACCCTCCGCGAAGCCGCCAAACTGGACCTCACCGCTTCCGATGATGAGCTTCGCTCCGCCATCCGCGCCAATTTTTCGGACACCAACCATGTGTACAGCCCGCAGTATTACCAGATGTTCCTGCAGAATGTCGTGCACCCCCTGAATTATTCCACCGCGCAATTTGAACGGCATATCCGCGAAGAAATCGTCCTCCAAAAGCTGGGACTCCTCATTGGCCGGCAAGCCTTCGTGACCCCGCTGGAAGTCCAGCGCACCATCAACACCCTGCTGGACACCTTCACCGTGGAATATGTGCATCTGACCGCGGAAGAAGCCGCCAAGGAAGTCAAGGTAACCACCGCTGACGCCCGCAAGCTGTTTGACGCCAACCCCGAAGCCTTCATGCTGCCGGAACACCGCCAGGTGACTTACGTCGCATTCCCCATTGCCAATTATCTCGTCACCACCAATGTCCCGGAAGACACCGAAATTCAGGACTACTACGAACTGCACATCAACGATTTCACCAAAACGGAAACCAGCGAAGATGGCGAGTCCCGCGAAATCATTGCCGACTTGGATGACGTTCGCGACGACATCGTGAAGGTTCTCCAGCACGAAGCCGCCGTGTTCCAGGCGGAAGCCGCCGCCTCCGAGCTGGCCCTGCGCAGCATCCCCGACCGCGACGGCGTGGTCCCCGACTTCGCCCAGGAAGCCGAGAAATCCGGCCTGACCGCCACGCCCCTGCCGCCCTTCGCCCTCACCGATAAGCCCGTCGAGGAAGATGGCGCTCTTTTCGCCGCCGCGACCTTTGAGCTGGAGCAAAACCCCTACGACCGCCTCAGCCACCCCATCGCCGGCGAAAACAACGTCTATCTGATTTATCTGGATAAAGTCATCGCGCCGCGTGTGCCCGACTTCGACGAAGCCAAAGACCAGGCCCGCGAAGCCGCCCGCAAGGCCGCCGTCCGCGACGCACTCTCCAGCCGCGCCGAAGCCGTGCAGCAAGCCGCCAGCGCCGGCCTCGCCGCCGGGAAAACCTTTGCCCAAGCGCTGGCCGACCAACAGGTCACGGTAGAAACCGTCGAACCCTTCTCCGGCCTCACCGGCGCCTCCTCCACCAATGAAGTCGTGCTCCATCTGGTGCAGGCCGTCACGGGCTACAATGCCGGCGAAGTCACCGAACCCATCCCCTTCGCGGGCGATGTTCTCGTGGCGCATGTTCAGGAACGCGAAGTTGCCGACAACGCCACCGTGGACGCCTATCGCGGCGAAATCGCCTCGGCCGTCCGCGGGCATCGCGCCCAAACACTCTTTGCCGACTGGCAGTCGGCCTTGTTGGCCCCGGAGCGCTTCACGGATTCCATGTCCGCCTCGGACGTGGATGACGACGAAATGGACGACGCCCCGTTCGCCGACGAAGATTACGAAATGTAAAACAACCCAGGAGACCCCCATGATCGTCACAACCAAAGAATTATTTGCTCACGCCTACGGCAAATACGCCATCGGCGCGTACAACATTAACAACCTCGAACAAACCATGGGTTTGTTCAAAGGCAACGTGGACAGCAAAGCCCCGTTCATCGTCCAGCTTTCCAAAGGCGCCCGCAGCTACACCCACAAGCTGATGCTCGAAGCCATGATGAAGACCGCCGACGAGATTTTTCCCGACGCCATCTTCGCCATTCACCTCGACCACGGCGACGAAGCCACCTGCATGGACTGCATCAATTCCGGCGTCTATTCCTCCGTCATGATTGACGCCTCCCACGAGCCCCTCGAAAAGAACATCGAAATCACCAAGCGCGTGGTGGATGCCGCTCACGCCAAGGGCATTGTCGTGGAAGCCGAACTCGGCCAGCTCAAGGGCGTCGAGGAAGACATCGTCGCCGCCGAACACGTCTACACCAAGCCCGAAGAAGCCGAATATTTCGTCAAGCAGACCGGCTGCGACAGCCTCGCCGCCGCCATTGGCACCTCCCACGGCGCATTCAAGTTCAAGGGCGACCAAAAGCTGCGCTTCGACATCCTGGAGGAAATTCAACGCCGTCTGCCGAACTTCCCGCTTGTCTTGCACGGCTCCTCCTCCGTCCCGCAGGACGAAGTCGCCCGCATCAATGCCGCCGGCGGCAATATCCAGGGCGCGTCCGGCGTGGATGCCAGCCAGTTCCTCGGCGCGGCCAAACTCGGCGTCACCAAAATTAACATTGATACCGACGGCCGCCTGGTCTGGTGCCGCGTACACCGTGAATTTTTCCGCGATCACCCCGAAAAATTCGACCTGCGCGACCCCGGCAAGGTATTCATGCCCGAATACGCCAAATTCATCGCGGGCAAAAACGTTCTGCTCGGCAGCGCCGGCCAGCTCGATTCCGTGCGCGAGTACATTCTGGCCAACAAGAAATAATCGCGAAGAATCATCCCCCGCGAACATCCCGGCGCCCGGCAACAGGCGCCGGGGTTTTTCTTTCAATTCACATGGACGCACCGCACCAACCGTGACAGAATCACACCCCATGTTCGCCGCCATGAAAAAATCACACACACGGAAAGCAAAAGAATGACCAATCCTTGGATATTGTCGCTATGGGTTGGCGTGGGCGGATTTGCCGGCTCCATCGCCCGCTATGGCTTGACCCTCGCCTCCCAGCGCTTTGCCGTTGGCTGGCCGCTGGGCACTCTGCTGGCCAATTTCCTCAGTTGCCTCATCATCGGCATGCTGGCCGGACTGATAGACCGGGGCGCAATGGTTTCACCCGTGGTGCGGTTGGCCATTGCCACCGGTTTTTGCGGCGGATTCAGCACGCTGGCCGCGCTGGTTTATGAAACAGCCGACATGATGCGCGCCAGCGAATATCTGCATGCGGCCATCTATGTCATCGGAACGTTCCTGCTGACCATGACCGCGTTTTTAATCGGCGCTCTGGCCATCCGCATGTGCATGAAACTTGCGGGCGGCTGATGACCCCCAAAGCCGACCCTTTTCAAAAATTCACTTTTCTGCTGGGTGGATGCGGCCATGATTTGGCATAGTAGCCAGAGTTTCAGCCCGGGTGGCGAAATGGCAGACGCAAGGGACTTAAAATCCCTTGACCGAAAGGTCGTGCGGGTTCGACTCCCGCCCCGGGCACCAATTCCATTTCCAACCAATAACCACGGGAGTTTTCTCAAAACACACCATGTCGCACGTCACTCAGGTGCTACCACTAGGTGCTACCAAGAGCATGGAGCACTTAGGCTGTTTGGGCTGTCAGGAAAGCAATATCCCGCCCCTTGTCATCTTGAAATGGATCCCGGGAAGAATGCCGGCCGATATCACCAAGTCCCATCGGCTGAACATTTCCCAAACCGTTCGTGTCCTGGTCCAAATCTTGACGGGGATTTGGATGCCCTTGTGCATTCAGAAAGCAGATGGAATATTGAACATACGGGCTTGGTTCTGCTGGCAGGCCGGCGCAAATCGAGCTAGGGTTCCATCCAATCACACAGGAGGAATTTCGCATGCGCAACCGATAACGCACCAGACTCACCGGATGTCTGAATGCTGCCGCCACAAGAACAACGCCTGTCCATGCTGAAGCACCCATGAAAATCCTCGTCCTGGCCGATCTGCATCTCGAATTCGGTGAGTTTGTCCCGCCGCCGGTCACGGCTGACGTCGTCGTGCTCGCCGGCGACATCCATGTCAAAGGCCGGGCCATTCCGTTCATTCAGAACCTGTTCCCCCGCACCCCCGTCATCTATGTGCCGGGCAATCACGAATACTACCGGAGCTGCCTCCCCAAGCTGGACGACGACCTGCGCACGGCCGCCGCCAATACCAACGTCCATTACCTGGAAAACGAGGAGTTCGTTTGGGGCGACGTCCGCTTCCTGGGCTGTGCGCTCTGGACCAACTTCACCCTCTTCGGCTTCGACCGGCGGGCCGAATGTATGGCGGCCGCTGAACACGCCCTCAACGATTACGCCCTAATCCGCGTCAGCTCCAAATTCCGGCGCTTGACACCGCTGCACACCGCCCTGCTGCACCGGCAAAGCCGAAAATGGCTGCAAGAACGACTGGCGGAGCCATTCCAAGGCAAGACCGTCGTGGTGACCCACCACGCCCCAAGCCTTCGTTCCGTCCAGCCCTATTTCCGCAACGATCCCGTCACCGCCGCCTTCGCCGAAAACATGGAGGATGTCATCCAGACCAACCCCATTGACCTCTGGATTCACGGCCACACCCACCATTGCGTGGACTATCGGATCGGCGCCTGCCGCGTCCTCAGCAACCAGCGCGGCTACGCCGACCAGCCCGTCGCGAACTTCCGCCCAGATCAGATTGTCGAACTCTGAACCCTGCTCTTCTGCAGCCGCGCTCGCAGAGCCCAAAAGCCGTTCGGCTGTTCTGTAGCTGCGCTCGCTGAGCGCAGACGGCTGTTCCGTTCCCCTCCGAACCAATGCGCCCAGCGGGCGCATCTACAATCCCCCTTGCCACCCCTTCGGTGCCTCCCCTCCTCCTCTCGCACCCTTTGCGTTTCGTTCGCGCCCTTTGCGTTAAATGGCTGTCCGGCTGTTCCTGACCTCTGACTTCTGCACTCTGACCTCTACTCTCTTTCCCCGGCTGCCGGTTTTCCCTGAACCCCGAACCCTGAACCCTTTCCCCCTCCTACGCCCGCCGTCCGCAGGACGTGG
>DBPO01000064.1 GCA_002304915.1 Verrucomicrobia bacterium UBA1418
GCGTCAGGAGGCGGCGGGCGCGGGGGAAGCGTCCGTGCCTGCGCCTGCGCCTGCGCCAGCCGCGGCGGCGGCGGAGCCGGGGCGGGTGCTGGCGAGCCGGGTCGCGCTTTGGCCGCTTTTTTCGAAGCAAATGGACGCGGAACAGCAGACGTATCGGTTGCGGATGCTGCATTTGTGGCCGGGGGCGGAGACGCCGCCCGTGGAGCGTAGCTGGGCTCCGCTGTGGACGCTGGCGGATTATCGCGTGAGCGGCACGAACAGCGATTTGGATGTGCTGTGGGGGCTGTACCGGCATACGCGGCGGGGGGAGGATGCGCGGGCTTTTTCGCTGTTCCCGGTTTGGCAGCATGAGCGGGCGGGGGGCGACGCGGCGCGCCGGTGGTCCGTGCTGAAAGGGTTGCTTGCTTACGACCGAACGGCTACAAATCGTCAGGTACGCTTTCTGTGGCTGGGGCGTTGGCGGCTGAAGACGCCCGCGCCTGAGGCTTTGGACGTGTTGGAAGAACCATGATTACGCGTGAACAACAAATTTATGACCCGCCGAGCAATTGGCTGGCCGCGCTGGGGCGGCGCATCATCGCCGCCACGCAGGGGACGGGGCGGGCGCTGATGCTGTTGCTGGGGGCGATGGCGTATGTGCCGTTTGCCTGCTCGCGCAAGAATCGCGCGGATGTGATGCAGCAACTGTATCTGGTGGGCATCAAAAGCCTCGGCGTGGTGACGGTGGTGGGGTTGTTCACCGGCATGATTCTGGCGCTGCAAATGGGGCTGGCGTTGCGGCTGTTTGATCAGGAGCATTTGGTTTCGACGCTGGTTTGCAACGGGGTTTTCCGGGAGATGGGGCCGTTTATGACGGGGCTGGTGGTGGCGGCCAGTGTGGGGTCGTCCATTGCGGCGCAGATGGGCACGATGACGGTGTCGGAGGAAATCGCCGCGCTGGATGTGATGGGAATTGCCCCGCAGCGCTATTTGATGATGCCGCGGCTGGTGGCGCTGGTGGTGATGCTGCCGCTGTTGACGGTGTACATGGACATGATTGGTCTGCTGGGAGGCGCGGTGGTGGGGGCGACCATGCTGGGGGTTTCGCCGGAAGCGTATTTTGATGGCGCGTTCCGCTACACCTACAACAAGGATTTGTACGTGGGGCTTTTGAAGGCGCTGGTGTTTGCGCTGATTATCGTGACGGTGTCCTGCTATCAGGGCTTTTCCACGAGGGAGGGCGCGGTGGGCGTCGGGCATGCGACGCGGCGCACCGTGATTGTTTCGTTCCTGCTGATTCTGATGCTGGGCTTTGTGGTCACGAGGCTTTGCTACCAATGATTCGCTTTGAAAATGTCACGAAGCGCTTCGGGCGCAAAACGGTGCTCGACCGGGTGAATCTGGAGATTCAGGCGGGCGAAACGTTCGTGATTGTGGGGCTTTCGGGCGCGGGCAAGAGCGTGAGTCTGCGGCACATGGTGCGGCTGCTGGTGCCGGAGGAGGGGCGCGTGTGGGTGGGCGAGGATTGCGTCAGCGAGGCGAGCGGGGCCGGACTGGACCGCATTCTGCGGCGGTTTGGCATGTTGTTTCAGGGCGCGGCGCTGCTGCAATGGCTGAATGTGGAGGATAATGTCTGCCTGCCGCTGCGGCAGAAAACCAATTTGCCGGATGATGAAATTCGCCGCCGCGCCGAAGAAAAACTGGCGCTTGTGGGGCTGCGCGACGCGGGCGACAAGATGCCCGACAGCATTTCCGGCGGGATGCGCAAGCGCGTGGGTCTGGCGCGCGCGATTGTGACGCAGCCCGAAATTATTTTGTACGACGAGCCGACGTCCGGGCTGGACCCGGTGATTTCGCGGCAGATTGATTTGTTGATTGACAGTTTGCGGCAACGTTTGGGCGTGACGAGCGTGGTCGTGACGCATGATTTGTACAGCGCGTTGCAGATTGGTTCGCGGGTGGCCATGCTGCACGAGGGCCGGTTTGTGGAGATGGCTCCCCCGGCGGATTTCATTGCCTCCAAGCATCCGGTCGTGCGAGACTTCCTGCGCTCGCAAGGCATCGTGACGTTGCAGGATGTCCGGAAGGCGTTTGAAACATGAAGTTCAAGAAGCAAGTGTTCGTGGAAGTGACCGTGGGGCTGTTCACGGTGATTGTGCTTGGCGTTTTGCTGGCGCTGACCACCGTGTTGAGCGAGGAGCTGCTGTTTAAGAAATACACGTTTCTTGAGGTGCGCTTTGACCAGGTGAGCGGGTTGCGCACCGGCGACGAAGTGAACGCGCGCGGGGTGACCGTCGGCAAAGTGAAGCGGATTGAATTGCGGCCGGGCGGCGTGCATGTGTTTGTGCGGCTGGATACCGCCGTGGATTTGCGCGCGGATTATCGCATTACTGTGCAAAGCAGTTCCGTGCTGGGTGGGCACATGATTCGTATTGACGAGGGCAGCCCCGCCGCCGAGCCGGTGTCGCTGGATATGGTGTTGGAGGGCAGTTCACCGGCGGAGCTGATGGAGACGGCCACGCAAACCGTGCAGGACATTCAACAGGCGCTCAATGAGGGCATTTTGGAGGATTTGCGGGCGTCCATGGCGCAAATCCGGCGGATTACGGAGAACGTCAACGAGGGCAGCGGCACCGTGAGCCGTCTGCTGAAGGAAGACCAGCTTTATGAGGACATCGAGCAAATTGTCGCCAACGTGCGCACCATCAGCACGGCCGTTGCCAGCGGCGAGGGCACCCTTGGCAAGTTGTTGAGCGAAGATGAGCAGATTTATCAGGATTTGGCGGCCACCGTGGCGCAAATCCGCACGCTGGCGGAATCCATCGGGCGCGGCGAAGGCTCCGTGGGCAAATTGCTGACCGACGACGAGCTGTATCACCAGATTCAAGCGCTGATGCGCGAAGGGCGCGCCACGTTGGATGATTTGCGCGAGACATCGCCTGTGACAACCTTCACCAGTATTTTCTTTGGCGCATTTTGAGCATCATGGCAGCGAACGGAGGCAGAATATGAGCAAGTGGCGATGGAACGGAACGGCCGCCCTGGTGGCGGCGGCGCTGATGGTGGCAACGGTGCCGGCGACGCCGGCGCGCGCGGACTCCGGCGACAGCTCGACGGGTGCGGCCATCACCGTGGGCCTGATGGTGGCGGTGGTGGCGGTTTATGGCCTGGTGGCGCTGCGGGCGGATGTGGACCGCTATACGCAAGGCGATGTGGACGCGGCGATTGCACGGGCGGCGCAGCGGGCGGAGGAATCGCCCATTGTGTTTCAGGCGGTGACCGCGCCGATGGCGCTGGAAGGCACGGACGGGGCGGGCGGCGGCACGGAAATTGCCGGCGCGACGGTTGGCTGGCGTCTGACGTTCTGAGCCGCGCGCGCAGGGTCGCGCGCCTCCGCGTGAGTTTGGCATGTATCGGTTGATTTTTCTTTCAGGACGCTACCAAGGCAAGCGTCTCGTCGTCCGCCAAGGCATCACCTGGCTGGGGCACGATTCGCAAAGCCATATTCCGCTGGCGGCCGAAGAAAATATCGCCGCCCGTCATGCCCAGCTCGAAGACACCGGCTCCGGCGTCTATCTTTCCCCGCTGGCGGATGACGCGCCCATCCGGCTCAACGGAGAACTCATCGCGGGGGCCGTCCGGCTCCAGCACGACGATGAATTTCTCCTGGGCAACCTGCGCGTTCAATATCAGGAAATCATCGCGCCTCGTGTTCGGCAGCGGCCCAGCCCTGGCCTGCTCCAGCCGGTTACGCTCCTGCTGGCGCTTGGCATCCTCGCCACGGAAATCATCATCATCGCCTTCATGGTGAAATGGCCCGAGCGCCTGATTCTTCCCCAAAGCGAAGCCACCGATATTGCGCAAGCCGAAGTGATTCGCGTTCAACGCGAAGCCGAGAAGGAGGCCGAAGGCAGCGGCGCGGCATCCAGCCATGCCGCCACGGGCACCGTCGTGACGCTGCCGGGCACCTCCGGCGCTTCGACCGGCCAAACCGCGGAAACCGAAAAAGCCGCCGTCACCAACGCCGCCGCCGAAGTCTTGCAGGAGGCCGACTTCACCCCGGCGGAACTGGGCACCACGCTGACCAACCTGCCAGCGGCCACCCCAACGGATCCGCGGATTGAGCAAGCCCAGCGCCTGCTTTCAGAGGCAGTTGCCGCGATTCAGTTCGCGGACTATCCAACCGCCACCCGCCTCTTGAATCAGGTACACCAGCTTCAACCCGGCTACGCCCCCGCGCACGTCGAACATGCCCGGCTGCTTGAACTTCGCGGCGAGCTGGATGCCGCCCAGCAACGCTGGACGCAAATCATGGGAATGGTGGCGGAAGACTCCGCTATTCAGCATCTTGCGAAGAAGGAAAAACAACGCCTTGCAGACCTGCGCGCCCAACAAACGCAGGTATTGGCCACCCCCGCCACCGACACCCCGCCCGTCGCCCGCCTGCCGCGCCAGATTCGGATTGTCACCCCGCCCGTCGTTCAGAAAATGCCGGCGGATGCCAACGTGGAAGAAATGCGGATATTAAACGCGGAAATCGCGCTCGCCCCCGATGCTTCGCTATTCAAGGATGCCGCCGTTCAGGTTGTCGTCACCTTTTACGACATTACCACCGACGGGCAGATGCACCCCACGCGTGCTATCACCCACGGCCCGGCGCTGATTACCGGCGGGGTGCTCAGCGGTGGCAAGCCCTATCCCGTGCAAGCCACCTATGTTGCGCCTCCCGGCCTGCGCACGCGCGAAGCATCCGCCACCGGCCAGCGTTCTTCCTATTACGGCTTCACGCTGCACGTTTTCGCCGGACGAATCCTGCAAGATGCCATTGCCAAACCTAAAAAGCTTCTCGATCTCCCCATTCAGTTGCCCGCCGACCCCCACTGAGCAGGGAGTGGGTGGTGGCGATGGGGGAGGGTTGGGC
>DBPO01000040.1 GCA_002304915.1 Verrucomicrobia bacterium UBA1418
AGTCGTAGAGGCGGTAGGTGGTGTTGGCGTCTTGCTGGACTTCGAGGAGGAGGCAGCCGGCGCCGATGGCGTGGACGCGGCCGCCGGGGGTGTTGAAAATCATGCCGGGGCGGGCGGGGTAGCGTTGGAGCAGCGCGGGGATGGCGCCGGTTTGGCGGGCTTTTTCGAAGTCGCGGGGGGTGACGCCGGGTTTGAAGCCGGAGTAGATGTGGGCGTCGGGGGTGGCGGCGAGGACGTACCACATTTCGCTTTTGGCTTCGCCGCCGTGGCGGGCGGCGGCGGCATCGTCGGGGTGGACTTGCACGGAGAGGGTTTCGCGGGCGTCTATGAGTTTGACCAGGAGCGGAAAGTTGGGCGTGGCGCAGCGGGTGCCGAGCAGGGCGGGGCCGCGGCGGGCGATGGCTTCGCTCAGGGTTGCGCCGGCGTCGGGGCCGTTGATGATGCGGGTGCGGCCGTCGGGGTGGTCGGCGATTTCCCAGGATTCGGCGTAGATGCCGGGGTTGAGGCGGCGGCGGAAGTCATGGATGAGGCGGTCGCCGCCCCAGATGTACTCTTTGTACACGGGTTGCAAGAGGATGGGCATGAAGGTGCGCGGGTCCATGACGGGGAAATAGTGCCTTGTGGGGGTGGCAAAGGACAAGCAAAGAATCTGCAAGGGGGGCGTTTTGGGCTTGCGGTGGCGCGGGGGGATGCGCAAGCTGGTGGCTGTGATTCAGGCCGTGTGGCCTGGAGTGGAAAGTCCGGGCAATCAAACGTCGGGAGATATGGTGATGAAAAAGTGGATGTTGGTTTTGGCGGTCGGGGCGTTGGTCCCGGTGTCGAGTTGGGCGGCGATGCAGGCGGCGGCGATTGCGGGACGGACGGCGGGCAATGAGTTGTCGCTGGCGGCGCAGTTTTCGCTGGGGCTGGTGAATGGCGAGGCGCGCGAGCATGTGTATGATTATGACGGGCCGGGCGGGGGGCGGCGGCAATTGAGCCGTCTGGACTGGGACTTGAAGGGCGTGGCGATGGGCGGGGGGAGTGTGTCCGTGCGGATGCTGAAAAAGTTGACGCTCAATGGCGGCGTCTGGCTGGCGCTTTCGGAGGGGAGCGGCGAGATGGAGGATTACGATTGGATGCTCGTGAATTCCGGGGATTGGACGCATTATTCGCTGTCGGATGTGAATCTGACGGAGGGGTATTTGCTGGATGTCAACGTGGCGTGGGATTTGCTGGACAACTGGAACAACATGACCGCGCGTGTGATGGCGGGCTACAAGCAGAACGGCTGGACGTGGGAGGATGAGGGTATCTTCCTGCTGTATCCGGAATATGGGTATGTGCCGCAGGATTTGGGCGGCGAGAACATGATTAATTATGAGCAGGAGTTCCGCATCCCGTATCTGGGCGTCAGCGCGGATTGGACGTCGGGGGGCTGGACTCTGTCGGGGTATGCCATATACAGCCCGTTTGTTTCGGCGACGGATTGGGATGAGCATGTTGCGCGCGACGCGCATTTCGAGGAAACCTTTGAGGGCGGCGATATGTTCGGCCTGGGGCTGGAGGTTCGCTATGACATTCAACAGGGCTTTTTCAAAAATGCTTTTGTGAGCGCCGCCGTGGATTATCAGATGATTGATTTAATCGTGGGCGACATGACGATGCGTGATGGCAGCACCGGCGCCATTGGCAGCGAAAAGGATGTCGCCGGCATTGAAAACAAGTTTCTCGTGATGTCGCTGGGCGGCGGCATTCGTTTTTAGTCGCGGTTGAATGTCGCGGCGGCGGCGCTTGCAAAACAGAGTTTTGCGGGCGCTTCGCATTTGGTATGTTCCAAGATTGCAATGAAGAAAGGTGCGCGGCGCATGAAACAGAAACAAAATTGGATGAAACAATCGGCTGGGCTGAAAGTCGTGGGATGGGTGGCGTGGCTGGTGTTGGGGGCTGTTGTGCTGGCGTTTGCGGAAGAGCCGGTCGCGCCGGTGGCGGCGGCAGAGGCGGCTCCGGTGGCGGATGAGTCGCGGGGGCTGTGCGACATTGTGCAACAGGGCATTGCGCTGTTGGATGAAAGCGGTTTGGCGTTGGATGAAGACGCGGCTCAGGCGGCCCTTCTCGAAGCGTTGATTCTTACCGCGGACCCGGCGGCGACTTTTTTCGATGAATCTGAATTGGATGCGCGCCGGCAACAGCAGGCCGAGCGGGGCTGGGATACCGGCTTGGTGCTGGCGCCCACGGATGGTTTGCCCAAGGTGGCGGGTGTTCGGGCGAATTCGCCGGCGGCGGCCACCAACGTGCTGGCGGGCGAGGAAATTGTCAGCGTGGCGGGCGAGGAAGTGCCTCGCTGTCAGGATTTGAGCTGTGTGCGGGCGGCTTTGGCGGCGGGCGAAAGCGCCGAGTTGAAGCTCGCGATTCGCGCGGCGGATGGGAAGACTCGTGAAGTCACGCTGAAGCGTGTGGAGTCGCCGCCGACCACGCTGCTGGCCATTGAGGAACTGCCGAATCGCATCGGATATATGAGCGTGGGAAAAATCCAAGAGAGGGCCGGCGCGGATATTGCCGCCGCGCTGGAAAGCTGGGAAATTTCGGGCGTTTTCGGGGCCATCCTCGATTTGCGCGGCGCGGGCGGCGCGGCGGAAGGGGAAATTCCGGCCATTGCGTCGCTGTTTTCGCCGACCGGCAAGTCGCTCTACACCCTGAGCGACCGTGGCGGAAAGGTACTTCGCGCGCCCAAGCCGACATCGGTGCCGTGTTCTTCCGTGCCTCTCATGGTGCTGGTGGACGAGGGCACCACGGGCGCTGCGGAGTTGCTGGCGGCCGTGCTGGGCGGCAGTGTGAACGGGGCCATGCTGATTGGCCGCGAAACGGCCGGGGACCCGCTGATTCGTGAGCCGCGCCAGTTGCCCACGGGGCAATATGCGCTGTTGGCGGCCCGTCAGTTGAAGGTGGCGGACGGCCAGACGTATGTCGGGCTTAAAGGGGTCATCCCCGACGTGATTATTTCGGACGCGGCGCTCAACGAAAGCCTCTTTGAGCCGGATGCGCCCGTCTTGCGCAAGGGCAAAACCATGACCGACGAGGAAAAGGAAGACAAAGCCCTGCGCGACCGCACCCGCCATGACACCTATTTGCGGCGGGCCACCGACATTCTGCTGGGGCTGAAGGCGCTCGGTTATGGGCGCAACCCCTGAGTCGGTCAACATCGTTCCCGCCACCGCGGAAACCATTCGCCAGGCCGCGCAACTCGTGGCCGCGGGCGAATTGGTGATTATCCCGACCGAAACGGTCTATGGCGTCGCCGCGCGCGGCGATTCGCCGGAGGCATTGGCGCGCCTGTGCATGGCCAAGGAGCGGCAGGAGAAGAAAAAATTGGCCCTTTTAGCCGCCGATTTGGAGGCCATTCGCGCGGCTGGCGCGCGGGTGGATGCAGTTGTTGAGCAGTTGGCCGCCGCGTTTTGGCCGGGGCCGTTGACTTTGGTTTTACCAACGGCGGCGGGCGAGTGGGTGGGCTATCGCGTGCCGGACCATCCCGTGGCGCTGGCGTGGCTGCGGGAGCTGGATTTTTTGCCCGCCGTGACGAGCGCCAACCGCAGCGGGGAGCCGGCGGCGTTGACGGCGGCGGACGCGTGGCGGGCACTGTCGCCGCATGTGGCGCTGGCTCTGGATGCGGGTGTGGCGACCGGAGGGCGGGCGAGCACGGTTGTGAAGGTGGCCGATGGCAAGCTGGAGATTCTGCGCGCCGGGCCCATCTCCTCTGAAGCCTTGGAACGTGCGGCCGCTGATTGAAACGAGTGCGCACGTGCGCATTTGACTGCCGTTTAAAACCTATCGAAACCGCTTCTCCGAAAACACCCCGGATGGCGGAATGCCGGTAAAAAAAATACTCCGAGTCCAGTAAAATGCGCGCCAAGATGCCTGAAAATGCGCAAAAAGTGCATTTTTTGTGTGTCTTCCGACAGGGCCAGTGTGAAAATATGGTTGCATTTTTAATAAAATTATAGTGCATTTTACTTGTTATGTTGAGCGGTTTACTGCACAATTGACGGCCAAATCAAGGAGTTGGGGATGACGACAAAACGGAAAACGATTAAAGATATTGCGAAGGAAAGCGGCTTTTCGCTCAGCACGGTTTCTTTGGTATTGAACAACCATCCGCGGATTAGCCCGGCCACGCGCGAGCGGGTGATGGCGGTGGTGAAGAAGTATAATTTTTTCCCCAACAGCGCCGCGCGCGGGCTGGCGTCGAAGTCGAGCCGCACGTTGAGCGTGGTGATTCCCAACCTGACGCGTGTGTTTTCGGATATTTACTTGGGTGAAATCATTTCGGGCATCTACGAGCGGGCGACATCCTTGGGCTATAAAATCCTGCTGGATATTGCGACGGCTCAATTCGTGAAGTCGCAGGAATACACCAAGTTGCTGGCCAGTCGGCGGGCGGACGGGATGTTGTTCATCGCGTCGGATATTCACGCCAATTATTTAGAGGTGTTCGAGGACAGCCCCTTCAAATTTTTGCTCGTGAACCACTTTTTCCCCGGCAAGAAGCTGAATTATGTCAGCGTGGATTATGCGGCGTCGGCGCGGCTGGCGGCGGAGCATTTGCTTGGGCTGGGGCATCGCAAGATTGGTTTGATTGCCGGGACGAATACGCATACGGGGTTGAAGTTCCGGGATGAATTTCTGCAGTTGTGCAAGCAGTGGCCGGCGGGCGCGGCAAAAGCGATTTGGGTGGACGGCGGCGAGGAGTGGAGCCAGCGCGGCGGGTACGCGGCGGCGGCAAAACTCATCGCGCAGGAGCCGGGCCTGACGGCGATTATGGCGGCCAACGACCGCCTGGCCATCGGCGCGATGCGCTGGCTGGCGGACAACAAGCGCGCCGTGCCGGAGGATATTTCGGTGATGGGTGTGGATGATATTCAACTGGCGGCTTTTGTGAATCCGGGACTTTCCACCATTCGCCACGACTTGCATCAGGTTGGGATTGAGGCGTGCAATCGCATGTTGCAACTGATTAAGGGCGAAATTGAGGAATGTAGCGATTTACTGCCGACGTCGCTGGTGGTGCGCGGCTCCACGGCCCGCATGCGCGGCAAGTAGCGCCCGGCAGGAGCGCCATTCAGCGGGCGCGGTCTCTGGCTGCCCCGTAAGCCGGAGTCTCGTGATTGGCCAGCGATATTAGTCCTTGGCAAGCCGGTCCAAAGTTTTTCTGTATTTTGCGATGAAAGAAGGGAGGCGTTCTTCCAAGTTGTAAGGAATGTCGGAGTCGGACTCGTGAGCTTCGCTTAATTGTAACAAGCTGCGGATATTTGAAATTATATCATTTTTAAAAATATGGCGCGACAGCCATTCTGACATTGAGGCGACCTCGGCGTCAGCGAATTCATTGGAGGGCACGGAGTTGCGAGCAATTACATTGTGCGCGCTAACGCGAAGAATAAATTCATACATATCGTCTTCGGATGCCCGTACGGTCCAGCCGTTCATGTCAAGAAAGACAAGCATACTGACAAGCGCGGTGCGCTTGTTTGTGAAACGGGTGGTCATGTATGAGTGAATGCATGAGCGCCGCCGCTGCCATTGGCGCTGTTGGGTATTTGACTTCTGTGCCCAGCGATGTTCGATAGCGCATGAGGGCGGAGTGCAGGTTGTGTTCATCCTTAATGCCTGCTGGTACAATAGGGTATTCGCCGGCACTGAAGTCTTGGACAAGCGCCTGGTAGATGTTTTCAACATCTTTGCATCTTAGATAGATGAGCACTTCTTTTTCCTCAATAAGCCATATTTCTTTGGAATGAGCGAGGCGATGCTTAAAGAAACTCCGCTTTATCCCCTGTACTTGCGCGTTGCCAACTTTCCGCATGCCCTCCTGGTCTCACTGCCCCGCGTTTGAGTAATAATCATTTAGCAACTTTGCGGCTTTGCCAACGGCAGCCATCGCCGACTTGCTATCCGTATAACCTGCTTGGTCTTCGAAGGCGCGGATTGTCTTTGACTCTGTTTTATGTGTGTATTCATCGGCGGGGTCCAGGCGTTTTCTGAGATCCGTCAGTTTATCATCCGGTATGTCGTAGACATAACGCACAAGGTAAAATGTGCCAGTATCTCTCAATACGCACGCGATGTTGGTGCGCTTGCCCCACTTGCTTGAAAACAGGCGAATAACCTGTGCGCCCGCCCAATTGTTGTCAAAGGATGAGCGTATCGAGATGGATTCATCACCTGTCACTTCCGCGATTACTCTTGTACCCATTTCCGCCAAATCGTCTAAATAGGCCTGTCGCAGTTTCAGGAGATCATTCAACAAGGAGTAGTTCTCTTCGACGAACTCATTGCGCTCATGATTGGGGCTTTTGGGGGCATAATTGTTTTCAATATTCATGATGAATTCTCTCAAGATAACGTGCCACTTAACATTCGATGCCTGACTAACATAATCGCCGAGTTTCTTTTTAATATGTTCCAGATATGATTCCCATTTGACCGAATGCCATTTCGGGGGCACTTGCTCTTCCTTAATGGATAATACGATGAAATACTTTTCGCCATCGTTTCTCTCTATATGTTTTTCGTAATCAGGCAGCGGATTCGCCAACCAATGAAACATCTTGTTTTCAATCACCATTGACCAGGTGGTGCTTTTAATGAGCAAATCAATTCGGCTACCTGTGTCCGTAGTCACCTCGCGTTCAACAGATGACACGGAAATTGGCGGGGGCGAGTCATAGCCGGCGGCTTCGAATAATGAGGTAATGAACAAGTCCCGGAAGCCGTGTTCGCGACCGGGATCGAGGAAAAATGCCAAGATGTCGCTTGTCGGATTTTCATAATACCCCTTGCCGCCGATAGAAAAAATATTGCACTCCTTTATGGCATGCCGAAAACGGTTCGCCTGGATGAGGAATTTATGATATTCGTATTTGTCCATTTGCATGTGCTTGTCCGAACGGTTGGAAGGTCGGGGGGCTGTCGCGCCTCCACCGCGACCCATGCAAGCCGCACCCTTTTGATTAGGCTTCATCTTTTCCGCCGCAATTTGCCGTTCCTTCTCGAACAGTTGCGCGCACTCCTCGGGCCCCGCAAAATCGCCAAATATCTTCGCAGATTAGCCTGTCAAATGGTCGAATGTGGCGCTTGAGCCATTTATCGGTTTTCATATTTGGCCTGAGGTCAAAATAATAAACACCGTCGAGGGGATTGATCTTGACAGTGAATGCTTTGAAGTGGCCCGGTAAGAATGTTGCATTCACGCCGTATTTGGGAGCTTTGCCTTTTCTCTGCACGTCGTGCAGGAAGACCGCAATATGAGGAACATTCGTGTTCGTCAAGCGGCTGAATAGAAGCTTATCCATGAATATCTTTGCGAGACGGTCTTTGCTGCTTGTCTTCACGGATCCAATCATCTGGACGACTTCGCCTTGCTTTACAATCAAGTCTTGCTGGAAGTTCATCTTGAAGTCCGCGTCAGCATCTGCCGTCGTTCCAGCTTGAACAGGGAGAACGACTGTGCCAGACACGCACGGGATGCCCACCTGATTGATTACAAGGCGCACTAGTTGCTCAAACAGATCGCCGTTTAGCTTCCGTGCCCTGTTACTTCGACCAATGGGCAATCCATCGAGCGCCAAGCCGACTGTTTGCTGGAGCGTGTAGATAAATCTGTTGAGATCACCGCACGCCGTATTTGATGGCACCTTGCCTGAACGGATTGTCTCAAGCACCGCGTTGAAGGCAAGGGTCTTCTGTTGATACACCTCCGGCCCAAGCATGAGTCTGGTATTGATTGGACGAGTGATCTGAAATTCCGCATACTCTTTGTACTGCAAGAACTGATAGTGCGGTTCATTCCGGCTGACAATTCTGGCCTGAAGATTGTCCTCTATGAAGTCGAGGAATTGCGCTGCAAAGTCAATATAACCCTGAATGGTCTGAAAATTGCCCTTATCGGTAGCTCTGGTGATCAAAGCGTTAAAATTCATCTTATTGATTCCCGTCTTGCGGCGTTTCTGGCGTCGTATGCGATCCATTCGGCCTCGCTCCTTGTGACAGCATGTTTCAGGCGCTTGATGCACCACCCGTTATATTCCTCGCTTTTGTCGCACCCGATCCATTTTCGCCCAAGTTGTTGTGCGACCACCAATGTTGTTCCTGATCCCGAAAATGGGTCGCACACGAGTTCATCCGGGCGTGACGATGCCAGAACAAATTTACGGACAAGCTCTTCCGGCTTCTGGGTTGGATGGGGCGTCTTCTCCCCCATTCCGTTACAAGTCGTGGGAATTTCAATAACATCTTTGGGCTTTGCTCCCTGCGGGTGGGGGCACCAACGCTCGTGCCGTTTTTTCCCCTTTCCGTATTGGCTTGTCTCTGCCTGTGAGCGAACCGGGTACTTCAGCGTGTGTGCGCCATAAGGCACACGAACCGCATCCGTGTTGAATGTGAAGGCTGATGACTTTCGGAAGTGGACGATGCTTTCGTGAGAGCGGCCCCAGTCGTCTCTCAGATTTGCCTTGTTCTTGTAGTGCCACACGAGCCATCGGCAACTTTCAAAGAGGGGCCGACAGCGAGCCTTGATGTCGGCCAGGAATTCGCTGAAGCCGCAAACGTAGAGCGTTCCAGTCGGCTTCAGAATTCTCGCGCATTCGCTGATCCATTCGAAACACCAGTCAATGTACTGATCATGGTGTTGAAAAACGTCCCAATCGGCTTTGCCGATGTTGTACGGCGGATCGGCAAACACCATGTCGACCGTAGCGGATTCGAGAGAGCGCAACCACTTCATACTGTCGCCGAGGTAGAGTTTCCCGTTCGCCATTTCAAAGTGAAGTTGCGGCGTATCCTGTTGTTCGTCAACGGGATATATCGTCCCGACGTCGTGGGGCATTTCTAAAGTTAGCTGTTCGCTCCGTCGTTTCTTTGGCATGTGCAGACTTGTACACTTTTCCAGTGCCAGTGTCGAGATGGCGTTCTGGCCTTTTTGTCTTTTCCCGGAGAGGGCTATTCGTTCGCCGATGAAAATCAGACACGGACTAATGGGCTACCGGCTGGGGATAGGCTTGGGCGAGGAGATGGGGTAAGCCATTTTTCGGAGGGAGGGTTCCGGGGTCTAGGGAAGGCACCGAGGGGGGGCAAAGGGATTGTAGATGCGCCCGCTGGGCGCATTGGTTCGGAGGGAAACGGAACAGCCTCTGCGCTCGGCGAGCGCAGCTACAGAACAGCCGATTAACGCAAGGGGCGTAAAAGGCACGTAAACGGCGCAAGCGGAAGAAAAGAGGGGAGCGGCGGCGTCCCGCCGCCGGTGGTGGGAACAGCCGTTCGGCGGCGAGACGCCGCCGCTCCCTTGTGAAAACCGAACAGCCGGAGGAAACCTTTTTTGGGGCGAGTTAAACGTTTCTTTTTTGATTGACGCGTGCGCGCGCATGTGAGACACGTAGGGGGCGTGGAAAATGTGGAAACGTTTTTTGAGCGGCTGATTGGGCCGCTGGAGCGCGTGCGCGCGGGTTTGGCGGATGCGACGATGGCGGTGACACCGGGAGGCATCGAATGAAGACGCGAATGAGTGGCAGAGGGTGGTTTCGGCAGATGCTGGCGGTTGGGGCGGTTTGCGCCTTGATTGTGCCGGCCCGGGGGCCAATCCGGACGGGGATTTGCGGATTGAGTTGATTTCCTCCTACAACCTGATTGTGGACTCGAACGCGGGGACGCCGTCGAGCTACGCGCCCAGCGCGGTTTATCTGGGGGCCACGTTCCATAACGACGGGACCAACGCGCTGACGAATGTGTGGGCGTATATCGGTGACTACGCCGCCGGGACGCCGGGGACGTATCCGAGCCGGTCGCATATGAGTTTGGTGGGGCCGCTGCCGGGCGGCGAATTCGCGCTGACGCATGAGGGCGGCGCGCTGGGGATCTCGGATGCCACGCGCTATCTGGGCACCATCGAGCCGGGCGAAAGCGTCACGGTTTATTGGCTGGTGAGCTATCCGCACCTTGATGAAAACGGCGTGCCGGTGTGGGGGCCCAACTCCCAGTCTGATGACGACCTGTGGCTGGAGTATGACATCTGGGGCACGGCGATGGACGGGGCGGCGCCGCTGGAGGCTGACGCCAGCCGAACGCTGACCATGCGCAATTCTCTTTCGGCGATGGCCAACAAGATTTCTCCGAACGGGGCGAACAAGGTGCCGCAGGAATATCAGGACCTGTTGGGGATGTATGAGCCTTCCTGGACCAATACGCCTTCCGATGGCACGCCGGGCACGCTGATTTATACCGAGGGCATTTGGTACGATTTGGGCAACATCGGCACGGGGTTTGACAACGACGGCGACCTGATTCCCGACCGCAACGCCTGGATGCAGCCGGTGGGCGACGCGGCCCTTTTTGATCCGTCGTGCTTCCGCCTCGTCAAGACCTATGCGGTGGTGATTGTGAAGCTGAACGACGGCACCGAACTGGTGATTAACGCCGAAGACCAGCTCTACTTCAGCGGTCTGCCGGAAAACAACAACGGGGCGGTGGGCTATGTGCGCTATGAGTTCCTCAGCCTGCGCAGCGGTTGCAGCAGTACTCTGACGCCGTATCAGTCGGTGGCTTCGTCCAAAAACAACGAGAAGTTCAACGGCGACTTCGGGAACACTTTGGGCGAAGGGCTTTCCAGCGGTCAGTCCAAGGTGGAGATTGAGAAATCGGCGGATCCGGCTGCGCTGGCACCGGGTGGAACCATTGACTATACCATCGCCTTCACCAACTCGGGCGAGGTTGCCGTGGGCCTGCCGAATCTCTTCATGCCGCTGGTGGTGCAGGATTCCATTCCGGCTGGCACGGCTTATGTGGCGGGATCGGCGACCAACAACAATGTTTTGCCGCCGAGCGTGATGGCTTATGTCGTGTATTATTCGACCAATTCCGGCGCTACGTGGAGCACGACCGAGCCGGCAAACGCCGCCGACGTGACCGATTTGCAGTGGTGGTTGAGCGAGACGTTTCTCCCCGGCGAGGCTGGCGAGGTGGCGTTCTCCGTCACGGTTGATTCGCCTTACAACGAGCCGGTTCCCTATGTGCCGAATACGGCCGGCCTGAGTCTTGGCAACACTGTGCCGTTTGAGACGGACGACACCCTGACGATTTTGCAAGGCAGCAACTCCATCAGCGGCGTGGTTTGGGCTGACGACGGTACCGGCGGCGGCTTCTTCGGCAACGGCGAAAAGGAGGGTTCCGAGGCCGGAATACCTGACATTCTCGTTTCGCTCTACTACGACATGAATGACAACGGGATTCTCGATGCGGAGGATTTGTTCTTGTTCTCTACCAACAGCGCGGCGGGCACCGGCGCCTATGCGTTCAATCATTTGCGCGACGGCAACTACCTCGTGCGGGTGGATCCCCGCGATCCCGATATGCCGGTGGGCTACACGCCGACGACCGATATTCTGCTGGCGGTGGATTTGGATTCGGCGGGGACCAATCCCAATCCCGTCAATTCGACGGGCAACGATTTCGGGTTTGCTCCGGCTCTGGTATTGGAGAAGACCGGGCCGACAGCGCTGACGGAGGATGGGCTGGTGACTTACACGCTGGTGGTGTCCAACCGCTTTGCCGGCGATGGCTCCGGCGGGGGCATTCCGCACACGGAGACGGCGTGGGCGTCGGAGGGCGATGAGTTGAACTGCGGCACCGGCAACAAGGCATGGATTCAGCCCGCCAACGCTTATAGCCCGCCGGGGCCGGACGGCCAGTATGCCATATGTCCCCTTGACAACGCGGCGGAGTCGCTGGGTGTGAGCGGTTACCATTTCGCGCAGCAGTCGGGGAACATCACGAATGTACAAGTGCTCATTCCCGTACAGGTCAGTGGCACCTGCGGGCCCTCCGATCAGTTGCAAATAAACCTGATTCAACGCCCCTCCACGGTGATTTACACGACGACTTACAGTGCGCTGGCGATGTCGAATGGCACGATGACCCTTGACGTGACGGGGGTGCAGGCGTGGGACTGGGCGGACTTTGGCACCAATCTGACGGTTCAGCTTGTGTCCGACCGCAAGGGCAACTATACGGGGACGCTCCTGGTGGATGCCATCGGGTTCCGGGTGGAAACGGACGGGGTGGACGGAGAGGCCAGCGGTGACAACACGCTCGACCCCGTGCGGCTGGAGGATCTTTTCGACACTTCCCGGCTGAGTTTCATCACGGCTGATCCGCCGTTGACTACGCTGACGACGAACGGGACCACTGGCCGGCTGTTCTGGGACAACGTCGGCCCGATCTATCCGGGCGGCACGGCGACGGCCACTGTGCAGTTCGCGGTGCTGGAGCCGCCGGGGAACGTGGCAGCGCCCACGACCAACCGCGCGGTAATCACCAATGCCACGTATCGCAGCGGGCTGCCGGCCAACTCCGCCACCTCCGACGTGGTTAGCGTTGTGGCGCCGGCGGGGCGCATCGGCGATTTCGTCTGGCGCGATCTCAACGCCAATGGCGTGCAGGACGGCGGCGTTGAAACCGGCATTGCCGGAGTGTCGGTTGTGCTGACGCCGCCGCCGGGCGTGGACATTGGCAACGGCGCGGGCAACCCCATCACCAATGTTACCGACAGCACGGGGTATTATCTGTTCGACGGCCTGACGGAGAGCGGCGACTACACGGTGACGGTGCTGACGGCCACACTGCCCGGCGGCAGCGGGACCAACACGTGGGATCGCGACGGCAACAAGAACAACCAGACCACGGTTGCGCTTGACGCGACCTCCATTTCCGGCGGCGACAAGATTCTCGACGCGGATTTCGGCTACAACAATTTGCAGAGCGTGATCACCGGCAGTGTCTGGGACGACGTGAACCGCAGCGGAACGGCCGCGCCGGACACGGCCGAGCCGTGGCTGGAAGGCGTGGTGGTTCACTTGTATGACAGCAACGACGTGATGGTGGGCACGACCACCACCGGCGTGAACGGAGTGTTCACCTTCCTGGGCCTGTTCGACGGCGCATACACGGTGCGGGTGGACACCAACAGCGGGACGCTGGCGACCGGCACCTGGGCGCAGACCTTCGACAGCGACGGCCTGGGCACCGCCCATGCCGTCGCCGTCACCGTGCCGCTGGGCGGGCAGGGGCGGGCCGATTTCAGCTATGTGGAGACCGGTGTCTGGGACATTGGCGACACGCTGTTCTATGATTGGAACGGCAATGGCATTCAGGACGCCAACGACGAGGGCATGGCCCATATCACCGTGTGCCTTTTCCGAAATTCCGACGGCAACGGCGAGTACGATCCGCTGCAGGACCCGCTGGTCGCCACCACTGTAACGGCCAGCGACGGGACCTATCTGTTCCCGAGCCTGCCGGACGGCGACTACATCGTGATGGTGCAGCGCAGCGATCCGGACTTCCCGGCGCTGTACGAGATAACGGCGGATCCCTACGGGGCGATGAACGGCGTCAGCGCCGTGACGATTGCCGGCGCGGATGACCTCGACCAGGATTTCGGCTTTCACCCCTATGGTTTCGGGGCCATCGGCGACACGGTCTGGCGCGACATGAACGCGGACGGCATTCAGTCCGGCCTGCAGGAGACGGGCATTGCTCACATTCTCGTCAGCCTGTACGCGGACTTCAACGGCGACGGCACTTATGTTCTGCTGCAAAGCACCAACACGGCCGCTGACGGCACCTATTTGTTCAGCGATTTGCCGGACGGCCGCTACCGCGTGGTGGTGGATACCGCCGAAGAGCATCTGCCCGTGGACGCCTTCGGCAATCCGTTCTACGCCAGCACCGGAACGTCGGTGGATATTATCCTCAGCGGCGGCAACACGGATTTGTCGGCGGACTTCGGCTTCTCGCCCCACGCCGCCATCGGCGACACGATTTTCTGGGACGCCAACCGCAACGGCACTCAGGACAACTCCGAGGAGGGCATCCCGGGCGTGACGGTGAATCTGTATCTCGACGTGAACGGCGACGGGGTTCTGGACGCGGGCGACACATGGTTGGCCAACACCGTGACTGACGCCAGCGGGCTGTATCTGTTCGACGGCCTGCTGCCGGGCAAGTATGTCGTGGCGGTGGACGAGGCCAGCGGGCCGCTCGTGGGCGCGAGCATCTCGGCGGATCCGGATTCCGACGGTCTGACCTGCGACGATCCCGCCAACACTGTGCCGTGCGACGGCCAGCACGGCCGCACACTGTCCAATGGCCAGAACTTCATGGGCGCTGACTTCGGCTACATTCCGCCGGGCGCGGTCATCGGCGACACGGTTTGGATTGACACCAACAACAACGGGGTCCGCGACGCGAACGAAAGTGGCATCGGCTTTCTTCCGGTGGTGCTGTATTCCAACGGGGTGGCCATCGCCACCAACCTGACGGATGCTGACGGCTGGTATTACTTCAGCGACTTGGGTGATGGCACCTATTTCGTGGCGGTGGATACCAACAACGCGGCATTTCCCGGCGGATTGATGCCGACCGTTGATCCTGACGGCGCGCTCGACAACTTTGCGACCAATATCGTGGTTTCCGGCGGCAGCGTGACGTCCGTGGGCGGAGTTCCGTGCACGGACTGCGATCTCTCGATTGATTTCGGCTATCGCTACGTTGGCGACAACAGCCTGAGCGGGACCATCGGCATGGACGCGGAGCCCTACGACGGCTTGATGAACGGCATGAACACCAACGGGGTGGGGGCGGGCGAGTCGCCCTATTCGGGGGTGCAGGTGTATGTGTACCTCTGGGATGACGACGGCGACGGCGTCGTCGAGTCCGGCGAATACATTCTTCTCTCCAGCACGTTCACCGACGCCAACGGCGACTACCTGTTCACGGGGCTTCCCAACGGTGACGGCGACGACAAATACATCGTTTCGAGCGTCGCGCCGGAGAATTACCTCAAGCTGACGACCACCAATGGTTCGATTCCGGGCGTGACGGTGACAGAGACCGTCAATGTGCAAGGCAACACGGTTTCGGCCTATCTCGCGGTGGATATCGTGGCGGACACGGACGTTTACAACATGGATTTTGCCTATCGCCCGACGGTGTTCTATGACTACGGCGATTTGCCCGAGAGCTACCAGACGATGGGGACCGATGCCGCGCGCCATATCGTGCCCGCCGTGCCGAACCTGTATCTCGGCGCGCTGGTGGACACGGAGCCCAACGGGCAGGCCTCGCCGGCGGCCGACGGCGACGATCTCAACGGAAGCGCGGATGAAGACGGCGTGGAAATCATCGGCGTCTGGCAGGACGGCCCCGGCGGCGGGACGGTGCAGGTCACGGTGGGGGCGGGGACCGGCTGGCTGGTGGGCTTCATTGACTTCAACAACAACGGCACGTTCGTGGATGCCGGCGAAATGGTTATCAGCCAGGCCGTGTCGGCCAGTGGCGGCGAGTCCGGCGACGGTGTGCACACGATTAGCGTGGATGTGCCGCCGGGGGCCATCAACGCGGCGACCACCACGACGCTGTTTGCGCGTTTCCGCCTGATGCCCTCCGCGCCGTACATTCCCGAGCTGGCCTTTGCGGGCACCGCCAACAACGGCGAAGTGGAAGACTACGCCTGGGACCTTCTCGGCAGCATCGGCGACTACGTCTGGGAAGACCTCAACGGCGATGGCGTGCAGGACGCGGGCGAACCGCCGCTCTCCGGCGTGCGTGTATTCATTGACGTCAACGAGAACGGGAAATGGGATGAGGGCGAGGCGTATTCCATCACGGATGCCAACGGCCTGTATCACATCGGCGGCCTCACGCCGGACACCTACAGCGTGCGGGTGGATACCAATACGCTGGCCTTCGGCCTGGCTCCCACCTATGACCGCGACGGCATCGGCAGTGCGCATGTCGCCTCCGTCACCCTGACCCAGGGCGAGGTGATTCGCGACGTGGATTTCGGCTATAAGATTTTCCTTGCCGACATCGGCGTCTCGAAGGTCGCCAACACCAACGAAATTTATGAAGGCGACACGGTGGTGTTCACCATTGCCGTCACCAACTTCGGTCCCGACGTGGCCAACCCCGTCACGATTCAGGATGTGCTTCCGGCAGGGCTGACCTATGTGGCGGACACGCCCAGCCAGGGGACGTACAACCCCGCCACCGGCGCGTGGGAGGTCGGCACGCTGACGGTGCCGGCGAGCGCACAACTGGTGATTACGGCGATCGCCGCTCCCGGCTCCGCCGGTTCCATTCTGACCAATACGGCGATTCGGGCGGCTTCCGTGCCCGCCGACCCCAATCCGTCCAACGATACTTCTTCCGCCGAGGTCATTGTGCGCGGCGCGGACCTTGCCGTTTCCAAATCCGTTGACAATCTCCGCCCGTACGAAGGCGATCCGCTGACCTACCGGATTTCGGTGACGAACCACGGGCCATCCGTGGCCACCGGCGTGGTGATTGAGGAGCAGATTCCGGCGGGCTTGACGTATGTGACCCACAGCACCAGCCAAGGCGCCTATGACACGGGGACGGGCTTGTGGTCGGTGGGCACGCTCGGCATCGGCGCCGGCGCCTGGCTTGACATCAGCGTCAACATCAACTACGGCACGCTGGGCACGGTGATTACCAATGTGGCGTCGGTGTACGCCACCGACCTGCCCGATCCCAATCCGACCAACGATTCCGCCCAGGTGAAGGTTTATGTCCCGCCGCTGGTGATTTCCAAGAGCTCCAGCCCCACGAACCCGGTTTCGCTCGGTGATACGATTACGTACACGATTGTCGCGACCAATATCGGCCCCTGGGTGCACACGAACGTGGTCATCACCGACCCGATTCCGCCCGGCACTATTTTCGTGCCCGGCAGCGTGACGTTCACGTCTTATCCGCCGCGCGCGGACATCGTTGAACACTACCTCGACACGTTCTCGGCCCGGACCTACACGAATCAGGACGGGGACTTGCTTTGGAACACGGCCTGGACTGAAAACGGCGAAAGTGACGGACCCACAAGCGGATTCGCCCAAGTGCTGTCCAACGGCTGGGCGAGCCTCGGTCGGACCCGCTCGCTCGTGCGTTCGGCGGACCTCGGCGTCGCGGAGAGCGCGGAGCTGTCGTTCACGCTCCGTCAGGCTTCCACCGTTCAGACCAATGTCATCCGCGACGAATTCAACGCCGTGGCCTACACCAACAGCAACGGCAATCTGCCCTGGGCGTCGAACTGGATCGAAAGCAACGATGACGCCCTGCCGAATTCGGGTTCGGTTCAGGTCACTGGCGGCCAGTTGCGCTTCCTGAACTCTGGCCCCAACACGCAGATTGAGCGATGGGTGGATCTCACTGGCCATACCAATGCGGTGTTCTCGTTCGATTATTCCGCCTCCCGCCTGAGCCGCTCGCGCTATATGGATGTGTACGTGGTTTCCAACAACACCGAATATCTGTTGCAACGCTTCACGGCCCCGGCGTCCGGATCGGCCAGCTATAATCTCGGCCCCTATCTTGCCGCGTCCAACGCCATCGTTTTCCGCGCGAACGGCTGGAACAACCAGCAGTTCACGATTGACAACGTGAACATCCAGCTCACCCGTCCGATGCAGACCGCCATTGATAACGCCTTTGTTGAGGTGTCCCCCAACGGCACGGACTGGACCACGCTGTATTCCGCCAACGGCAACATCAGCAACACCGTCACCGCCAGCTACGACCTGTCGGCATACTGCAGCACGAACACCCAGGTGCGCTTCCGCACCAGCGGCTACACCAACACCGGCGCCCAGCTCTGGTTTGACAACGTTGACATCGCCCTGACCAAGAAGGCCGGCGCTGACGAGGTGGGCGATCCGCCGAATCTGCTGTCCGGCTGGGTGCTTGGCACCAACGAAGCCGTGGAAATCACCTATCAGGTGATCGTGGACGAAACCGTTTTCACCACGCAGGTGATCAACACCGCCACCGCCGTCAGCGACCTTCAGGACGAGCCCGTCTGGGCCAGCGTCACCAACGAGGTGGATCTCGTCGGCGTGAGCCTCGGCGGCCTTGTTTGGTTTGACTCCAACGGCAACGGCATCCAGAACAGCTCGGAAACCGACCGCTTCACCAACCTGGTGGTCACGCTCTATTACAACGGCAATCCCATCCGTACCCAGACCACCGACGAAAACGGGGCTTATCTGTTCGAGCAGCTTGTCCCCGGCGACTATTACGTAGTCGTCGCGATGACCGATCTGCCCGCGGATGTGATCGTGTCTCCGGCGTTTGCCTATCCGGATCACGAGATAGACTGTAATTTCACCTTGCAAGAATCGGGCAGCGGGTCGTCATATACCCGCTACGCCGTTTCACCTGTAGTCACCTACGCCGACGGCGAGTCCGACCTCTTCATTGACCTCGGCATACGCCAAGTGAATCCCACGCGCGCCGACGTGGTCGAGGTCTGGGGCGAGTGGCGCGACGGCCGCGGAGCCATCGGCTGGCGCACCGGGTCCGAGTGGGGCACCGCCGGCTTCCTGCTGACGCGGGTGGATGAAGCCAGCGGCGAGGAAACGCCGCTCAACACTGCGGCCGTGCTGTCGTCGCTGGCGGCGAATGGCGCGGTGTACACTCTGGCCGACCCCGCCGCCACGCGCGGGGGTGGGGGACGCTATCGCCTCACCGAAATCGAATTCTCCGGTGAGAAGCGAGACCTCGGTACGCACGATGTGACGTTCGGCGAGCCGCCGCCGCAGGCCATCGCCGCGCGCAGCGCATTGAAGGCCGCGCGCGCGACGAAAGCCGCCAGCGCACCGGCCAGTTACGCGCCGCGCGCGCTGCCGGGCACGTCCCCCGTCTTGAAGGTGCAATATCGCAAACCCGGCATCTACGCCGTGAACCTCGCGGACCTTGCGGACGGCATGGGCCGCCCGCTGAGCGATCTGGCCGCTGCCGCCGCTGCCAACCAACTGGCGATTCGTCAGGGTGGCGCGCCGCTGGCGACCATCTACGATGAAGCCGCCGCCCGCGTTCTCTTCTACGGTCCGGCCACCGACAACTGGTACGCCCGTGACAACGCCGCCATGATTGCCATCGGCCCCGGTGTTGCCATGCCGCGCCGCGCGCCCGCCGCCACCAGCGGCGAGACCGTTCTACCCGTGCAGGTGCGCTTTGAGGAAGACCGCTACCCGCTCGACACGTCCATCCAGTGGACCGGCGACATCTACTACTGGGATTACGTCATCGTGAACACCCGGTCCTCCTACGCGCCGTCATTTTCCGTGGACCTCACCGGATGCCAGAGCGACGTGCAACTCACCGTGCGCCTGCAAGGTTGGAACAGTTCCACGAACAAACCGGACCACTGCGCCGAAATCTATTGGAACGGCTCGCTCGTTGCCTCGGGCACTTTCGACGACACCGAAACCAAGGAGATCACCTTCACCGTTCCCGCCGCTGACGTTATTGCCGGCGTGAACGAACTGACCGTGAAGGGCATTCTGCTGCCGGGCCGCGCCGCCAGTTTCTTTGTGGTGGATTGGATAGACGCCTCGTTCGATCGCGCCGTTGCGCCGGAAGCCGCCACCGCGTTCTACGAAGCCGCTGCCGCCGTCCCCGCGATTTCCGCAGCCGCCTATACCCAGCCCGTGGCTCTCGCACTCGATGCCGCCGGCGCGCCGACATGGCTGGCGGACGAAAACGGCGCGCTCCCGGCGCGCGCGTTTGCCGCCGCCGAAGGCGACGCCCGCTACGCGCTGGCTGAGGCCGACGCCATCCCCGTGCTCGTCCCCACCGCCGTCAACGCGCAGCCGTGGTTCCTCGCCGCCGACAACCGCGTGGACTATTTCATCATCACCTCGCGCCATCTCGAAGAGGCCGCCCAAGCGCTCGCCGATTACCGCGCCGGTCAGGGCCTGCGCGTCGGCATTGCCACCTTTGAAGACCTCGCGGACACCTTCGCCGGCGGCCTGCGCACGCCTGAGGCCATCCCCGCGGCCTTGCGCCACGCTGTCGCCACATGGGCGGAAGCCCCCTGGCTGGTTCTTTTCGCCGGCAACGGCAACTATGACTTCCTTGACGCGATGATTCAGACAACCAAGGAAGTCAACCATGTGCCGCCGATGATGCGGCCCTCCGACTACGGCACCTTCGCCGCTGACGCGCTGCTGACTGACCTCGACGGAGACGGTTTGCCTGACATCGCCGCCGGGCGTCTGCCCGCGAACACTCCCGCCGAACTCGCCGCCATGCTCGCGAAGATTCAGGCCTATGAAGAAGGCTTCGCCGCCGACTGGACGAAACAGATGGTGCTTGTGGCCGATAAGAACGACCCGCTCGCCGGCGATTTCCGCGCGGCCAACTCCAACTTTGCCGCGCAAGTCGGCGGCCGCATGAGCGTGGCCAGCATCGAATTGGATGTCACCCCCGTGCGGCAGGCCACCCCTGCCTTGACCAACTGGTTCAACACGGGCGCGGGCATCATTCACTACACCGGCCACGGCAAGGTCACCGTGCTGACGTCCAGCGCGCTGTTCAACACCACTCACGTCGCCAAACTATCCAACGCGCGGCCCCCAATCTTTGTTGCCCTGACCTGCCTGGCCGGTTCCTATGAGTCCCCCGGCGTCACCAGCTTGAGCGAAAGCCTGCTCGTGAAATCCGGCGGCGGCGCGGTTGCCGCGTGGAGCCCCTCCGGCTATTCGCTCAACGATTCGGCGGTCGCCCTCGGCACGGACTTCTACGACGTGGTCATCAACAGCGGCGCCAACACCCTCGGAGAGGCCGTGCTGTACGCGCGCCGCGCCCAGACGGGCAAGCTGCTCAACTCGGACACCTACGGCAGCTACAACCTGCTCGGCGATCCCGCCCTGCGTCTTGCCGGCAACATCGGCGACACCCCCGCCGCCACCAGCTTTGCCCAGTGGCGCTGGGGACAATTCGCCCCCGCCGACCTCGCCAACGACGCCATCAGCGGCAACACCGCCGAAAACTTCCGGCTCTACGCCCTGGGCGACACCGGCGAACTCGCCGCCGAGTTCCCCGAATTCGGCAACGCCAACACCCCCGGCATCCGCAACGCCACGGACGACAGCTTCGTCATGCGCTGGCAGCGGCGCGCCCGCAGTCAGGACATCCTCTATCGCATCTACATTTCCTCCGACCTGCAAACGTGGGTGGCCGACCCCGCCGGCACCGAAATCATCAGTGTTGAAAGTGACCCCGATGGCGTGATGGAAACCGTCCGCACGCGGGTCTATCGCCCCGACATGCCCACCATCTTCATCGGCGTCAAGGCCGACCCCAAATAATCGCCATGACGCGCACCCCCACCATGCGCCCCGTTGCGCCATATGAACTTTTCCACGGTATGGAAAAGTTTTTCGCGATTTTTCCACGCTATGGAAAAATATTTTCCACACCGTGGAAAAATTCGGGCCGCAACGGGCGTTCGCCGCAAAAATTTTCCACACCATGGAAAAAAGTTTTCCACACCGTGGAAAATCTTTTTCCGCCCGCTTTTTCCTGCCCCGCGGAGGCCCGCCGATGAACGCCCCCCGCTATCGCATGAAAGGCCGCGTCGTCCTGCGGCGCATCGGGCCCGACCGCCTGCTGGTGCCGGTGGCGGGCGACGCCGCCCAGGAAAATTGCGTATTCCCCGTCAACGAAACCGGCGAATTCATGTGGAACCGCCTGTCCGTCGGCGTCGCGCCCGAACAGGTTGCCGAGGAAGTCGCCCGCGAATTTGCCGTGTCCGCCGATGCCGCCACCGCCGATTGCCGCGCCTTTGCCGGCGAATTGGTGGCCAACCATTTACTGGAAGAGCAACCGTCATGACCTGCGCGTTTGAAACAGTCACCGAGCAATGGCTCAGCGGTTTCCGCGCGCGCACCGCCGCCGAACGGACCCCCGTGTCGGCGCATTTCGAACTGACGCGCCGCTGCAACCTCCACTGCCGCCATTGCTATCTCACCGCCGCCGAACGCCACGGCGAACGCTGTGCGGAAGAGCTGACGACCGCCGCCGTGAAAGCCGCCCTGAACGAATGGGCCGCTGCGGGCGTCCTCTTCCTCACGCTCTCCGGCGGCGAACCGCTCCTGCGAAAGGATTTTGCCGACATCTATCGCTACGCGCGCGAGCTGGGCCTGGTCGTCACGGTCTTCACCAACGGCACGCGGCTCACGGATGCCATCGCCGATCTCTTCCGCGAGCTGCCCCCGCGCAAAGTGGAAATCAGCCTCTACGGCGCCACTGCCGCCACGCATGACGCCATCACCGGAATCCCCGGCTCGCACGCCGCCGCGTGGGCGGGCATTCGCCGTCTTCTGGCGAATGGCACACGCGTCTTCCTCAAAACGGTTTTGATGACCGCCAATCAGCATGAGCGGGCCGACTTGGAACAACAGGCCGCGGAGGCCGGCTTCGAATTTCGCCACGACGCCGCCATTTTCCCGCGCATCGCCGATGCCTCGCCGGAACCTCTGGAGCTGCGCGTGACGCCGGAAACCGCCGTGGCCGCCGACCTCGCCACGCCCGAACGCCGCCGCATGTGGCGGAAAAGGATTGAGCAGTGCGCCGCCGGCGCGCCGTCCGGCGAACGACTCTATGCCTGCTCCGCCGGCATCACCGCGTTTCATGCCGACCCCTTCGGCGGCCTTTCGCCGTGCCTGCTCACTCGCGATTTCCTCTGCCCGGCGGACGACCGCCCCTTCGACGAGAAATGGCGCGCGGAGCTGGGCAAAATCGCCCAGGTTCCCAGACGCGGCGAGACCACCAGCTTTACCGGCAAGTTGCGCGGGGCCTGTACCCACTGCCCGGCGGCCAATCGCCTCGAAACCGGCGATGCCGAAACAGAACCAGAGTATATGCGGACGACCACCCGTTTGCGTTTTGACATGGCCATGAGCCGTACCAAGGAAGAATGAAGATGGAAACCAAAAATCAAAAAAAGTTGCAGACAAACGACGAATGGACCGCGCGCAAGCCATACACCAAACCCGAAGTGAAGCGGGTGGACCTGGCTCTGGCCGAAACCCTTTCGATTGGCTGCAAACTGGAATCTGAATACGCCTGTGTCGGGCCGCCCATTCGCATGCATGATGGAGGTTCGTGAGATTTGCCGGTCAGTTGAATATCGGCCCGCTGCAATTTGATTTGCAGGCGGCCGCGCCGTTGACGGTGTGCTATCCCGAACGGGCCTACGCCGGTTTCTTTCACGCGAAACCAACCGCGTCCAACGCGTTGCGCAGGCTGCCGGTGACGGTCACCCGAGGCGCGGAACCGATTCCAACGACGGAACCGCTCTTTCGCGGCGGCCGGAATTGGGCGGTCTGGGATGCCGGCGATGAATGGCAATTCGCGGCCGGATTCCATGAGCGTTCCGTCGCCCGCTGGATGTGCCGCCTGGCGCGCGATTTCTCCCGCGCGTCCGTGACGGTGGACTTCACCGGCGATGTGTGCGTCGCCCCGTTGTGCTATCCGTTGGATCAAATCCTGTCGTGGGGTCTGCTGGCGGGAATCGGCGGCGTTTTGTTGCATGCGTCGGTGGCGGTTCGCAATGGCGTGGCGCTGGTGTTTGCCGGTCGCAGCGGCGCAGGCAAATCCACGCTGGCCAGTCTGGTTCACGCCCAAGGTTGGCGAATTCTGAACGACGACCGCGTACTGGTGTTCAAGCGCGGCGGCGAATGGCGCGTGGCGGGTACGCCGTGGCATGGCTCCGGGCGATTCGCCGAGGCGCACGAAGCGCCCCTGGCGGGCTTGTTTTTCTTGCAACAAGCGCTGGCCGAAAGAATAGAGGAGATGGCGCCTTCCGAAATCCGTCTGGCGCTATTGGATGTGGCCTCCGTGCCGTGGTTTGCCGACGACTGGGCGCAACCGACGCTCGATACGCTCGAACGCCTGTGTGCGGAAGCGCCTGTGCGGCGGTTTCATTTTACGGCATCGGACGCGGCCGCGATTGCCGTTGCGGAGGCGGCGGACCGCTTGCGGATGGAGGAGGCTTACGCGTGAGACCGATGCGACAGCAACAGGCGATGCAGCCCGCGGCGCAAAGGCCGCAGGGCATAGCGCAGCAAGCCCCGGCCGCGAGCCAATGCGGTGTCCAGCCGACGGCGGCGGTCGCCTATTTTTGTCCACGCGGCAACACCCAGCACGGCATCCGCCGCCACCCATACGCCACCGCTCAGCGCGGCATCCGCCACTATGTAGATGCGTCTGCCGCCATGAGTCGCGCGGACATACCGATGCGCCGTCAGCCGCCCGCACGTTTCGTAAAGCACGATGCTGCCGCGCTTCAGCGGCCGGCTCGGCGGGGGCAGGATATGCAAAATGGCCCCATCGGGAATCGTGGGATTCATGCTCGGCCCGCCCGCACGAAAGCTCACAGGCGTTTGCTGACGCAACAAGTCGGTAATTACCTTGGAACTCTCTGGAGCGGTCAACGTCATGGACAACGGGAAAGGGTAGCTCAAGTTATGAACAAGACAAGCAGAGTTTTTATGGCCGCTGGACTGGCGCTGATAATCGGCGTCTCCGCGGCAAAAACTGTCCGCGCACAGGGCGCGTTGCGCACCGGCGAAGCCGTGGTGGCTGTCGTGGCCGGCCGGGCGGAGTCGCGCATACTCACCGCGCCCGTTCATGAGGGCCGCAGCGAAAACCGCAGGCTCTTCGAGGGCGCGGCGGTGGGCGAGTATAGCCATATCCAGACGGGCAAGGATGGACGTCTGTGTTTGGTTTTTTCGCCGGGCGCCATTTGTTGCGTGGCCCCGCAAACCAGCTTCACGATTATGCAGTTGCGGCACACGGCCGATGGCCTGCCGCGCACGGAAGACGACATCATTCGCAAGATTCACCTGCAAATGCGAGAGGGACGCATTCGCATTCAGGCGGGCACGCCGTCGCCAACCCTCGACATTCGCATCACGACCCCTGCGGGCATCATTGAAGCGCAGGGCGGGGCGTTCGTGGTGGCCCAAAGCGCTCAGGACCAGTGGACGGTTTTCCCCGACAGCGATGAATTAACCGTGACGCCCAAGGGCGGCGAGCCCACTGTGTTGCGCGCCGGACAAAACGCGCGCATGACCCTGACGGACAGCCGTAGCGCCGAGCTGCAAACCGAAGGCGTCCTCGTGGACCCGAACTTGCACCATTTTGAAGTGTGCAACGTCTATTTCGCTGACCTCGAACCCTTCATTCACAACCCGCTCGATTTCGATCGCGAAGGGTTGAGCGCCTATCTCGGCCCGGCCGCGCCTCTGTTGCAGTTGGATGCCGGCGCGCTGACCACCGATGCCAGCCCGACCATTCGCCCGTCCGTCGCCGCGGTCAATCCCCCCGTGTTGCCGCGCCCCGGCGAAAGCCAGCCCGGCGGGCGTTGGGAAGACCGTCGCATCTGGGATTGGTACAACCGCCTCGAACCGTTGAAAGGCGTCAACTATATCCCGCGCACCGCCGTCAATTCGGTTGATATGTGGGCGGAGGACACGTTCGACCCCGACACAATTGATGAAGAGCTGGGCTGGGCGCACGACGTGGGCTATACCTGCATCCGCGTGCCTTTGCAGTTTGTCGTTTGGCAGGCGGACCCCGACGAATTCCTCAAGCGCGTGGACAAGCTGCTCGAACTGGCCCAAAAACACGGTCTGCGTGTTGTGCCTGTGCTGTTCGACGATTGGAATCTGGCCGGCAAACCGCCGAAACTCGGCCGACAACCCAAACCCTTGCCGGGCAAATACAACAGCCGCTGGGTGTCCAGCCCCGCACACGATGCCGTGACCGATCGCAACCAGTGGCCCGAACTGGAAAAATATGTCAAGGACGTCATGAACAAATTTAAGCGTGACCAGCGTGTGGTATATTGGGACCTATACAACACCGCCGGCAATAGCGGGCTGGGGGAGGAGTCCCTGCCGCTGATGGACCAAACCTTTCAATGGGCGCGGTCCGTCAAGGCCGACCAGCCGCTGGCCGTCGCGCCGTGGCGCGAGTTCGGCAGCGCCATGTCCGCGCGCAAATTGGAACGCTCCGACCTCATCACCTTCCAAGGCTATGACAATGTCGAAAGCATGCAGGCGCGTCTGGTGATGCTCCAGCGGTATGAGCGCCCCATTATCTGCGCTGGCTGGCTCATGCGTCAAACCGGCAACGATTTCGAACATATCCTGCCGCTCTTTTCCACGTTTCGCGTGGGCTGGTTCAATCAGGGCCTTGTGAAAGGAAAAACTCAGATGAACATTCAGCAAGTGCAATTCCGATTCGACGAAGACCCCGATCTCTGGCAGCAAGATGTTCTGCAAGAAGATGGAACCCCCTATAACCCCCGTGAAGTCGAACTGATTCAAGGCTTCCGGTTTCTGGAGCCCACCCGATGAGCCGACGGTTTTTACTTTTCGTACTGGCGGCGCTTGCCGCAGGTGTGTGGATGCCGGTGGTCTGTGCCGCCGCCAGCGATTACCTCGGCGCAGGTTTTTATACCCGCGGCGCGGATGCCGCCGCATACATAGATCAGGGCAGCGCGGTGATGGACCCGTTCTACCTGCCGGTTCAAACCGGCGCGGTCCTGCCGCGCGTCACTCTCGCGGTGATGCATGAGGATAACATTTTCCTCGAACCGGATGACCCCAAGGCCGGCACCACCATTTGCCTGATTCCGGGCCTGCTCGCCATTTGGGGTCGCCCCACGCATAACCACGTCTATGCCGACTACGGCTTGAGCATTCCCATTTATCAAAGCGAAAACGAACTGGATGACCGGCCCAGCCACATGCTCAAACTGGGCGTGGTGATGGCCACCCCCAAAAGCCAAATGCGCGTTGAGGCGGGTTACCGCCGTCAGGAAGATGTGGATAACACCGTCGGCGCGCGCGTGACTCAGGAAAATTTTCTGGGCGACGCGAATCTGGAATATCGCCTCTCCGCCAAGTCCAGCGGCGGGGTGCTGGGGCGAGCGGAGCGGCACCTTTTTGATGACAACCGCTACATTGATTATGACCGGTATTACGGCGCGGGCCGTTTGTATTACCGCGCCACGGCCAAGAGCGAAATCTTCCTTCAGGGCGGCCTGGGCCGTGACGACCCGCACGAAAATCGCGACTACGCCAGCCGTGCCGATTACTTTGATCTTTCTCTCGGTCTGCGGGGCAAGCAGTCGCCAAAATTCAATACCACCGGACGCATCGGCTACATGTGGCGCACCTATGACGCGGACCGGGCCGACTACTCGCACTGGATCGCCTCCGTGCGGGCGGAAAGCTCGCCCTTTGGCCTCACAACGTTCACCGGCGAACTCTACGCCGATATCCGCCCCGCCATGGATGCCCAAGGCGTGGACACCGTGGATCAGGGCGCGACCATTTCAGCGGCACGCCGCCTGTTCATTGAGCGCCTCCGCGGAAACGCGTCGCTTACCGCGGGCCGCGTGGATTATTCCGGCCGCGCCGCCGCCGCCGAGGATAATCAATGGGTGCGCGACGGTCGCGCGGACAACTATTGGGGCTTTTCCCTCGGTGTGGATTGGTGGACCAAGCAGAAGTTTTCTCTGGGTCTGGCCTACTCCTATATGCGCCGCTATGGCAGCCGCGGCGACGGCCCCGAGGCGGAAGACGCAACCTCTTATGAATATGGCCGCTGGACCCTTCGCGCCAGTTGGAATTATTAAAACGTACTTTGGTTTTTACCCGATGGCACGTTTGTGTTAGACATATATACCCATGGACGGATTCTTGCCCAGATTACGGACACAGGTGACGGCCTGCGGAGTGTTGCTGGGATTGCTCTTCATCAGTTGCGGATGCGTTGGTTCGGGCTATCCCAAGCCGCCGCCGCGCACCTTGACTCAGCCGCCCACGCCCGCTGAAGAAGCCGCGCTGCAACGGAAGGCGCAACGCCAGGCCGCGCTGGAAGCCAAACAACAGGCGCGGGCGGAAAAGGCCGCCCAAAAACAGGAAGCACGGAATATCGCCGCGCAAAAAGTGGCGGACAAACAAGCCGCACGCCGCGCCGCCATAGAGCAGGCGGCCGCCAGGAAAGCGGCCAAAGAAAAAGCCGCCGCTGTCGCGGCCGCTCAGGCAGTCGCCGCGCAACAAGCCGCCCAAGAAAAAGAAGCTGCCGCCGCCCAAAAAGCGGAGGAGGAAAAAGCCGCCGCCGTCGCTGCCGCCCAGGAGGCCGTTGCCCAAAAAGCCGCTGCCGCCGCCCGGGAAGCCGCTACGCAAAAAGCGGCAGAAGAAAAAGCCGCAGCCAAGGCAAAAGCCGCGCAAGAACAGGCGGCAAAAGAGAAGGCCGCTAAAGAGGCCGCTGCCAAAAAAGAGGTCGCGGAAAAGGCGGCAAAAGAAAAAGCGATGAAAGAAGCCGCCGCCCAAAAAGCGGCCGAAGCAAAAGCCGCTGCCGCTAAAAAAGCAGCGGAGGAAAAGGCCGCGGCCAAGGCAAAGGCGGATGCAGAAAAAGCCGCTGCGAAGAAAAAAGCGGCTGAGGAGAAAGTCGCCGCCAAGGAAAAGGCGGCGAAAGAAAAAGCCGCCAAAGAAAAGAAAGTTGCGGCCGCCCCGAAAGCCACTAAAAAAACTTCCACGGCCAAAACTTCTGTCGCGAAAAAGACACCTCCAAAAGTGCTCAAGAAAGTCTCGCCGGAGCCTGCTCCATCAACGGATGATGCCTACATCTTGCAGCCGGGCGATGAAATTGAACTGCAAATCTATCGCGAACCGGAAATCTCCGGCACATTCCGTCTCAACCCCGCCGGGGAAATCCGTCATCCGCTGGCCGGTGCCATTCCGCTGGCCGGCAAAAGTTTGAGCAAAGCCGAAGCCTACCTCACGGATTATTTTAATCAGCACTATTTAGTGAATCCGAATCTTATCGTTAAATTGGTTTCGACCACCGGCGGGCACATTGTATTGCTGGGCGAAGTCAAAAAGCCCGGTGTCTATCACTTTGGGGTGGGCGAAACCATGACGCTCCTGCAAGCCATCGCCGGCGCCGGCGGCTTTACGGAATTGGCCAGTCCCGACCGTGTGCGCATTGTGCGCCGAAAACCGGATGGCACGCAGGAAACCCTGTCCGTCCGCGTATCCGACCTGCTGCGAGGCAAAGGCAAGCAGCAGGACATTCCTCTCGAGCCCAACGACGTCATCACCGTCCCGGAAGTGTTTTTCTAAATCAGGTTTTCCATGGCCAAACAACCATTCATCGCGGGCGACACGGACGAGACCGAGGGCCTTTCGAAGTTCCCCGATTGGCGCGAGGGAGTCGCTATCTTGATGGAGCGGGCCTGGCTGGGTGTGCTGGTGTTCGCGGCGGTCGTTTTGTTTTTTGTGTTTCAAGCCCATCGCCAAACGCCTTATTACCGCAGCACCGCTACCCTGCTGGTGGAAGCGCAGATTCCAAAAATCCTGAACTATCAAGATATTCTGGCGCTTAACGTCCGGAGTCTGGAGTATTTCAACACCCACCTCAACGCGCTGCACAGCCGGAAAATGCGCGAGAACGCCCTCGAAGCCGGCGGCTTCTTCGAGCGCCCCGAGTTCATGCGCGGGCGAACCAACCGCTCGGATGTCGTGGATGCTGCGGCATCGCTGTTCACCATCAGCCCCGTTGAAAAAAGCCGGCTGATTGAGGTCAGCGCGATTTATCCAGACCCGCAGATCGCTTGCGATTTGGCTAACTCCCTCGCCAAAGCCTATATCCAACAAGACCGCGACGCGCGCATGAACGCCACCATGGATGCCGTGGAATGGCTGCGCGAACGCTCCGAGGAATACCGCGAAAAATTGGAAATGGGCCTGACCGAACTTCAGGAATATCGCGAAAACACGGGTTCAGTTTCGCTCGAAAACGATCAAAACATCGTCATTGAAAAACTCAAGGCGCTCAACAGCGCTCTGACAGTGGCCCAAACGGAACGCATTCAGGCGGAAACTGCGTGGAATGCCATTCGCGGGCAGGTGGCTGACAAGAAGACGCCCGCAAGCAAATTGGCCACCCTCTTGCCGGATGCCGCGGTTCAAGACGCCTTCCAAAAGTTACTGGAACAACAGCGCGAAGTGGCCAACCTGAAACTTCGCTATCGTGCGCAGCACCCGGACCTGCAACAGGCCCTCGAACTGGAAGCGCGTCTGGAGAAACAACTTAAGCAAGCGTGCGACGATGCCGTTTTCGCCCTTGAGAAACGCTACCAAATGCTTGTCGAGCGCGAGCAAAATCTTCAGGTCGCCCTGCAACAACAGGAGAAGGAAGCGTTTGATTTGGATCGAAAGCTCGTGCGTTATAACGAGCTCAAGCGAAATATCGAAGCCGATCAGGAAATTCATCAGGCCGTGATCGCCCGCATGAAAGAGGCCAGCGTCGCGGAGTCACAGCCGGCCGATATTATCCGTCTGGCGGAAGAAGCCCGCCCCGCCAAGGCTCCGTTCCGCCCGCAGCCCCGTCAGGCGCTCATGCGTGGCATTTTGTTCGGTCTGGTTGCCGGCCTGGGCGCCATTTATCTCTTTTATTATGCCGACCATCGTTTCCGCCGCAATGAGGAGGTCGAGCGGATGCTGGGGCTTTCCGTGCTGGCCACCATTCCGCTCATCGCCGGCAAAACCGTGGCTGAGCGCGGGCAGGTCAGCCATCGGAAAAAATCCGGGGAGGAAGCCGAGGCCTTTCGCACCCTGCGGGCCAGTCTGCTGTTGAAGGACGATTTGCGGCAAGCCAACGTGCTCATGATTACCAGCGCCAGCCCCGGCGAAGGCAAATCGCTCATCGCCAGCAATCTGGCCATCACGCTTGCCCAGGACAGCCGCCGCGTTCTTCTGGTCGGCGGGGATTTGCGCCGCCCCGCGCTGGCTCAGTTATTCAATCTGGACAAACGGACAAAAGGTTTGGCCGATGTGCTGGAGGGCACACAACCGTGGCGCGCGGTGATTCAGTCGGCCGTCGTTCCCAATCTGGACCTGCTTCCGGGGCATACCACCTACACATCCGCAGAGTTGCTTGGCAAAAAACTGTTTGTGGATTTTCTGCAGACCGCACGGCAATTCTACCAGCATATTGTTATAGACGCTCCGCCCTTGCTTGGAGTGAGTGATTCGCTGGTGTTGCTACCCAACATGGATGCCGTTCTCTTTGTCGTGCGTTACGGCTATACCCACAGCCTCGGCGCGCGTCATGCCCTGCGGCGTCTGCAGGAAAGCGGTACGCCCTGCTTCGGTTGCATCATGAACGGGGTGAATCTCAATTCGCTCTCCAACTACTATTATTATCGGCGCTACGGCGGTTATGCCTATCGGCAATACCAAGCGCAGGCCACGCCGCCCCTCGCCGGGGATCACCGGGGATGAGCGCCCTGCGCCGCATCGGTTTTCTCCCGCTCCTGCTCTTGTTATTCGGGTTGGCCGGTGCGGAGTTGATTTCGCCCGCGGAATGGTTGCCGTGGGCCGGCGCCATCACCGCCATCATTTCGCTAATGATGCTGGGCGCTGGCGGAAAACTTCCTGTCCGAATCATCGTGGCAAGTGCGCTTGTGCTCATCCTCATCGCCATTTATGCCCTGAACCCCACGCATGATTTCAAGCCGGGCATCGGCCTGATTCCAGTTGCCTCCATCGCCAATCTGCCCGGATCCGCCTGTGCGGCTGGCACATGGGAGGCCTTTCGCATCGCCTTGATGCTGTGCGCGGCGTTTGCTCTGGCCTGGCAACTGCCCCGCGCTCAGGTGCGCGGCTTGCAGTGGGTCGCGGTCGGTGTTGCCTTGGGAATGTCTCTTCTGGTCGCCGCGCAACGTTTGGAGCCGCGTCCCTGGCCCATTTTTGAGTACACCGGCATTTTTGTGAACGAAAACCACTTCGCGGTTTTCATCAATTTGCTCTTGCCTGTCATTCTGGCTCTTGCCGCGCGTTCCCGCTTTCGCGCTCTCCAGACGGGAGCGGCCTCCAGTCCGGCAGGAATGATCTTTTTTGTGGCGGCTCTGATGGGATGGGCCGTCTATTTAAGCCACTCCCGCGCCGGAACCGCCATCCTGATGCTGATTTTTTCGCTGCATCTGCTCTGGATTTGGGTGCTGCGCCGCCGCTATCCCTTCACGAGCGTCATGCCCGCCGTTTGGTTTCGCACGGGCGCGGCTTTGATTGTCATGCTGGCGGCGGTGGTGGTGGGTTTCACCTTCTTCCGCGAATGGAAACATCTGGAAAGTTTTTTGGGCGAACTGCAATACCGCTGGGGCATCATTCATGACACCTGGCGCATCTGGCGCGATCAGCCGGTGTGGGGCATTGGTCCGGGCACGTATGCGTCGGTGTGGCCCTATTACGCATCCCCCGCATACGATGGCCGGATTATTTTGCATGCGCATGTTGAACCCGTGCAATTTCTGGCCGAGTGGGGCTGGGCCGGTTGCTTGATTCTTTTCATCGCGTTTTTGCTGGTTCTCGTGCGCCGTCCCGGCAGGTCTGCCAACCATCATGCAGTTCCCGCTTGGAATGAGTTGGAGAAAAACGCATTTCGTTTGGGGATTCTGGCGATTATGCTTCATGGTCTGATTGACTTTCCCTTGCGAATTCCGCTTCTCGCCCTTATATCCGCGGCGTGGCTGGCCCTTGCCTTCCGACCCTCCACGCACCAATCGTCCTAAATTGGCTATTCGCCTTGTCGTCGTTGCATGCGGCAAACGGATTTTAATATCCGGGGTTGCATTTTTGGCGCGGGTGGGGTACCAATGCGGGCACGTAGGCTGGTGGATATAGCTCAACTCGGTAGAGCACCAGATTGTGGTTCTGGCTGTTGCGGGTTCAAATCCCGTTATCCACCCCACTTTTCGGGGCAGGGGAGGGCGCACGCTTTTAACCCACTCGGCGGCTATTATGAGTTTGTTCAACGGCGCCGGGCCGTCTATTCTATGGAAATGCGGCTTCGGATGATTATGACGGCTGGATGTGCTCTGCTGGCTTGGGCAGCAGCGGCATGGGCCGACACGTTCACCGGCGCCGACTGGATTGTTCGCTTCAATTTGCCGGACCAAACTACCAGCCCTGCCTCCATCGGCCCGGACGAGTTTCTCATTCGCGACGCATTTCTCGAGCGCCTCGATGCGTTGCGCGCCAACGATTGGGCCTGCCTGACGACCTATACCTTTTCCGGCAACACAGCCGCCGGGGGCGCCGCTGGCCCGATGCTCGCCGCAATGTCCAACGCTCTGGCGCGAGGGGCCAAACTCAATTTCGTGGCCGATTATGGCGTGGATGTCACCTCCAACTTCTGGCCGGGAGTTTCGCTGGCCAGTCTGGCATCCCGGAAGGGAAATGCCCTCAAGGTTTCACGCGCGCCAGCGGACAGCGGCATCATGCACAACAAAATTGGTTTGTTCTGGAACGCGGCCATGAAAAAGGGATGGGTACTGACAGGGTCCTGGAATTTCACCGGCGGGGCCAGCTCCATGCAATGGAATATTTTGACGGAGATTCAAAATAACGACTTGTTCGCGGCCTACTCCAACGAAGTCCGCGAACTGTTAAGCGGGCGATTTCATGCCAATCCCGACAAATCGCACGCGCATGATGGCGCTCGATTTCGCCTGACGAGTTCTGTTCGCGATGGCTGGGTTCGGTTTGCGCCTTATCCAGATGGACGATATGGCGGCAATAACGCGCTGACGGACATCACCAACGCCGTGGATGCCGCCGAGCAGGAGATTTTCTTTTCGCTGAATAAGCTGAATCGCCCCAATGTGGCGGAAGCCTTGATCCGCGCCTGCAATCGCGGCGTCATTGTGCATGGGGTCATTCCGCTTAGCGACCGCGCCACGCCCGGTCGGGATAGCTACGAGGTGTATCAAACACTGTTGAATTCCACGGATTACACCACTCGCAACCGCGTGCGCATGTACGATGCCTATTACGACGCCGCGCAAACGCGCTACGATGGCGGCAGCCGCGATTTGGTTCACACCAAATACATGGTGATTGACCCGCGCGGCGCCAATCCGCTGGTGATTCACGGTTCGGCTAACTGGACGGCCAGCGCGCTGGTGTTGACTTCGTCCAACGACGAAAATGTGCAGTTTCTGCCCGAGCGCGGCATCGCCGAAGCTTTTTTGGCGCATTTCGCGACCGTGAGCGACGGCTTCAAGCCCTGGTGCGCCTTGCGCAATCAGGGCGCACGCCTCTGGCTGGACTACTGGCTGCCCACGGCGGAATCTTATTTCCTCTTCGCCGCGCCGGAAGCCGTCGGCCCCTGGAACCAGCAGATTGCGCCTCTGCCGGTCAAACGCGGCACCAACACGTGGGAAGTCCACCGAACCGCGCCCCGGCAATTTTTCCGCATCCAAAAGTAATTTTACTGGCCTTTCGCCGGATGATGATTCCCGCAAAAAAATCGGCATGCTCATAAATAGAGGTTTTTGTTTGGCGTCAAAATCGCTATGTTTGATGGCTTGTCGAAGCCCCGGTGGAAACGGGGTGATGCCCGATGGGCACAGGCGAAGCCTGGGAAAGTGTTTGTATGAAGAAATGGCATGATAAAGAATGGATCCGGCAACTGAGCGAACGCGCCATCAGCAGCAGTCAGGTGGATACCGCGTTATATACGAAATATGACGTGAAGCGCGGGTTGCGCGATCTCAACGGCAAGGGCGTATTGGCCGGCCTGACGCAAATCGGCGAGGTGCAGGCCCATCCCGAAGGGGATAACACCGGCCCCGGACATTTGATTTATCGCGGACTGGACGTGAATGACCTCGTCGCCGGTTTCTTGGCGGATGGCCGCCACGGATTCGAGGAAATCAGCTACCTGCTGCTTTTCGGGGAGCTGCCGACCGCCGATGAGCTGGCCGATTATGTCGCCCGTATCGGCGCGGCACGGACGCTGCCGGATGATTTCGTGCACGATTCCGTCCTTAAATTGACCAGTCGCGACATGATGAACGCCATGGCGCAGAGTATTCTGGCCATGTATATCCTCGATAATCGCCCCGAGGATGTCTCCATCCCCAATGTGTTGAGGCAATCGCTGAAGCTGATTGCCACGTTCCCGCTGCTGGCGGTCTATAGCTATCACTCCTACGTTTATTATTACGGCCGGGGCAGTTTGGTGATTCACGCCCCGCGCCCGGAACTCTCCACCGCCGAAAATTTCCTCCACATGTTGCGCAACGATAGCCAATACACGCCCCTCGAAGCCCAGTTGCTGGACCTGGCGCTGGTGCTGCACGCTGAGCACGGCGGCGGCAACAACTCCTCCTTTACCACCCATGTCGTGACCTCCACCCTCACGGACACCTATTCAGCGATTGCCGCCGCCATGGGCTCGCTCAAGGGGCCGCGGCACGGGGGCGCGAATGCCCGCGTGGTCGCCATGTTTGAGGACCTCAAGCAGAGCGTCACGGACTGGTCCAGTGATTCCCAAATCGAGGACTACCTCCTCAAACTGCTGAAAAAGCAGGCGTTCGATCGTTCCGGCCTCATTTATGGCGTTGGCCACGCGGTCTATTCCACGTCGGACCCGCGCACGGAAATCCTGCGTGACCAGGTGAAAAAACTTGCCGCGGAGAAAAACCTTTCTGACGAAATGGACCTCTACATGCGCGTGGAACGTCTGGCGCCGCAGATTATCAGCAGCAAGCGCAAGATGTACAAAGGCGTCAGCGCCAACGTGGATTTTTATTCCGGTTTTCTCTACCGCCTCTTGGGCATTCCCACCGAGCTATACACGCCGCTGTTTGCCATCGCGCGCATTGTCGGCTGGAGCGCGCACCGCATCGAAGAACTCGCCAACGGCGGCAAAATTATCCGCCCCGCCTACAAGGGCGTGACCACCAGCCAGAAATATATCCCGCTGTCCGCCCGCTGAGTCCCCGCCGCCGCCCCGCCGCATCGCGGGGCAAAAGAAAACCGCCGGCCCTGCAAGCAGGACCGGCGGCGTCGCAACCGGGCGGTTGCAGAATTACTGCCAGTAAATGCGGAACAGACGCCGCTGGGCAGGATCGGTCTTGATCGTGACCGTTGTGCC
>DBPO01000131.1:0-4289 GCA_002304915.1 Verrucomicrobia bacterium UBA1418
CACCCATGTCTTGAACCCGTACCCCCGGGAGGGGCGATGGTTTTACCTGGAACCTGGAACCAAAAAGCGAGGTGAACAGCCTCTGCGCTCAGCGAGCGCAGCTACAGAACAGCCGAACAGCCATTGAACGCAATGGGCGCGAACGAAACGCAAACGACGCAAGCGGGGGAAGAGATGGGAGCGGAGGCGTCCCGCCGCCGATGGAGGGAACAGCTTTTCGGCGGCGAGACGCCGCCGGTCCCTTGTGAATGGCGAATTGTTTTTCGTTTGCGTCGTTTGCGTTGAAAAGGTTTTGGTTTTTTCCTGACCTCCGACCTCTGCTTTCTGAACTCTTCCCCGCCCTCTCTCAAACACTCTAATGGTTAATTAACTATGGAATGTTTGGAGATGAAATGCTTGATTTTAAAGGGTTTTCTTCACATGGGGGGCTGTTTAATACTTAACAAACTTTGTAATTTTTCGCTATAACCATTTGCCGCCCAGTAAATTACAACTTTCTCAAAACGCGACCCAAAAATCCGCTTTTTCAAACTTCTAAAAAAAAATGAGCGTATTTGCCCCATTTTTTTGGGTTTTCAGTTTTTTCGTTGGCGTTTTTTCCTCTCTCGCCAGCGTTTGGCCGGGGATAGAGGGAAAAACGGACTGAAGCGGACGGCTATTTTTGCAAGGCGAAATTGCCGTTGTCGAGGGCTCCTAACGCCCATTGGCCGGTGTAGGAGGTCGCGTTGGCATTTACCCGGCCATCCATGTCCATCGTGATGTCGCTGCCGCGAACCGCCAGTTGCAGCCGCAGACGATTTCCGTCAAGGCGACCCGCTGCCTGTCCGGTCTGACCGCCGAATCCGTCTCTGGTGAGATAGAACTGACCGGTCACCACGTCCCCAGCCTGGCGCAGATCCAGCTCCATATGGCCGTTTCCTTCCCTGCTGGTGATGACTCCGTTCCATTCGCCGGCCACGGAAAGGGCGGCACCGGGCGCCGGTTCATTGGGGGCAGCGTTCGGAGCTTCGGCGCCCCCGCCGCCGGCATTGTTTTCTGCCGCACCTCCACCGGCATCGGCTTCCGCCGCGGGCGCCTCGTTGTTTTTGTTATCGTCGTCATCGCATCCGGCCAACGCGGCACACGACAATGCCACCGCCAGACTTATTCCCCATCGCCAATCAGCCTTTCGCAACGCAGTTTTCATGTTGCAACCTTTCCGGGACGTTGTCCGTCCCACGGCAGTTTATATTCCTGTGCCCCGCCTCCGCGCAAGTGCCATTTTTGACCGTGCTTCAGGCAAAAAAAACGCCAGGGAACACGGGGTTCCCTGGCGCTTGGCGCGGTGCGCGGATTACTTGGCCGGCGCTTCGGTCTTGGCGTACTCGATGGCAAAGCTGGCGTAGAACGCGGTAGCTTTAATCAAGTCGGCAATATCAATTTCCTCGTTCGGGAAGTGGGCGAAGCGCTCATGGCCGGGGCCCAAGCCGATGACGGGGATGCCGAACATGCCGCAAATGGACACGCCGTTGGTGCTGAAAACCCAGTTGGAGACGACGGGTTCTTCGCCCAAGGCATTCTTGAACGCGGTGACCGCGCTGGTGACCTGCGGGGTCGTTTTTTCAATGTGCCAGGTGGGGAAATACTTCTTGGTGGGATAGGTCAGCCCGGTCCAGCTCGGCACGGCGTATTCCAGCACGCGGATGATGGCGTTGGCTTTCTTTACGCTCGGCAGGGCCTTGAGTTCGGCCACGCTGGTTTCCTCGTTTTCGCCCGTGGTGAGGCGGCGGTCGAGGTGAATGGTGCAGCTATCGGCCACGGCGCACAGGCTCGGCGATGTGGAGCGGATGTGGCTGATGGTGACGGTGCCTTTGCCGAGGGGCTCGACGGGCGGCAGGCTCTCGTTGAGCTTCTCAATGTCCTTGATGATGTCGGCCATCTTGTAGACGGCGTTTTCGCCGCGCTCGGGAGCGGAACCGTGGCAGGAAATGCCCTTGGTTTCGATTTCGATTTCCATGCGGCCGCGGTGCCCGCGATAGATTTGCAGGCTGGTAGGCTCGGTGGAGACAACCATTTCGGGGCGCAGGACGTTTTCCTTGACGATGTACTGCCAGCAGAGGNNTACTGCCAGCAAAGGCCGTCGCAGTCTTCTTCCTGCACGCTGGCGACCACCCAGATGGTCAGGTTTTCGGGTACCATGTTCAATTCCTTGAGCATGGCGATGGCGACGATGGAGGTGATGAGACCGCCTTTTTGGTCGGTGACGCCGCGGCCATAGACTTTGCCATCCCGGACTTCGGAGGGATAGGGCTTGCACTTGGTCCACAGGCTGATGTCGCCGATGTCCACGGTGTCGCAGTGGCCGTCAAAAGCAATCACGCGGGGGCCGTTGCCGATGCGCCCGAGCAGGTTGCCCATGCCGTCAATGATGACTTCCTCGTAGCCCATGTCTTTCATGGCTTTTTCGAGGAACTTGACGACTTCGCCTTCCTGGCTGCTGGTCGAGGGAATCGTGGCGGCGTCTTGGAGGAATTTGACGATTTTGTCTTCCCGCTTTTTGGCTTCGTTATATAGAACTGAACTCATGTATTTTCTCCTTCTTTGTTGATGCGTCTTATCGTTTATTGAGGTTTACAGGTCTTTCAGCAAACCGGTTCCTTCGTTGAACTCGTTGATGAGCTGGTCCCATTCGGCGAGTTGCGCGGAGTCGAAAACGGCCTTCCAGAAGTCTTCTTCCCAGAGGGCGCGCAGCTCTTCGGAGGTGCGGCCCTGCTGCTCGACCCACGTGAAATACTTGAAGTTGTGGAGGGACTTGCGGTCGAAGTAGGTCAACTCGCGGAAGGACGACGGGATGGCGGCTTCGAGGTAGCGCCCGTAGTGGCGGGCGGCCATGTCGGTGGTGTAGGGGCCGTGCTGTTCGGCCATTTCCACGAACCGCGAGCCGTAGAGGTCCATCGAGTCCGTCAGCGGGAAGAAGATGACATCGCGGCCGTCCATATCGTAGTAGCGCGCGGCCCAGATGGCGCTAATCAGGTTGCAGATGCCGGAGATGCCCGCAGCGGAGAGGCCGGCGATTTCTTCATCGCTGACGCCCTGTTTGCGGAGGTAGTCGCGGCCGACGTCTTCGTTGAAGAGGCGGAGGAGCTGCATGACCTGCTCGTCATCCACGGCCGCAATCGCGTCGGTGTTGCGCACGTTGTGTACCCAGGGGATGTGCTTGTCGCCGATGCCTTCGATGCGGTGCCCGCCAAAGCCGTTGGTCAGCAGGGTCGGGNNATGGTGCCGGCGGAGCCGGTGGCGCTGATGTAGGCCGCCAGCTTGGTGTCGTCCGTCTTGAAATACTTCTGATAGATTTCCTCAATGACGGTTCCGGTCATGTTGTAGTGCCAGATGGAGTTGCCGAGCTCCTCGAACTGGTTGAAAATAACAATTTTGTCGCCGCGTTCGCGCCGCAGCTTCCAGCACATGTCATAGATTTCCTTGACGTTGGATTCGGTGCCGGGGGTGGCGATGATTTCATCGGTGTTGATGCTGCGCAGCCACTCGAAGCGCTCCTGGCTCATGCCTTCGGGCATGATGGCAATGGCCGGGCACGCCAACAGCGCACAGTCGAAGGCGCCGCCGCGGCAATAGTTGCCGGTGGACGGCCAAACCGCTTTTTGGGCGGTGGGGTCGAAATTTCCGCTGACCAGCCGCGGGACCAAGCAGCCGTAGGCCGCGCCGACCTTGTGCGAGCCCGTCGGGAAATAGCGGCCGAGGAGGCCCACGATTCGGGTGTCCACGCCCGTGATTGCCTTGGGAAACTCAAACCAGTTGCCATCGCCGAATCCGCCGGTTTTCGGGTCGTTTTTCCACGTAATGCGGAAGAGGTTGAGCGGGTCAACGGCCTGCAAATCAATTTTTTTGAGCTTTTCTACAATTTTCGCCGGGATGAGCTTGGGGTCTCGCTGCTGGGCGAAGGTGGGCAGGATGATGTTGCGCTCTTTGGCGCGCTGGATGGTGCGGTCAAGGACTTCACGGTTGATTGAGGAAATAATCTTCATTCAGTTTTTGCTCCTATAGGGGTCAGGGTAGATAATTGGTCGAAAGCGTGGGAATTATTATCAATGGCGTCAAGTAAAATACCGCGCGCGGGGTTAATCGTTTTACCCCGCGCGGCGCGCACACGACCCACCTTGGGAGAAGAAAAGCCAAGGATTTTTACGAGCAACTCCCGCGAATAACTAGATGTGGGTGCCGGGGGGGATGACGGCGTTTTTGGGGATGACGATGACGCCGTTTTGCACGGTGTATTGGTCGGTGACCGTGTC
>DBPO01000131.1:4382-4561 GCA_002304915.1 Verrucomicrobia bacterium UBA1418
TCCAGCACGCTGCCTTCGCCGACTTTGGCGCGCACGCCGATGATGGAGCGCAAAATGCGGTGTCCGGAAATGATGCAGCCTTCGCTGAGCAGGGCGCGGTTCAAGTCGCAGCCGTTAATTTTGGAGGGCGGCAGGTAGCGCATGTGGGTGTAGAGCGGCGCGGTCTTGTCGTACAAATT
>DBPO01000133.1 GCA_002304915.1 Verrucomicrobia bacterium UBA1418
CAACTGGGCGAGGCGGGCGGGGTTGAGCTCCATCATGTGCAGTTCGGTCTGGGGCTTCACCACGGGGATGCCGGCGGCTTGGATTTGCTCGGCGAGCACGGGGTCGGATTCCTCGACGACTACCAGCCGCCGGACGCCGGCGGCGAAGGCGCGGATTTTTTCGACGGGCGGCGGGTGGGAGAGGCCAACTTTGAAAACGGGCGCTTCCGGGAAAACTTCTTTGACGTATTGATAGGCCACGCCGGAGGCCACGAAGCCGATGTCGCCNNGTGCCGGGTTCGGCGCGGTTGAAGGGGCTGGCTTCGGTGAGTTCGCGCAGTTGGGCGGAGCGTTTTTCGACGGCGAAGCGCATCAGGCGGCCGTTCGCGGGGACGGCGACGTTGCGGCGCGCGTTTTTGACGTAGGGGATGGCTGGGGCTTCGCCGCGCGCCCCGGAGCCGATATCCACGATGCTGGAGGTGTGAGCGGTGCGGGTGGTGGTGCGTATGATGACGGGGACTTGATATTTCTCGCTCAGCTCGAAGCCGGCGAGGACCATGTCGTAGGCTTCCTGGGAGTCGGACGGCTCGAAGAGCAGGCACTTGGCGAATTTGGCGAGGGAGCGGTTGTCCTGCTCGTTTTGCGAGGAGTGCAGGCTGGGGTCATCGGCGTTGACGATGACCATGCCGCCGATGGCGCCGATGTAGGTGAAGGTCATGAGCGGGTCCATGGCTACATTCAGGCCCACGTGCTTCATGGCCACGAGGGTGCGCACGCCGGCGAGCGACGCGCCGGCGGCGATTTCCATGGCGACCTTTTCGTTGACCGACCATTCGCAATTGATGGCGCCTTTGAATTCGGCGATATGCTCCATGATTTCGGTGGAGGGCGTGCCGGGGTAGGCGGAGGCCACGCGGCAACCGCCGCGATAGGCCGCCCAGGCGATGGCTTGATTGGCGGAGAGCAGTTTTTTCATAAACACATCCGTGACATTGTTATTGCGGGAGAAAGCAGGAAGGCTAGCACACCGGCCTTTTGCAGAAAAGCAGGAAAACACGGCTCCACGCTTGCACAGGGGATATTCACACCTTATATTTTGCGGTTACTTATGAGTACGACGCTATATGACAAAGTTTGGGCGCGGCATGTTGTCCGCGAGGAGCCGACCGGTTCGACGCTGCTGTATATTGACAGGCAGCTCATCCATGAAGTGACGAGCCCGCAGGCCTTCGATGGTTTGCGGCTGGCGGGGCGCAAGGTGCGGCGTCCTGAGTTGAATGTGGCGACCATGGACCACAACGTGCCGACGACGGACCCCGCAAACATCATGGACCGCATCGCGAAGGCCCAGATGGATGCCTTGCAGAAAAATTGCGCGGAGTTCGGGTTGAAGCTGTATGGCATCGGGGACCCGTCCACGGGGATTGTTCACATCATGGCGCCGGAGCTGGGGCTGACGCTGCCGGGCACCACCGTGGTTTGCGGGGACTCGCACACGGCCACGCATGGCGCGTTTGGCGCGCTGGCATTTGGCATTGGCACCAGCGAAGTGGAGCATGTGCTGGCCACGCAGACCCTGTGGCAACGCCGCAGCCGCTCAATGCGGGCGACGTTCACCGGGCGTCCCCCGAAATGGACCACCGCCAAGGATTTCATTTTGCGTCTGATTCGCGAGATTGGCACGGCGGGCGGCACCGGCATGGCGCTGGAATATGCGGGCGAGGCCATTCGCGCGCTGCCGATGGCCGGGCGCATGACCATTTGCAATATGTCCATTGAGGCGGGGGCGCGCGCGGGCATGATTGCGCCGGATGAGACCACGTTTGAGTATATCGCCAGCGGCGACAAGCCTTATGCCCCGCGCGGCGAGGCGCTGGAGCGGGCGATTGCCTTCTGGAAGACGCTGCGCAGTGATGCGGACGCCACTTTCGACAGGGACGTGACGATTGACACGTCCACGCTGGCGCCGCAAATCAGTTGGGGCACCAGTCCGGGGATGATTGTGGATATTGACGGGGTGGTGCCGGGGCCGAATGATGTGCCGACTGTGCAGCCGGCGGATGTCGAAAAGGCGCTGGCCTACATGGGCCTCACGCCGGGCACGCCGATGACGTCCATTCCCGTGGATGTGGTGTTTATCGGCAGTTGCACCAACGGGCGCATGGAAGATTTGCGCGAGGCCGCGAGCGTGTTCAAGGGCCGCAGGGTTGCGCCGAATGTTCAGGCGCTGGTGGTGCCGGGTTCGGCGCGCGTGAAGGCGCAGGCCGAGGCGGAAGGGCTGGACAAGATTTTCCTGGCGGCGGGCGCGGAATGGCGTCATCCGGGTTGCAGCATGTGTCTGGCGATGAATCCCGACCGGCTGGAGCCGGGCCAGCGGGCGGCGTCCACCTCGAACCGCAATTTCGAGGGCCGGCAGGGGCAGGGCGGGCGCACGCATCTGGTCAGTCCCGTCATGGCCGCCGCGGCCGCGGTGGCCGGGCATTTTGTGGATGTGCGCTCATTCCTCGAAGGAGGCAACTAAGATGGAAGCATTCAAAACTTTTCGCGGCGTGGTGGCGACGCTGGAGCGCGCCAACGTGGATACGGACCAAATCATCCCGAAGCAGTTTCTCAAATCCATTGAGCGCACGGGATTCGGCCCCGCGCTGTTCTACGACTGGCGCTATCTCGCGGATGGTCAGCCGGACCCGGCGTTCGAGCTGAACGCGCCGGAACGCGCGGGCGCGTCCGTGCTGGTGACGGGGAACAACTTTGGCTGTGGCTCCAGCCGCGAACACGCGGTGTGGGCGGTGCAGCAATATGGCTTTAAGGTTGTCATTGCGCCCTGGCGGGGCGAGGGTGACAAGCGCATTCCCGGTTTTGCCGATATTTTCAAAAACAACAGCGCCGGCAACGGTCTGCTTTTGATTGAGCTTGCCAGCGCGGACGTGGAATGGATTTTTGCCGTCGCCAAGGGCAGGAAGCTGGAGGCCACGGTGGACCTCGCCGCGCAGATCGTCACTTTTCATGGCGATGCCGAACGGGTGTTCTCGTTTGAAATCACTCCCGATGTGAAAGAAAAGTTGTTGAGCGGGCTGGATGCCATCGGCCTGACGTTGACGCACGAGGCTGATATTGCGGCGTTTGAGGCGAAACACGACGTGCAAATGGTGTGACGCTTGCGCCGACCGGGCGCCAGCGGTTTGCCGCAGCCATGAACCTGATTCTTTTGGAGCCGGAGGAACTTCAGCCTGACGGGACGGCGGTTCTGACGGATGCCCGCGCGCGGCATGTGCGCGAGGTTTTGCGCGCCGCGCCGGGTGAGCAAATTCGCGCGGGCGTGGTGGATGGGGCGCTTGGGGTGGCTAGCGTTTTGGAAAGCGGCCGGCAGTTGCGTTTGCAGTTTGAGGCGACGGCGGAGCGTCCGCCGCGTCCGCCGGTGGATTTGCTTTTGGCTCTGCCGCGGCCCAAGGTGTTGAATCGGCTGTGGTCGGTTTTGGCGTCGCTGGGTGTGGGGCGGATTCTGATTTCCAATGCGTGGAAAACGGAGCGCAACTATTTTGACACCCATGTGCTGGAGCCTGCGCATATTCGCAAGGAATTATTGGCGGGCCTGCAACAGGCGCGCGATACCCGCTTGCCAGTTGTGAGCGTTCACCGGCAATTCAAAAAGTTGGTGGAGGACGAATTGGATGGCTTTGGGCCGTATGCGGCGCGATTGGTGGGGCATCCGGGGGCGGGAGCGTTCCCGCGCGGCAGGCTGGCGAGGCTGCCGCGGGACGCCCGCGTGCTGGTGGCGGTGGGGCCGGAGGGCGGGTGGACGCCTTATGAGCTGGAGTTGCTGCAATCGCGCGGATTTGAGGCGGTTTCCTGGGGGCCGCGCATTTTGCGCACGGATACGGCGTGTGTGGCGCTGTTGAGTCTGGTTGGCGCGGCGCGGCGGGAAGCGCCGCAGGGCTGATGCGTTGAATTTATTCAGGGGTCTTCCACCCAGCGGGAGGCGCGGGCGACGGCTTTTTGCCAGCCGGCGAGCTTTTGTTCGCGGTCGAGGGCGGACATGGCCGGGGTGAACGTTTGCGCGGCGGGGCGTCCGGTGAGGCTGTCGGGGGTGTGCCAGCCGAGAGCGAGCGCGGCCAGCGCGGCGGCGCCCATGGCCGTTGATTCCATGCAGGCGGGGCGCTCAATGGGGCAGTTCAGGAGGTCCGCCTGGAATTGCATCAGAAAATCATTGGCGGCCGCGCCGCCATCCACACGCAGGAGGGTCAGCGGGTGGCCGGTGGTGGCCTGCATGGCGGCGAATACGTCGTGGCATTGGTAGGCGATGCCTTCGAGGGCGGCGCGGATGATTTGCGGGCGGCCGGCGCCACGGGTCAGCCCCAGGAGAGCGCCGCGAGCGTGCATGTCCCAATGCGGCGCGCCCAGGCCGGTGAACGCGGGCACCAGATAGACGCCGCCGGTGTCGGGCAGGGCCGCGGCGATTGGGGCGGAGTCGGCGACGTGTGTCAGGATTTGGAGTTCATCGCGCAACCATTGGAGGGCGGCGCCGCCGATAAATACGCTGCCTTCGAGGGCATAATGGGGCTGGCCGGGCCGGGTTTGCGCGGTGAGGGTTGTCAAAAGCCCTTGCCGGGAGAGGACGGCATCCGCCCCGGTGTTCATCAGCAGGAAACAGCCGGTGCCATAGGTATTTTTGGCTTGGCCGGGTTGCAGGCATCCTTGGCCAAACAGGGCGGCTTGCTGATCCCCGGCGATGCCGGCGATGGGGATGGCGCGCGCGGAAAACTCCGGCAAGGCGCAGGTTGCGGCGACGCCGGCGGAGGGCACGACCGTGGGCAGGATGGCGGGCGGGATGTTGAAGATGTCCAGCAGTTCCGGGTCCCATTCCAGAGTGTGGATGTTGAACAGCATGGTGCGGGAGGCGTTGGTGTAGTCGGTGATGTGCGTTTGGCCGCCGGAAAGTTTCCAGATGAGCCAGGTGTCCACCGTGCCGCACAGGAGGTCGCCGGCTTCCGCGGCTTGACGCGCGCCGGGCACGTGGTCGAGCAGCCACTGGATTTTGGTGGCGGAGAAATAGGCGTCCATCACGAGGCCGGTTTTGCGGCGGATGACATCTTCGTGCCCTTGGCGGCGCAGCTCTTCGCAACGGCTCGCGGTGCGGCGGCATTGCCAGACGATGGCATGGGCGATTGGTTCGCCGGTGCGGCGGTTCCAGACCACTACGGTTTCGCGTTGATTGGTGACGGCGATGGCGGCGATTTGTTCCGGCGCGGCTTCGGCGCGCGCGAGGACGTCGTGCATGGTGGCAAGCTGCGAGTCCCAGATGGCGTTTGGGTCGTGTTCGACCCAGCCGGGCTGTGGATAGAGCTGCGGAAACTCCTGCTGGGCGCTGGCGCAGGGATTCAGCGCGCGGTCAAACAAGATGGCGCGCGAACTGGTCGTGCCCTGGTCCAGGGCCAGGATGAACGACTTGTTTTTCATGGCATCTCCCGGAATTAAAAGGAGCGCGAGGCGCGATGGAGGGTTTGGCGTTCCGCTTTGGTGAGCGACTGAATGCCCTGACTGGAAATTTTGTCGAGGATGCGATCCACTTCCGCCTGATCGGGCGGGGGCGGGGTGGGGCGGGGAAAGTGGGGGCGTTGGGCGACGTAGTCGCGCAGACGGGCCCACAGGCGGCGCAAGGTGGCGTTTTCGAACAGTTGGTCAATGTAAAGAAATCCGGTGAGCGCGCCGATGAAGTGAGCGGTGTGGGCAATGCCGGATGAGGGGTCGTTGGCGAGGATAAACTCAAAAAAGGCCAGCCCGACCACCAGTTGCCAGGCCATGAGCGTGACGGGGAAAACAAAAAAGATGAGCATCGTCAGGCGGCGGCGCGGATAGAGCGTGGCAAAGGCGGCCAGCACGCCGAAGATGGAGCCGGAGGCGCCGACGCACAACGCCTGGGGATGAGGGGAGAGCCAAATCCAGCCGAGGCCGCCCAGAATGCCGCTGAGCAGGTACATGGCGAGAAAATGTTTGGAGCCCATGGTGCGCTCGGTTTCGGGGCCTAGAAAGTAAAGCGTGAACATGTTGAACAGCAGGTGCAGGAAACCGCCGTGGAGAAATATGTAGGTGAGCGGTTGCCAGAACATGCCTTGGCGAAGGCCGGCCATGGATAGGGCCAGGAGCGCATAGAGGGAACGGGAAGGGAACAGAATAAAAAACAAGAAGGTTGCCAGATTGATTTTGATGAGCCAGCCGGTGACCGGCGGCAAATGGGCCAGAAACCCGGTGAAGGGGTTGCGGTTTGGCTGGGCATAGTAAGGCCGATAGCTCATGGGTGCGGCTCAAGCTGGAGGGTGTTGCGTTTCATGGTGTGAATAACGATACCCCGCCCGCCGCGTGAACGCCAACTCCAAAACGCTTGCCAAGGCACCCGTGAAGGGCCGATGATGCGGCCACGTATGGCTGAGAGCCTTCTCCAAGTTGAAAACCTGCGCGCCGGATTTGAAACTCCGGCGGGTTTTGTGCGCGCCGTGGATGATGTTTCGTTCGAGGTTCGGCGCGGCGAGGTGCTCGGCCTGGTGGGGGAGTCGGGCTGCGGGAAATCGGCCACGGCGTTGACGCTGCTGCGCCTGCTGCCGCGTCCGCCCGCCGTGATTGAGGGCGGGCGGGTGATGTTTCGCGGACAAGACCTGCTGACGCTGCCGATTGAGGAATTGCGCAACGTCCGGGGCGCACACATCGGGATGATTTTTCAGGAGCCGATGACGGCGCTTTCGCCGTTGCATCGCATCGGGGATCAGTTGGCGGAGGCGGTTTTGCTTCATCGGAAGGTTTCTTTTCAGGAGGCATGGGCGTTGGGGCTGGACTGGCTGCGGCGGGTGCAGATGCCCGATGCCGAGCAGCGGATGAAGGATTATCCGCACCAACTTTCCGGCGGGATGCGGCAACGGGTGATGCTGGCGATGACGATGATGATGGGGCCGGAATTGATTATCGCGGATGAGCCGACAACAGCGCTGGATGTGACGTTGCAGGCGCAGATTTTTGAGTGGCTCCTGCCGTTGCGCGGGGGGGATACCTCCGTTTTGTTGATTACGCATGACATGGGCGTGGTTTGGGAGGTTTGCGACCGCGTGCAAGTCATGTATGCCGGACGTCTGGTGGAGCGGGGCCGCCGCGAGGAACTATTTGAACGGCCGGCCCATCCATACACGCGCGCCTTGTTGGCGGCCATGCCGCGTCTGCACGGCGGCGGCAAGGGGCGGTTGCCGGATATTCCCGGGCAGTTGCCCAATCTGATTGATTTGCCGGCGGGGTGTCGCTTTGCGCCGCGCTGTCCGCTGGCGCGGCCGATATGCCGGGCGCGCATGCCGGAGCTGCGCGAATTGCCGGACGGCCACGAGGTGGCCTGTTGGGATGGCATCCGGGAGCAGGCGGAGGACGCATGAGCCGATTCAGCCTAATCAATCTCGGCTGCCCAAAAAACACCGTGGACTCGGAATGTATGCTGGGGAGTCTGGCGCAGGCCGGGCTGGAGTTCACGCCGGAACCGCTGGACGCGGACATTTGCCTTGTGAATACGTGCGGGTTTTTGGATGCGGCGCGACAGGAGGCGGCTGAGGTGTTCGCGGAGTTGGTCGCGCAACGGGAGGGGCAGGGGCGGGAACGGCCGCTGCTGGTGGCGCTCGGCTGTCTGGTGGAACGCGCGGGCGGGGCGGGAGAGTTGGCGGATTTTTTGTCGGCGGCGGATGCCCGCGTGGGGTTTGCGGACTATCCTCGTCTGCCGGACATTTGCCGCAAGCTGCTGGCTGGCGAGAGCCATTCAACGCCAACGTCTGGGTACGCCGGCCAAACACTGCCTAAAACTTATCTGGATTGGCTGAGCCGTCCGCGCTTGCGGATTGGTTCACTGGCTTCGGCCTATGTGAAAATCAGCGAGGGGTGCTCGCATTGCTGTTCCTATTGCTCCATTCCGCTGATTCGGGGGCGGCGCGTGAGCCGTCCGCTGAAAGCCGTGATGAAGGAAATCCGCGAATTGGTGTTGGCGGGTGCGGTTGAATTGAACGTGATTGCACAAGACACTGCTGCCTATGGCCTGGATTGGGGCGGGGAGCCGCAATTACCCCGGTTGCTGCGTGAGTTGCGCCGGATTCCGGGTGATTTGTGGTTTCGCCTGCTTTATATGCACCCGCGCAATTTGACGGCGGATATTCTGGAAGAGATGGCGGCGGATGAGCGGATTTGCCCGTATTTGGATTTGCCCTTGCAGCACATCAGTGACGGGCTGCTGAAACGGATGGGGCGCGGGCACGGGCGCAAGCGCATAGAGGAGCTGTTGCAACAAGTGGAGAAGTTTTTGCCGGATGCCGCGCTGCGCACGGCTTTCATTGTGGGGCATCCGGGCGAGAAAGAAGCTGATTTTGCAGAGTTGCTGGAGTTTGTCGAGGCGGGGCATTTTGACCATGTCGGAGTGTTCTGCTGGTCGCCGGAGCCGGGGACGGTGTCGGCGGGCATGGCCGACCGCGTGGCGCCCGAAGTGGCCGAAGAACGACAGGATCAGCTTATGCGCGCGCAGGCGGCGGTTTCCGCCCGCCGGTTGAAGGGGCGCAAGGGCGCGGCGCGCATGCTGGTGGAGCGTCAGGAACCTCGCGGTTGGGTGGGGCGGACGGCTTGGCAGGCGCCGGAAGTGGACGGCGAGACGATTGTGACGGGGGTGAAGGGGCGTTGCGAAATCGGGCGGTTTTTGCCCGTTAAAATTGTCCGCACGGGCACCTATGATTGTGAAGCGCGCCGGATGAAGACATGATGGCTTCCGGGCGATTTCATTCTGCTTTCGCCTTAGCCTTGATTGCGCTGCTACTGGTTCAAACGGGCTGTGCTGGCTTTCGCTCTGCGCGCCGCCAAGACAGCAGCCCGTCTGCCGTCGCTGAAAGTAGCCAGTCGGCGGATGGGGTGGAATTGCCGAAACAGGCGGAGATTCCTTGCGCGCCAACGAACCGTTCGCGCTTGGCGCTTGATCGCGCCCGCATTGCCGCTTTGCAAGACGAGCATCTAATGGCGCAAGGCGAACCCGTTGGCAGCGTTATTTGCCCTGAAAGCAGTTTCGGAGCCTGTCTCGACCGTTGGCATTCGGCGGCGTACAAATGGATGGATAATGCGGTTCGCAGCATAGATACGCGGTGGCTGAAGGAGGACACGCCCTACGATGCGGAGCTGTCCACGTTCAAGCTGGCTTTGCATACGCGAGCGGGCGGGCGCAGCAGCAAGAAGGATTTTGACCTGAAAGCGCGCGTGCGCGCCGACGTGGCCCTGCCGGGACTTGAAAACAAGTTGCACCTGCTGTTTGAAAGCGCCAGTCATGATGATTTGCCGGGGACGGACCCGCTGGATCAGGAAAATGACGCCCGCCTCGGCTTGAAAACCGTCTGGAAAACGGTGCGGAACAGCCAAATCTCGCTGGGCGGCGGGGGGCGTTTCAGCGGGTTGGAGCCGGTGTTGTATTTTGATTTGGATTGGCATTGGCAGCGACCGTGGGCGGGCGGCGAGGTGCGGTTGCATCCGCGCGGATTCTGGTATAGCGACGATGGCTGGGGGCAAGTGACCACCCTTTCGTGGACGCGCCGGTTGACCGAACGGCAGATTTTTCAGCTTCGCGGCGCGGAAAAATCCACGGAACAAACCGATGGCGTGGAGTTTGAGCAAAGTATGCGCTTTGCCTGGCTGCGTTCGGGGGTGGGGCGCGGCTGGCTGATTCAGGCCAGCGTTTTCCCGCACTTGAAGAGCTCGGAATGGTATTGGGACAACTTGCTGGTGAATCTGACGTGGCGGGATGCTGTTTACCGTAAATGGATTTATTACACCATTACGCCCCAGCTTGAATTTCCCCGCGAGGATGATTATCAACCGCGCCCATCCATCCGCGTGGGGCTGGAAATGCTCTTTGGCGGCAGCATCGGGCATCTAATGTAATGTGGCTTAATGGAGGAGAACTGGGGCTTTCTTTTCGAGCTTTCTGGCTCTACTCTTAAGCGTGTGCCATAACATCGGCAGTGGGGGTAGTGGCAACGCTTGATGGAAAATCAGCGTTGGGGGAAGTC
>DBPO01000045.1:0-2722 GCA_002304915.1 Verrucomicrobia bacterium UBA1418
CGCCGCCGCTCCCGTGTGAAAACCAAATAGCCCAAGCGACCGGAACAGCTTTTGCGCTACAGGCGGCTAATGGTCGCAGGCGTTGTCGCCGGTTTCGAGGGTGCCGGCGAGATAGGCGGTGACTAATTCCTCCGGTGTATTCGGGGGGCAGCCGANNGACGACTTCAATTCCGTGATGCGCGAAGAGCTGTTGGGCGCGCGAACCCATGCCGCCGGCGAGGATGATATTCGCGCCTTGCTCATGGAGCCATTTGGGCAACACGCCCGGCTCATGGGGCGGGGGCTCGGCTAATTCGGTTTGTATGATTTTTCCGGTCGGTTGGTCCACGTTCNNCGATTGCGAAATGGGCGCAATGGCCGAAGTGGGCGCAAAGTTTTCCATCTATGACGGGTATGGCTATTTTCATGGTGTTTCCTTTTCTGTTGTTAATGACAGCGGCTGAGGTGTGAATGGGAAGGTTGCGCCCGTTCCGGCGGGGCGAAGGGTGTCGGGGAAGGCGTTCCATAGTGCGGCGATTCCGCGCGCGCCGGTGCAATGCGCGGGGACCAGAAGTTGCGGGCGGAAGCGTTGCAGTTGCTCCGCGACCCAAGCGAGTTTGGCGGTATTCGCCCGGCTCAGATGCATGCCGCCGATGACGGCATGAATGGGGCGTTGGTCGGCGAGTTGGCGGACATATTCCAGCGTGTGAATGACGCCGGCATGCGCGCAACCCAGCAGAACCACCAGACCGGCGGGGGTGTCGAAAAACAGCGCTTGGTCATCCCAAAGCGGGTCCGGGGTTTTTCCGTTTGCATCCAGATAAAATGTTCCGGTTGCCGTTTCTTCGGGGTGCGGGCGGGGGATTTCGCCGGTTTGAAACAGGCCGGGAATAATTTCCAGGGGGCCGGATGTCGGATGGAGTCGGATATTGGGCTGTTGCAAAGCGGCGCGCGCGGCGGGCGGCAGGCCGATGTCGCGCGCTTGCCCGGCGGTCACGCTGTACTTGGATTCAAGCGCGGCGGGATGGAGGTAGACGTCTATTGTTTTTGATGCGGCGGCCAGCGCGACAGGCAGGCCGCCGGTGTGATCGTAATGGCCGTGGCTGAGCACAATCGCGTCCACCTGGCTCAAATCGCAGTTCAGCGCCTGGGCGTTATGGGCGAGAACCTGCCCCTGGCCGGTGTCGAACAAGATGCGGTGTTTGCCGGTGGTGATGAAACAGGCCAGGCCATGCTCGGCGAGGGTCTGGCGATGCGCGACATGGTTGTCGGCTAAAATGGTGATTTGCAGCGTGCTCATGAGGGCATTGAAGAGTTGAGGCCCGCAAGGGCCAGCCATTGATGCCAAACGGCGGTGATGTCGTCCGTCCATTCGCCGGGGCCCATTTCGATGATGGCGCGGCCCTGGCGTTGGGCGTCCGTGAATATTTTATTGTAGCGAATCCGGCCCACCGGAGTTGCGCCGGCCGCGCGGGCGTCGGCTTCGATTTGGGCGGCCAGTTCGGGGTGAAGGTCCCATTTGTTGATGCAAACGGCGGCGGCCACGTTGAAATGTTGGGCCAGTTTTAGCGCTCGCGCAAAATCGTGCGCGCCGGATACGGTTGGTTCGGTGACGATGAGCACGCTGTGGGCGCCGGTGAGGGCGGCAATGGCCGGGCAACCCGTGCCGGGCGGGCCGTCCACGAGAATGGCCGCGCTGTTTTGTTTTTGCGCCAGCTTGCGGGCCTGTTCGCGAACAAGGGCAACCAGCTTGCCTGAATTTTCCGCGCCCGGTGTCAGGCGGGCATGGACGAGGGGGCCGTGGCGGGTGTCGGAAATAAACCATTCGCCGCAAAGTTGTTCGGGAAAATCAATGGCCTTTTCCGGGCAATTCCAGACGCATACGCCGCAGCCTTCGCAGGCGATGTCATCCACGGTGAAGATGGAGCGCCCATCCGTGGCGCGGGTTGCCGGCGCGATGGCCGCGAAGCGGCACAACTCGTGGCATCGGCCGCAGCCTGTGCAGGCGTCGGAGCGAATGACGGCCAGATTGCCGCTGTAAAACTTTTCTTTTTGCCGCACGGCAGGCTGTAGAATCAGGTGCAAGTCGGCGGCATCCACATCGGTATCGGCCAGCACGAAGTTTTTGGCGAGAACGGCGAACGAGGCCGTCAGGCTGGTTTTGCCCGTGCCGCCTTTGCCGCTCATGACGACCAGTTCTTTCATCGTCGCGCCTCGATGCCCGTCCAGAGGGTTGTAAAGTAGTTTCGCCATTCCGGGAATGTTTCAAAGAGCAGATTTCCGCGCGCGTAGGTTTCGGCGACGCGGCGATCATCGGGGATTTCGGCCAGTAGCGGGATGGCCTCGCGCGCGCAAAAGTCCTGAATTCGGGTGTCGTTGTCGGCTCGATTGAGGACGACTCCCATGGGGTGGCCCAGCGGGCGGAAGGTTTCGATGGCCAGCGTCAGGTCATGAAGGCCGAACGGCGTAGGTTCGGTGACCAGCAAAAGGCAATCGGCGTCGCGTGCGACTGTCACCGCCGGGCAGGATGCGCCGGGAGGGGCATCGAGCAGGGTGATGGCATTCTTTTGGCGGCGGTGGATGAGCGCGCGAATGAGCGGGGGTGCCAGGGGTTCGCCAATGTTGAGGCGTCCTTGTCCAAAGGCAATATCGCCAGCGGCTCCGAGGCTGATTTCGCCAATGGTGTGGGGTTCTTCACGGATGGCGGCCACCGGGCAGGCCAGCGTACAGCCGCCGCAGCCGT
>DBPO01000045.1:2739-3451 GCA_002304915.1 Verrucomicrobia bacterium UBA1418
GCATTTGCCGCAGGATGTGCAACGGTCGTTATCTATCACCGGCTGCGGCACGCCCCAAGGCTCACGCGAGGTGATGGTTGGGCGCAGGAACAAATGGCCGTTGGGTTCTTCCACATCGCAATCGAGATATTGCACCGCACGTCCCTGTTCGGCCAGCCATGTGGCCAGATGGACGGCAACGGTGGTTTTTCCCGTGCCGCCTTTGCCGCTGGCAATGGCAATGATGGGGGCCGTTTTCATCGGGCGCAAGTGAAGGTGGCGGAGCTTTTGTTCAATACGGCGACCTCCTAAAAGGAATGGCCTTCGGCGTTGGGTTTATCCAGAACGGGCAGCTCGTTAGCCTTGAAACGGCGCAGGGCTTCCGTGCCGGAGCAGACCTCTTCCACCAACGCCACTTTGATGCCGGCCGCCTGCAAAGCGCGGTAGGCTTTGGGGCCGACGCTTCCGGTGATGACGACTTCGGCGCCCAGTTTGGCGACGGTTTCCGCGGATTGGATGCCCGCGCCTTGTCGGGCTTGCATGTTGGGGCTGTTGTCGTGCGCGGTGGCCTGTCCGGTTTTCGTGTGGGCCAGAATGAAGTACTTGGCGCGTCCGAAATGCATATCCACGGGGTCGGCGAGGTTGCCGCTGGTGGAGGTGATGACGACGTTCATGGTGGGCTCCTTTTTTGCGTGGGGTTCATTTTTAAATGAGCATATGCCCATAATGGGGA
>DBPO01000045.1:3475-4377 GCA_002304915.1 Verrucomicrobia bacterium UBA1418
CAGCGAGCGCAGCTACAGAACAGCGGGGCGGTCCGGCCTGAGACCGGAAACGGGGTGTGTTATTGGTCGAGGCCGCGGCGGAGGGCGCGGATTTTTTCGGCTACGCGGGCGGGGAGGTCGGGGGCGTCGGGGTTTTCGGCGATGATTCTGACGAGGGCGGAGCCGACAATAATTCCATCGGCCATCGGGCCGAGTTGTCGGGCGTCGTCTTCGTTGCGGATGCCGAAGCCGAGGCAAACGGGCAGGGGGCTGACGGCTTTGACTTCGGCGGCGTGCCGGCGAATGGCGTCGAGGTCCAGACCGCCTTCGCCGGTGGTGCCGGCTTTGGTGATGAGGTAAAGGAAGCCTTGCGTTTTTTGGGCAATCATCCGCAAGCGGTCGGGGCGCGTGGTTGGGGCGGCGAGGAGGATCACCTGGAGGTTCGTTCCGGCGAGCGCGGCTCGCAACGGGGCGGATTCTTCCGGCGGCAAATCCACCACCAGCAATCCGTCTATGCCGGCGGATTGGGCGGCTTTGGCCAGCCGTTCCAGGCCGTATTTGAAGAGCGGATTGTAGTAGCTGAAGAGCAGCATGGGCGTATCGGTTTCCTGCCGGAGGCGCGCGGCCATGTCCAAGACTTTCGATAGTGACATGCCGGCGCGGAGCGCGCGCTGGCCTCCCGCTTGAATCACGGGCCCATCCGCCGTCGGGTCGGAGAAGGGGACGCCGAGTTCCAGAATGTCGAGTCCTGCCGCGCAGGCTGCTTTTAGAATTTGGCAGCTTGTTTCGGGGGTGGGGTCGCCGATGGTGAGGTAGCCGATGAGGGCTTTGCGGCTGGTTTGTTGGAGTTCTTGAAATTTTGCGGTGATTCGGTTCATGGTTGTGGAGGGGTTGGGGGGTGGGGCGTGTGGTGGCGGGGGCTG
>DBPO01000067.1 GCA_002304915.1 Verrucomicrobia bacterium UBA1418
CTCAGCTCAACCGCTCCCCAAACGCCTCACGCAACCGCCTCCGCAACGTCGTATTCCTCCTCCGCGACTCCACATTCCGCACCGCCAAACTCAACGCCTTCGGCGTCCCCACCACCACCACCAACCTCTTCCCGCGCGTAATCCCCGTATACAACAAATTCCGCTGCAACATCACATAATGCTGCGTATGCATCGGCATCACCACACACGGATACTCACTCCCCTGACTCTTATGCACCGTCACCGCATACGCCGGCGTCAGCTCATCCAGCTCCTGAAAATCATACGCCACCCTGCGCTCATCATAGCGCACCACCACCTCCTGCGCCGACGCATCCACCCGCTCAATCCGCCCCACATCCCCGTTAAACACATCCTTGTCGTAATTATTCTCCGTTTGCATCACCCGGTCCCCCACCCGGAACTTCCACCCATAGCGTTCCACCTCGCGCCCGTGCGGATTCAATGCCGCCTGCATCACAACATTCAGATGCCGCGCCCCCAGCTCCCCCTTCTGCATCGGCGTCAGAATCTGCACATCCTCCATCGGGTCCACCCGGAACCGGCGCGGAATCGCCTCCGCCACCAGCTTGCGAATCAGCTCCACCCCGCGCTCCGGCGTCGCTGCATGCACGAAATAGAAATCGCTATGCGCATCCATCCGCTCATCCTTGCCCGGCAACTCCGGCATCTCCCCCCGATTCACCCGGTGCGCGTTGCGCACAATGCGACTCCCCGCATCCTGCCGGAAAATCTCCGTCAGCCGCTGCACCGGCACAACACCCGACTCAATAATATCGCGCAACACACAACCCGGCCCCACAGACGGCAACTGGTCCACATCCCCCACCAGCACCAGCAAACCGTGACGCGGCATCGCGCGGAACAAATGCACCGCCAGTTGAATATCAATCATGCTGGTCTCATCCACAATCAGCACATCCGTCTCCAGCGGCTTGTGCGCATTGAAGCGAAACCTCCCCGTCCCCGGCTCATACGCCAGCATCCGGTGAATCGTCTTCGCCTCCATGCCCGACAACTCCGCCATACGCTTCGCCGCCCGCCCCGTCGGCGCACAAAGCATCAGCCGCAATTTTTTAGCGCTTAACACCTTCACCAGCGACCGCACCAGCGTCGTCTTCCCCACCCCCGGCCCCCCGGTAATCACCACCACCTTGTGCTGAAACGCGCGAAAAAAAGCCTCCTGCTGACCAACCGCCAGCTCCATCCTCAACTGCCGCTGCACCCACTCCACCGCCGCCGGCAAATCAATACGCGGACACGGATGCTCCCCCCGCGAAATCTCCGCCAGCCGCCCCGCCACCTCACGCTCAGCCAAATCCAGCGCCGACAAATACACCCACGGCTCCCCATCCTCCCCCGCCCCAACCGTCAACTGCTGATTACCCACCTCCACCCGCAACGCCTCCTCCATCGTCGCCAGCGGAATACCCAGCATCTCCGCCGCCCGCGCCAGCAGCTCCTCCCGCGGATACGCGCAATGCCCCTGCTGCGAAAGCTCCACCAGCACATACGTCAACCCCGCCCGCGCCCGCAAAATGGAATCCCTCTCAATCCCCAGCCGCTCCGCGATTTGGTCCGCCGTCTTGAAGCCAATCCCGTGAATATCGCGCGCCAGACAATAAGGATCCAGCCGCACCGTATTAATCGCCGCCTCCCCGTACTTCTTGTAAATCCGAAACGCCCGCCCCGTGCTCACCCCATGCGCGAACAAAAACGACATAATTTCGCGAATCGTCTTTTGCGCCTGCCACGACTCCTTAATCTGCCGCCGCCGCATGGGACCAATCCCCTCCACCCGCTCCAGCTCCGCCGAACGATTCTCAATCACATCCAGCACCGCCATCCCGAAAGTATCCACCAGCTTCTTGGCATAAACCGGCCCAATCCCCTTAATCAACCCCGAACCCAGATACTTCTCAATCCCCGCCAGCGAATCCGGCACAACCGCCTCCAGGCTATCCGCCTGAAACTGCCGCCCGTGCCTGCGGTCCATGACCCACCGCCCCGAAGCCTTCACCCATTCCCCCACATTGATTCTCGGCAACTTTCCAATCACCGCCACATGCTCGCGAAACCCGCGCGCCCTCACCTTCAGCACACAAAACCCCGTCTCCTCGCTATGGAACGTAACCAGCTCCACCAGTCCCTCCAGCGACTCAGGCGACAACTCTTGCATAACTCCCGGCAATTTCACGCCCGCCACCATACACCATTCACCCCAAAAAAGAAAAGTTCCCCGCAAAAACACCTGATTTTCATTTCCCGCTCATTCCTCCTTGATTTCGGGGCAGAAAACGCTACGGTAACCCGCCTATGAAAAATACCTATTCCATCGGATTGATTCCCGGCGACGGGACAGGGCCGGAAGTCACCCGCGAAGCCGTCAAGGTAATGGACGCGGCCGCGCAAAAATTCGGCTTCAAACTGAACTACACCCCCTACGACTTCGGCGCCGAGCGCTACCTGAAAACCGGCGAAACGCTCCCCGATTCCGCGCTGGACGAATTCCGCAAGCACACCGCCCTCTATCTGGGCGCCATCGGCCACCCGGATGTCAAACCCGGCATCCTGGAAGTCGGCATCCTGCTGAAAACCCGCTTCGCGCTGGACCAATACATCAATTTGCGCCCGGTCAAACTCTACCGCACCGAAGATTGCCCCCTGAAGGGCAAAGAACCCAAGGACGTGGACTTTGTCGTGGTGCGCGAAAACTCCGGCGGCATTTATACCGGCATCGGCGGCGTCTCCCAAAAAGGCACCGGGCTGGAAGTCGCCACGCAGGTGATGACCTACAGCCGCCCCGTCGTGGACCGCTGCATCCGCTACGCCTACGAATATGCCCGCCGCCGCAACCGCAAAAAACTCCTCACGCTGGTCCACAAATGCAACGTGCTGACCCATTGCGGCGACCTCTGGGTGCGCGCACACAAGGAAATCGGCGACCGCGAATTTCCCGACATCAAACAGGATTACAACCACGTGGACGCCGCGACGATGTGGTTCGTCAAACAGCCCGAATGGTACGACGTGGTCGTCACCGAAAACCTCTTCGGCGACATCATCACCGACCTCGCCGCCATCATTCAGGGCGGCTTGGGCGTCTCCGCCGGCGGCAACATCAACCCCGAAGGCGTCTCCATGTTCGAATGCATGGGCGGCAGCGCGCCGAAATACACCGGCCAAAACGTCATCAACCCCATCGCCGCCATCGCCGCCGGCGGCATGCTCCTCGACACCATCGGCGAAACCGCCGCCGCCGAAGCCGTGGACAAGGCGATTTTCGCCGCCCTCAACAGCGGAAAAATCAAGTTGCTGGCCGCCGGCCAAATGGGATTGGGCACCACGCAAGTCGGCGACCTGATTGCCAGCCTGATTTAACAGCTTTAACTGGAAGGAACCTCAACATGAAAAAATACAATGTTTGCATGGTCGGCATTGGCGCCGTCGGCACCGAAATTGTGCGGCTCCTGCGCAAGCGTAATTTCCCCCTGGCCAAATTGACCGCGTTTGCCACCCGCGAACGCACGGAAATGATTGACGGCCAGCCCGTCGAAGTCAAAGTCGCCAACGGCCCCGAAGCCTTTGCCGGCTACGATTTCGCCTTTTTTGCCGGCACCGAAGGCGCCAAGGGCGCCTCCAAAACACTGGGCTGGGGCGCGGCGGAAGGCGGCTGCACCGTCATTGACAACGGCGACGACTACCGCATGGACCCGCGCGTGCCGCTGGTCATCCCCGAAATCAACGCCGAGGCTCTGAAAAAACACCAGAACTTCATCGCCAACCCCAACTGCTCCACCACCACCGCCCTGATGGCCCTCTACGCCCTGCATCGGGAAGCCAAAATCAAGCGCCTCGTGTGTTGCACCTATCAGGCCGTTTCAGGAACCGGCGCGGCCGCCATCCGCGAGCTGGAGGCCCAGGTCCGCGCCTGGGTCGCAGGCGAACCCCTCCCCCGCGAGGTCTACCCCGCCCAAATCGCCTTCAACGTCATCGCCCAAATCGGCTCCGAATCCAAGGACTTGCCCGGCTATACCTCGGAAGAAGTCAAACTCGGCCGCGAAACCCGCAAAATTCTGGGCGACGACTCCATTCAGGTCGTCTCCACCTGCGTCCGCGTCCCGGTGGTCAACGGCCACAGCGAAGCTCTCCACATCGAGTTTCACAACCCCATCTCCCCCGAACGCGCCCGCGAGATTTTGGAGAAAACCGCCGGCGTCAAAGTCGTGGACGACTTGCACAACTCCCAATTCCCCACGCCAATCGCCGTCAGCGGCCAGTATGACACGCTCGTCGGCCGCATTCGCAAAGACCCCACGGTTCCCAATGGCCTGGCCCTCTTTGTCTGCGGCGACAACATCTGGAAAGGCGCGGCCCAAAACGCCATCCAAATCGCCGAAAAAATGATTGAAATGGGCCTGAAATAATCCCCATCGCCCCCATGCGCGCATCATTTGCCAAAGTCGGAATGGCCGCCGCCATTCTGGCTTTGGCCGGTTGCGCCAACCGCCATCCGCTGGACCCGGTGCCGCTGGGACAATCCGCGCTGGACCAATTCCTGAACTCCGGGCGTGACGCGCGGCAGTATGGCATCACCACCTACCGCGACGCCGCGGGCGTTCGCTATGAATTCGCCAACCGCCCCCACCCCGAACGCTCCGCCCAGTTGGACTTCGCTCCGCCGCGCAACTCGCGCCTCCCCGTCGTGATGGCCAAATCCGCCATCACCAGCCCCTTCCCCATGTTGGTGGACACCTCCGCCCGGCAAACCTGGGCGGCCATGTCATCCGGACGCGCCTTGGAATACCGCGTGTTCGCGCCCGCAACAGGCGAATATCCCGACCACGTCTCCCTCCCCCTGCCCGGCTACGCCGGCGTCGGAAACAAACTGATTCTCGACAAGCTGCACATCGAATCACCGATATATTTCATGCCGCCGGCCGGCGGAATGCTCGGCCCCCTGTCGCGCGTGGCCAACCCGGCCGACCACGCCGCCCCCGCCCTGAAAAAGCGCGAAGAACTCGCCCGGCGCATCCCCGTGGTGATGGGCGCGGCCGCCCTCCGCAATTTCTCATTTGTCAGCTTCGACTTCCCCCGGCGAAAACTTGCGCTGGCCTCCACGCGCGATTATCGCCCCCGCCAGCCCGCCGCCGTCGCCGTTTCACTCCCCATGCTCGACTGGCGCGGACGCCCCGCCTTCCAAGCCCAACTCGACAATGAACCGATGATTTTCGTCGTGGACACCGCCGGCGAATTCGGCGTGGTCCTCCCCGGCGCCGCCACAACCACCGGCACGCTAATCCTCTCATCCGCTCTCTCCATCCCCTGCGCCATCACCTCGCCGGAGGAGAAAAAACTGCCCCCGACCTTCCCCGCGCGCGTCGGACTGGACGTCCTGAGCAAGTACATCGTCACCCTCGATTACAAGAAACAGCGCATCTGGTTTGAAAATCCTGCTTTGCAAGCCGCCTCCCAATCGGTAGATTCCAGTGAAGACAAAGTTCCTGTTCACTATCGAGGAGTCAGCCCATGAGCATACGCCCATTTCTGTTCACGAACCGCACGGTTCACGTTCTGCTCAAAACCACTGGTGAATAAATTGTCCCGTTTCCCCGTTCCTGCCCCGTTGCCCGCTTTCCCTCAAACGAACGCATTCACATCACCGCGCCGGCGCCCATCCACGCGCCGCGCCCACCCATCCCCAAAGGAGTCCGCATTGTGAAAAATACCCAAGCCATCAAACGCGACTGGGATGCTTCGCGCACCCATCCCTTCGGATTCAAAACACGCCGGGGCCTCAACTGGTTCACGGTCGGCCTGCTCTACGCCATGTTCTACATGTGCCGCTACAACTTCCGCTTTGCGGGCAACGGCATGCGCGCGGAGTTCGGATGGTCCACCGGCGACATCGCCAACATCGCCGCATGGTTTTCCATCGCCTACGGCACCGGCCAGCTCGTCAACGGCCTCTTCTGCGACCGCATCGGCGGTCGCGCCTCCATGCTGATTGGCGCAATTGGCTCCATCCTCGTCAACCTGCTCATCGGCTTTTCCCCGTGGACCTCCTCCTTCGCCGCGTTCGCCGTCATGTGGATGATGAACGGCTACATTCAGGCCGCCGGCACCCCCGGAATGGTCAAAATCAACGCCGCGTGGTTCAACAAAGAAGAACGAGGCCTCTTCTCCGGCATCTTCGGTTTCATGATTCAGTCCGGCCAGGCCATGATTTCCATGCTCGCCCCCTGGATTCTCGGGGGCTTCAGCTTCCTGGCAATCGCCGTCGGCCCCGGCCAGTGGCGCATGCTCTTCTGCATCCCCCCCATCTTCCTCGGCCTCGTCGCCATCTGGTTCTATTTCGTTTCCGCGGAATCCCCCGACGCCGCCGGCTTCCCCAAGACCATTCAGGACGATGTGGACAACTCCGCCGGCACAACGGTCCCCGTCTTGGAATCCTTCAAATTCGTGTTCTCCAACCCGCTCGTCTGGTTCTACGCCGTCGCCTACGGCTGCACCGGCGCGGTTCGCCACGCGGCCGACCAGCTCTCGCCCCTCTACTTTGAAGACGTGCTGGGCTTCAACATGAAGACCAACCTGCCCCCCATCGCCAGTTTCACACTCGTGCTCGTCCCCATTGTCGCCGTTTGCGGCTCCGTGCTCTCCGGCTGGGCATCCGACCGCTTCTTCCGCGGCAACCGCTACCCCGTCGCTATGGTGCTCTACTACGGCGAAGCCGCCGTCATCGCCACCGCCACCACCGTCATGGCCCTCAAGCTCATCGGCCCCACCACCAGCGGCATCCTCCTCGGCTGCCTCTTCCTTGTGCTGATTGCCATCACCGCCAACAGCACCCACTCCATTGTCGGCGCGGCCGCCCCCGTGGACATCGGCGGCAAAAAAATGGCCGGCTTTGCCTCCGGCGTCATTGATTCCTTCCAGTACTACGGCGCGGCCATCGGCCTTTTCCTCACCGGCATGCTGCTCGACGTCTCCCTGCCCGGCAACTACACCGTCTGGTTTGGCATCATGACCTGCTTCGCCTTCTTCGGCGGATGCGCCATGCTCTCGCTGCTCCTGCGCCAGAAGCAGAAGCCCGTCGCCAGCCGCGCGGTCATCGGCTTCATGGCGCTGCTCGTCATCGGCGGCATCATCGTCGGCACCCGCGCCTATCGCCACATGAAGCCGATAGCCATCGAACACTACGCCGCCGCCGCACAAGCCGCCTTTGAAGAAGGCCAGGACAAGACGGCCACCGGAAACGCCCAACGAGTCCTCCGCCTCGCCCCCGGCCACGCCGAAGCCGGGCACATCATCAACACCATGCACGAGCGCCAAGTCGCCGCCGCCCAAAACGCGATGGCCGCCGGCGACGCAAAAGCCGCAATTGAACACGCGCAAAACGCCATCAATCTCAAAGGCCGCGAAAGCACCGCCCGCGACCTCCTCGCGGAGGCCAAGGCCCTGCAAAAAGCGCAGGAAGCCGCCGCAAAGGAAGAACCCCAATCAACCGAACCATAGGAATACCGCCATGACCCATCATCCCCCTCCCATCCCCCGCCAATTATGGATAAAAGAACGCTGCCTCGCCGTTGAAAGCCAGTTCAGCCGCCGCATCGGGCGCACCGCCTATGTAACCCGAATCGTGCCCCTCCTCGCCATTCTGATTCTCGGCTACTGGAACGGGCGCCTCGCCACGCCGCTTCTCCCCGCGTGGATGGCCGCCCCCATCATGATTGTCGCCTTCTATCTGAGCCTGCTGGTCTTCTCGCATCGCTTCCACGACCTCGGCAAAAGCGGCGCCAACCTGCTCCAGATTATTCTGCCGGTGTTCGTCTGGCTGTGGGTCGGAGGCAACCTCATGGCCAAACTGCCCCCGCGCATCTGGATAACAACCGCAGTCATCCTCGGAATCTGGCCCGTCGTCGTGTTGCTCCGCCTGGCCATCCTGCCCGGCCTCCCCTCATCGAACTCCGACGCCACCCAATAGCGGCACACACAACACACATCACGCCCCACGCCCCCGGATGCGCCATCTCATGGCACGTCCGGGGGTTGTTTTTTCAGGCGGCCCACTTGCTGCGGAAAATGAAGAAAACCGCGCCCAAAATACAAAGCCCCGCCCAGAGATAATCCAGCTTCAGCGGCTCTTTCATATAAAGCGCCGCAAACGGCACAAAAACAGAAAGCGTGATGACCTCTTGCAGAATCTTGAGCTGCCCGAGCGACATCACATGATACCCAATCCGGTTGGCCGGCACCTGCAACATGTACTCGAAAAACGCAATGCCCCAACTGACCAGCACCGCCACCATCCACGGCTTCGCGCTCAACTCCCTCAGGTGGGCATACCACGCGAACGTCATGAACACATTGCTCAACATCAAAAGAAATACCGTCAAACCTGCCACACGCATCATTTCATCCTTTGTTCATTCCAGACCGATAAACATGTCCCCGATGCCCCGCTTTTACAACACAGACAATCAGAACAGCATCCCGAATTTCATAAAGCACGCGATACACCCCGCAACGCAATCGGTACTCCTCCGACCCGGAAAGCTTGCGGCTTTGCGGCGGGCGCGGGTCATCCGCCAGCGCGGCAATATCCGCGATAATGCGCCGGACATCGCGTCTGGGGCCCCTCATTTCCAGCCGCATCATGATGTCACAATGTCATGATGTCAAGAGGTCCGCGCGACAGAGGTCCGCGCGACGCCGGGGATGATTCACAACCCATTCTGCGCGCTTTCCAAATGGCTGGCGGAGGCCAGAAGCGCGCGGGTGTACGGATGCTGAGGGTTTTCAAGAATTTGCGCCGCCGGGCCGGATTCAACAATCTCACCGGCCTGCATAATCAGCAAGTCATCAGCCATGTGACGCATCACCGCCAAATCATGCCCAATCAGCACCCACGTAATGCCGCAATCCGCTTGCAGCGTTTGCAACAAATTCAAAATCTGCGCCTGAACGCTGACATCCAGCGCGCTGACCGGCTCATCGGCCACCAGAAACTCCGCCCCAACGCACAAGGCGCGGGCGATATTCACCCGTTGCCGTTGCCCGCCGCTCAACTCATGCGGAAAACGGTCCGCATAGGCCGGGTCCAGCCCCACCGTGGTCAGCCAACGCGCGATTTGCGCCTGCACATCCGCACGCGAATCAGCGATTTTATGCACCCGCAGCACCTCCCCCAGCGCCGCGCCCACTTTCAGGCGCGGATTAAGAGAACCCAGCGGGTCTTGAAAAACCATTTGCGCGCGGCGGCGAAACTCACGACGCGCCGCGCGCGTTTGCCGCAACACATCCTGCCCATCGAAGAGAACTTTTCCGCTCACCTGATCTTCCAGCGCCAATATCGCGCGCGCCAGCGAGCTTTTCCCGCTGCCGCTCTCGCCCGCAATCCCCAGACAACGCCCGCGACGGGCCACAAACGAGGCGTCTTGCACCGCCACAACCTTGCGGCGGGCCACCCGGTAGGTCACCCGCAAATGTTCAACCTGCAACAATGGCGTGCTCATTCCCACCCATCCGCGCCAATCGCCCGGCAAGCCACCGCGTGTTGGTCATCAACAGCTTTCCATTCCGGCTCCCGCTGGCGGCAAATATCACGCGCCACCGGACACCGCGGATGAAACCGGCAGCCTGCCGGCCGCTGTCCCAGGGGCGGCACGCTTCCTTCGATGCCCTGCAACTTCTGGCGCGGGCCGCGCAATCGGGGCAACGCCCGCAACAGCCCCTGCACATAGGGATGGCGCGGCGCTTGCAATAAACTCGCCGGACCCGCTTCCACAATTTGCCCCGCATACATGACATGCACGTAATCGGCCATCGCCGCCACCACGCCGAGATTGTGCGTAATCAGCAACATGGCGAGATTTTCTTGCCTCTGCAAGTCTTTCAAAAGCTGCAAAATCTGCGCCTGAACCGTGACATCCAGCGCGGTCGTGGGTTCATCCGCCACCAACACCCGCGGACGCCCGGCCAGGGCCATCGCCAGCATGGCGCGCTGCTGCATCCCGCCGGAAAGCTGATGAGGATAACTGGCAAGCACCCGCGCCGGCTCCGCGAAGCCAACCTGACGCATAAGCTCCACCAAACGCTCCTCCGCGTTGCCGCGCTCCTCCGTCGGCAAGACCTCGTGGATTTGATTGCGAATAGTGAACACCGGATTCAGACACTCACCGGGGTCTTGAAAAACATAGGCAAGTCCCCGCCCCGGCCGCGATTCCACACCCGCCGCCCACCGAATCTCGCCTTCATCCTGAACCATCCCGCGCGGAAGCGGCCCCCCCAGCGCCGCCGCCGTAATGCTCTTGCCGCAGCCGCTTTCGCCCACCAGCGCCGTGGTTTGTCCCGCGCGCAACGTCAAATGAACCCCGCGAACAACATCATAGCGCCGCGCCGAATCCGGGAAAAAGCCAACCCCTAAATTCGTCACGGTCAAAACAACGTCCGTTCCGGCCTTGACGTCTTCGTTTGAATGGGTAGCTTTCATGCCATGCACATTGAAACACGAGTCACCGGTTTTATCGAAGAAAATTGTTATCTGGTCAGCAACCCCGACACGCAGGAGGTCGTCGTGATTGACCCCGGCGATGACGCCGCCGACCTGGCCGCCCGCCTGCGCGGGCAAAATCTCAAAGTCGTCGCTTACTTGCTGACCCACGGGCACGTGGACCACATTTCCGCGCTGGCCGATTTGTGCGCGGACTTTCCCGCGCCCATCCATATTCATCCGGCGGATGCGGCGTGGTGTTTCACGGAACAAAACGCCATCCTGGGCCTGTATCCCGCCCCCCGCAAGCCGGACTGCCCGCTGGTGGATGCCACCGAAGGCATGGTGTTTGAACTGGCCGGCGCAAGCTGGACGGTGCTGGAAACACCCGGCCACACCCCCGGTTGCATCTGCTGGAAACTGGACGCCGCCAACGCGCTTTTTGCCGGCGACACCCTGTTCCGCGACAGCGCCGGACGCACCGATTTGCCGGGCGGCAATCCTCGCGCCCTGACCCAATCCCTGCGCAAACTGGCGGCGTTGCCGGACGATTTACGCGTGTTTTCCGGCCACGGCGAACCCACCACCATCGGCCGCGAAAAACGCGAAAACTTTTTCATGCAGTTCTGAGCGCCCCCGCCCCAACGCGCCAGCTCAGCTCAATACGCCCCGTGAATCAAGCGCCACGCCATGGTGCCCTTGGGCGGGGTGTCGGGCAACTCCGAGGGATGAAACCAGCGGGCATCCGTCAGTTCACTCGCCTGAAGTTTCAACTCCCCCGCCTGCCACTGCGCCACAAAACCCACCATCATCTGATTGGGATACGGCCAATACTGGCTGACCGCGTACCGCACCTCGCCCACCTCAATCCCCGCTTCTTCGCGCACCTCACGCCGCACGCAGTCTTCGAGAGATTCACCCAGCTCGACATACCCGGCCAGACACGTCCACAAATGGGGAATCCGCTGCACATGGCGCGCCAGCAGAATCTTTCCTTCCTTTTCCACGCGCACAATCACCGCCGGCGCGATGCCGGGATACTCCAGATGGCCGCAAGCGGGACAAAACCGCGCAACTTCAACCGCGTGTTCTTCCAATGCCCCCCCGCAACGGCTGCAAAAACGATGAGACTCGCGCCAATTCAGAAGCCCAAGGGCGCGCAGCGCCGCCGCCGTGTGCGGCAGGCCCAGCCCCAGCATCATGCGCAATCGCACCCAGTCGTAGCCATTGGGCGCGGCCCCCGGCTCGCCCGCAAGCGCATAGACCGTGACGCCCTCCGGGCGCATCACAAACGACTCCGCCACGGTTCGCGGCGACGCAAATAAGTCCAGAGCGCCCTTCTCGGCTGGCGTGAACGGCGCGTCGGCGCGCACCAGTAATTGGCTGTCGCAAAATATGAAGCTGCCCGCGCGCATGGTCCGGCGGCTCAAGCCTCTTTCTTCCAGCGCGGGAGATTGTACTCCAGAATTTCTTCAAGAATATCGCGGACGTTTTTCGTCAGCTTCCAATCCGGATAATGGCTCTGAAACTTGCTGACATCGCTCACCCACCAGATATGGTCGCCGATGCGATTGGTTTCCACGTAGGTGGTTTTCATGTTGCGCCCGGTGATTTCCTCGCACAGTTGCACGGCCTCCTGCATGGAGCAATGGCTGAAGCGGCTGCCGCCCATGTTATACACTTCGCCCGGACGCGGCGCATGATAGAAATGCTCAAAGGAAGCCACCAAATCGGCGCTGTGAATGTTGTCGCGCACCTGCTTGCCCCGATAACCGAAAATCCGGTATTCGCGGCCCGTGGCGGCGCACTTCATCAGATACGCCAAAAAACCGTGCAACTCCGCGCCGGAATGCCTCGGCCCGGTCAGACATCCCCCGCGAAACGTGCCGGTTTTCAGCCCGAAATAGCGGCCATATTCCTGCGTCAGAATATCCGCCGCCACCTTGGACGCGCCAAACAGCGAATGCGTGGAATGGTCAATGCTCATGGTTTCATCAATGCCCTTTTCGGCATAGGGGCCGTCCACGCACTCCCACCGGGTGGCCTGCTCTTCGAGCGGCAGGCGATTGGGCGTGTCGCCATAGACCTTGTTTGTGGATGTGAAAATAAAGACGGCCTCCGGCGCCAGTTGCCGCGTCGCCTCCAGCAGATTCAACGTGCCGTTGGCATTCACGCTGAAATCCGTGAACGGCTCACGCGCCGCCCAATCATGCGAAGGTTGCGCCGCCGTATGCACCACCAAATCAATGCTGCCCGCATCCTCAAACACCTTGCGCACCGCCTCGAAGTCGCGAATATCCGCATCCACCGCCTGAAACGACTCAGGAAAAGCCCGCTGAAGCTCCTGAACCGCCCACCGCGTGGACGCCTCCGGCCCGAAAAAATACTCCCGCAAATTGTTGTCCACCCCAATCACGCGAAACCCCTGACCGGCAAAATGCCGCACCGTTTCCGACCCCACCAATCCGCCGGCTCCTGTCACAATAGCTGTTTTCATCATCCGGTTACCCTCTCAAATAGCGCCGTAAATGTCATGGGAAAATGTCATGGAAAACTTTGCAAAACGGCATGGCAGGCGTAGGATGGCGGCATGAAAAGCCTTGTCCCAAAAATCGCCGACGCCCTTCTCGCCCGACGCTGGACGCTGGCCACGGCGGAATCCTGCACCGGCGGGATGATTGGCGCCGCTCTGACGGACCTCTCCGGCAGCTCCGCTTGGTATCTGGGCGGAGTAATCGCCTACGCCAATTCGGTCAAGATGAAGCTCCTTCACATCCCCGAGGCAACACTGGATGCCCGCGGAGCAGTCAGCCCCGAAACCGCGCGAGCCATGGCGCAGGGAATTGCTCAAGCCATCGGCGCCGATTGCGCCATCGCCGTCACGGGCATCGCCGGCCCCACCGGCGGCACGCCGGAAAAACCAGTAGGCCTCGTATATATCGCAACGGCCACGCCGGCGGAAATCAACGTCCAGACATACCACTTCGACGGCTCACGCGCCGCCATCCGCTCAACCGCCACACGCGCCGCCTGCCAACAACTTCTCGACCAGCTGCACTCGCCCCCCGCCACAACATAAAAACACGCCGCCCTGTAGCTGCGCTCGCCCTGTAGTTGCGCTCGCTGAGCGCAGACGGCTGTTCCGGCTGTTCCCTGACCTCCGACCTCTGACCTCTGCTCTCTCCGAACGGCTGTTCGGCTCCCCCCCGACCTGACCTCTTCCCCGCCTCCTCTCAAACACTCCATAGTTAATTAACCATGGAATGTTGAGAGATGAAATGCCTGATTTTAAAGGGTTTTCTTCACATGGGGTGCCGTTTAATACTTAACAAA
>DBPO01000099.1 GCA_002304915.1 Verrucomicrobia bacterium UBA1418
TTCCACTTGTTTATCAGCGGTTCTTCCCGTATATTCGTATTGTGTAAAAAGGGAATGGTGTTCATTCGGGTTGTTAAGCGGCATTTTCCCGAGTGCGGTGTTTTTTCGGCTTATCGCTTGGAGTGAGTGGACCATGAAGCATAGAGACAAACTGATTTTGAACAGTTGGCTGGTCTTGGTGGCGCTGTTGGGGTTGCCATCCGGGGGCATGGCTCAAGGGGTTGCCCACGACCAATCCGTGGACTCGCCACTTTACATAAGCAATACAGAGCCGCTCAAAGACCAATATGGGCGGCCCATGCCCGGCACCCACGGCCAAGGCATTGTTTCGCTGGTTGAATTGCGCGTGTCCACCAATGGCATTGTGCGCCCGCCTTATCCCAATGGCGCGGCCCATGCGTACCATCCGCTCGTTTCATCCCAGAGCGTTACCGGCATGGGCCAAAATGCGATGGGCGAGAATCCCGGGCGATTCGCGATGGTCCTGCCCAAGCGGCCCCCGGCGGATATTTACGTGTTTGCCCGCGCCTATAGCGCTCCCACGGCCGCTGAAGCCAATTTCTATGCCGATTCCCAGCCCATGAGGGCCGAAAATATCGGCACGACGGCGCTCGTGGCCAACTTTGGCCCGGCCCTGCCGATAGATGCCAGCGACGACGATGGCGATGGACTGTGCAATTCGTGGGAGCGACAACTCGGCACCTATAGCCGCAGTACCGCGGACTTCGATGGCGACGGCATGAGTGATTTGCATGAAATGCTGGCCGGCACCGACCCCACCTGCGGGGATTCCCTGTTGCGCCTGGAGATGATTCAGCGCGACCAAGTCGCGCGGGTATTGCGGGACGGGGAGAAACCCACGCGCCCTGTCCATGTGACGTGGCAATCCGTTCCCGGGCGGACGTATCAGATCGAATACGTTGTGCAACTCTGGGATTGCGAGAACCAGCAGTCAACGGAATTCATGCCGGTGGGTGACCCCATTACGGCCGGTGAAGATGAGTACGAAATCTCTTGCGAAATCGCTCTGCCTGATGACGCCGTCACCGGCACTTTCCGCGTCAAACTCGTTCGCGAATAATCGCCGCTCGCCGCTTCCATCTCTCACCCTCTAATCGCGCATGGCGACGTGTGCGCCGGGGTCGTCATTTATGGCCGCATATGATAGGCTACGCGTGGAAAGGCCATACGAATGCGTTTGATTGATGACATTCCTGTTTGGGGCGATCCCGTCGAAGAGAACGCGCTGCGCCAAATCAAGCGTTGCGCGCGCACGGCTTCGCGCGTGGCGCTGATGGCCGATCACCACAAGGGCTACGCCGTGCCCATCGGCGGCGTGGTGGCCTACAGCGACCAAATCAGCCCGTCCGGTGTCGGCTTTGACATTGCTTGTGGCAACAAGGCCGTTTTGACCGATGCAAAGGCCGCCGATGTGCGCCGCGATATTAGCCGCATTATGGACACCATTTTTGAAAACCTCACCTTCGGCATCGGCCAGAAAAATCGCGTGACGGTGGACCACGAATTGTTTGACGACGACACCTGGAAGCTGGACGCGGTGCGCCCGCTGAAAACCATGGCCCGCGAGCAGCTCGGCACCATCGGCGGCGGCAACCATTACGTGGATATTCTGGTGGACGAACAAGAGCGGGTGTGGATTGGCGTTCACTTCGGCTCGCGCGGCCTCGGACACAAAACCGCGAGCTGGTTTCTCCAAAAGGGCGGCGCCAAAGACGGCATGGATGTGGACCCGCTGGTGATTCCCGCCAAGTCGGCGCTGGGGGAAGATTATCTGGCCTGCATGCATTTGGCCGGCCGTTACGCCTATGCCGGGCGGGATTGGGTGTGCGCCGAAACCGCCCGCCTGATGGGCGCGCGCATTCTGGATGAAGTTCACAATCACCACAACTTCGCCTGGCGCGAAACGCATCAGGGCGAAAAACTTTGGGTGGTGCGCAAGGGCGCCACGCCGGCCTTTCCCGGCCAGAAAGGATTCATCGGCGGGTCCATGGGAGACATCTGCGTCATTGTCGAAGGCGTCGAACATGATTTGGCCCGCTATTCGCTCTATTCCACCGTGCATGGCGCGGGCCGCGTGATGGGGCGGATGCAGGCCAAGGGCAAATATAACCGCCGCACCGGCAAGTGCCTGCGCCCCGGCCTGGTCACGCCCGCCATGATGCGCAAACGCGTGGAAGCGTTCGGCGTGGAGTTGCGCGGCGGCGGCCTCGATGAGTCCCCGCACTGCTACAAGGATTTGAAGACGGTGCTGGATGCCCACGCCGGAACCATCAACATCCTGCATACGCTACGGCCCATCGGCGTCGCGATGGCCGACACCGAAGACCCTTACCGGGATTGAACTTGAAGCGGCCGCGGGACGGCTTTTGCGGGCGCCGCGAGCCGCCTATTTAATCAGCGCGCCTTTGGGACCGGCTTTGTCGTCCCAATTGCGCGGCTTTTGCACGGTGATGGAGGCGATGCCCTTGGCGGTCATTTGGATGCCGCGCGTTTTGGGCGTGCGGACGGTCACGGTCTTTGGCTCAAACACCTGTTGGTGAATTTGCTGGCCTTTGCGCGGCGTGTATTTCACGTAGAGGGCATCGGGCTGTTCATCGGAAAAGAACAGGCACTTGGCCGGGTCACTTTCCGGCGCGCAGAAATAATCTTTATTTTGAATGATGCCGCCGAAGGTGAACCGCTTGAGGTGGCTGATGCCGTTAGCTTGGTACACAAGTGTCATGACGCGGTCGCGGTCATAGATGGCGGCATAGACCAGATTCTTGTCCACGAACAGTTTGTCCGGCGGGGGAATGACCCGGTAGCGGCAATCGTTCCACACCAGCACCAGTTTGTCATACGGCGAGCATTGGAAAATTGGCTCGCCGCCGCCAATATCCGTTCCAAGGTAGTATTTTTCCTTGTCGTGATAAATCGTTTGCGCTTCGGCGGTCAGCTCGCGCACTTCGATGGTGTCAAAGGCTTCGACCTTGGTTTTGCGCGGCCATTCATCGGCGTAGTCGCGCAGCAGGGAGCGGAGATATTTGATGGTGAAGCCGGTGACATCGGTCAGGTTTTTCTCCACGGCGTCAAAGTCGGCCAGCAGGTCATCTTCTTCGCGGCGCGACTTGTTGATGTCGTAGAGCGAAATGCGCCGAATGGGAATGGCGAGCAGCATATCGAGGTCGGCGGCGGTAATATCGCGCCGCAGTTGATTGCGGAAGGGGGCCAGCCCTTCGAGGATGGCCTGGCGCACTTCCGGCGCGGTTTTGCATTCCTCGATGCGTTTGTAAATACGGTTGACGATAAACAGGCGCACCAGCGAGGCCGCCTGCAGGGCTTCGTCAATTTTTTTGCGTTCGAGTTCCAGCTCTTTTCGCAGCAGCTCGACCAATCGCTTGGTGTTGTGGCGCAAAATGTCGTGGACCGACATTTCAACGGGGCGCTGGTCCTTGATGACAATCGGGCGCAACGACAGCGAAACTTCGCATTGCGTGAAAACATACAGCGCCTGAATCGCCTGCTGGATGTCGGCATCCGCGCCCAGGGCCACTTCAATTTCCACCTTGCCGGCGGTGTAATCGCGGATGGCCTTGGTTTTGATTTTACCTTTTTTCGCCGCGTCTTCGATGGAGCTGATGACTGCCTCGGTGGTGACTCCGTAGGGCAGCTCGCGAATCACCAGCGTCGCCTCGTCCTTTTGCTCAATGATGGCGCGGCAGCGCACTCTGCCGCGTCCTTCGTCGTATTCGCGCGCGTCAATCAGGCCGCCCTGCGGGAAATCGGGGATAAGCGTGAATTTCTTTTTCTGCAGAATGTCCATCTGCGCTTTGAGCAGTTCGCCGAAGTTGTGCGGCAGAATGCGCGTGGACAGGCCCACGGCGATGCCTTCCGCGCCGAGCATCAGCAAGAGCGGCAACTTGGCCGGCAGCACCACCGGCTCTTTTTTGCGTCCGTCGTAGGAAGGGATAAACTCCGTCAGGTCATCATTGAATAGCTGCGTGGCGGCCAGGTCCGTCAGGCGGCATTCGATGTATCGTGAAGCCGCCGCCGGATCGCCCGTGTGAATGTTGCCGAAGTTGCCCTGACCCTCAATCAGATACCCGCGATTCACCAGCGTGACGAGCGCATCGGCAATGGAGGCATCGCCATGCGGATGGAACTGCATGGTATAGCCGACGATGTTCGCCACCTTGATGAAGCGCCCATCGTCGTTTTGATTCAGCGAATAGAGAATCCGGCGCTGCACCGGCTTCAGGCCGTCCTCAATTTCGGGGATGGCGCGGTCGCGGATGACATAGGAGGCATACTGCAAAAAGTTTTCATCCATCAGCCGATGCAACGGCCCGTCGTCGAGGTTTTGGGCATCGGGGGTTGGTTCAGGTTCCGCCGTTTTGCGCGGTGCGCGCTTGGCGGATTTCTTGTCGGACTTCGCCGCACGTCGCGGCTTCTGTTCTTCGTCAAAAAGGGATGGTTGTTCAATATCGGTCATGATTTTTCGGGGGACACTATATCGTCTCGCCCGCCCGTCTCCAATTCAAAATGTAAAATGACCGCCCGGCGGCAAGCGCTTCCCAAGCGGGTGCGGATATTCTAGTATATGAAGTTGCGATGCGTGAATTTTTGAAAAAAGTGTATGCAGAAAGCGACTGGGGTTGCCGGTTGCTGTTTCCGCTGGTGCAGGCGCGCGACTGGCTGCGCGAGGGGTGGCGCTCCGACCGGCGCGTCATTGAGCGCCAGTTTCAGGCCGCCTTCGGGCGTCCGATGGATTGGCGCGACCCGCGCACGCTCAACGAAAAAATGAATTGGATGAAACTCCATTTCCGCGATCCGCTCCAGCGGGTGGTGGCCGACAAATATGCCGTGCGGGAGCATGTGCAGGCCAAAATCGGCGCGGAGTATCTCATCCCGCTCATCCGCACCTATGAGCGGGCCGAAGACATCCGGCTGGCGGAGTTGCCGTCGGCTTTCGCGCTCAAGGTCAATCACGGCAGCGGCCAAAACTGGTTGGTGCAGGACAAGGCGCGGGAGGACGAGGGCCGCATTCGCCGCGAGTTCTACAAATGGATGCGCATCAGCCACTACGCCGCTTCGCGCGAGTGGCCGTATCGCGGCATTCGACCGCTGATTGTCGCCGAAGAGCTGTTGCTGGACGAAAACCACGCCATCCCCAGCGACATCAAATTCCACTGTTTTCACGGGCGCGCCGCGACCATTCAGGTGGACCTCGACCGCGCGACCAACCACCGCCGCAACTTTTACGATTTGGACTGGCAGCTTCAGCCCTTCGTCTGGACCGAGTGGGAGGGGGAGCGCCCGGCCTGGCCCAACGGGCGGCCCGTTGCGCGCCCCGAAAAGCTGGCGGAAATGATACGCGTGGCGGAAGTTCTGGCCGCCGACTTCCCCTATGCCCGCATTGACCTTTTTGAGTGCCGCGGCAAGGTCTATTTCGGCGAAATCACCTTTTATCATGGCGGCGGTTTTGAGCGTTTTGACCCGCCCGAATGGGATCGCCATTTCGGCGATTTGCTGCGGTTGCCGTAACCGGCCCGTGTTTTCAGGCTTTCCATTTTTCCACAGTGTGGAAAAATGAGCGTTTGATTTTCCACGGTGTGGAAAAACCGGCCTGAATTTTTCCATGGTGTGGAAAATAATTTTCCATAGCGTGGAAAATCTGGAAAAAACTTTTCCATGGCGTGGAAAAGTCGGCCGATGAATTTGAAGGAGAGGTATGAACCTGAAGGAAGTGGAACAACAGACGGAGGAGGCGCTGGCCAAGCTGGCGGCGGCGGCGGATTTGGCCGCCGTGGAAGCGCTGCGCGTGCAGTATATCGGGCGCAATGGCTTGCTGCCCAAATTGATGCAGGGCCTCAAGGACGTGCCCGCCGCCGATAAGCCGGCGATGGGGCAGGCGCTCAATCGCTTCAAGGTGGCCGTTACCGAGGCGGTGGCGGAGCGCAAGCTTGCGCTGGAAGCGACGGCGAAGCGGGCGTCGGCGAGCGCGTTTGATTGGTCTTTGCCGGGCCGCTGGCCTGCGCGCGGGCGGCTTCATCCTGTTCAGCAACTGATTGATAGAACCACGGAGATTTTCCGCCGGATGGGTTTCACGGTTGCCGACGGTCCCGACATTGAGACGGAGTATTACAACTTTGACGCGCTCAACACGCCGGCGGACCACGTCTCGCGCGATATTCAGGATACGTTTTATCTGCCCGGCGGGCTGCTGTTGCGCACGCAAACCAGCGCCGTGCAGGCGCGCTACATGGAAAGCCGCCCGCCGCCGGTGCGCATCATTTGCCCCGGACGGTGCTATCGGCGCGACACGACCGATGCCACCCATTCCGCCAATTTCCACCAGATTGAAGGGCTGTATGTGGATGAAAGGGTCAGTCTGGCCGACTTGAAGGGCGACATTGACCATTTCGCGCGCGAGCTGATGGGGCCGGGCGTGAAGTCGCGCTTTCGCACGCATTTCTTCCCGTTCACCGAGCCGAGCGTGGAGGTGGATTTTTCGTGCCACATGTGCGACGGGGCCGGATGCCGCGTGTGCAAGCAGAGCGGCTGGATTGAAATCATGGGCGCCGGCATGGTGGACCCGCAGGTTCTCCAAATGGCCGGCTACGACCCGGAAGCCGTCACCGGCTACGCCTTCGGCATGGGAATTGAGCGGCTGGCGATGATTTTGTTCGGCATTGATGATATTCGCCGGCTCTACGAAAACGATGTGCGCTATCTGTCGCAGTTTTGAGTACAAAGGTTGACTATGAAAATTCCGCTGAGTTGGTTGAAAGAATATGTGGATTATGACGACACGCCGGAGGGTTTGGCGGACAAGCTGACGTTTTCGGGGGTGGAGGTCGAGGGCATTGCGACCATCGGCGGCGGCGTCGCCGGCGTGGTGGTGGGCGAGGTGTGCGCCATTGAGAAGCATCCTGACGCCGACAAGCTGACGCTGTGCAAGGTGAATTACGGCGGCGATGCCGAGATGACCGTTGTTTGCGGCGCACCGAATGTGGCCGTGGGCGGGAAGTATCCCTTTGCGCCGCTGGGGACGAAGTTGCCGTGCGGCATCACCATCGCCAAGCGCAAGGTGCGCGGCGTGGTGAGCGAGGGGATGCTGTGCGCCGAGGATGAGCTGGGGCTTTCCGACGACCATACCGGCCTGATGGAGCTGGATGCGCAATGGGCGCCCGGCACGCCGCTGACCGAGGTTTTGGGGCCGCCGGAAACAGTGATGGAAGTGGAAATTACGCCCAACCGTCCCGACTGCCTGAGTTTGTTGGGAATCGCCCGCGAAGTGGCCGCGCTCTACGGCACAAAAGTCAACGTGCCGGACACCACCTTGAAGGAAGTCCATCCCGCGGTTGAAAAGGCGACCAGCGTCGTTATTGAAGACTTGGAGGATTGCCCGCGCTATATCGCCCGCGTGTTGCAGAACGTCAAGGTTGCCCCCAGCCCCGACTGGATGCAGCGGCGGCTGACCGCCGCCGGCGTGCGGCCGATTAACAACATTGTGGATATTACCAACTATGTGATGCTCGAATGCGGCCAACCGCTCCATGCGTTTGACCAAACCTTGCTGACGGAGGGCCGGATTGTGGTGCGCCACCCGAAGCCCGGCGAAAAAATCACCACCCTGGATGGCGTCGTGCGCGATTTGGAGCCGGAGATGCTCGTGATTGCCGATGCCCGGCGGGCCATGGCGCTGGCCGGCGTGATGGGCGGCGAGGATAGCGGCATCAACGACAGCACGACGACCGTGCTGCTGGAAAGCGCCTCGTTCCGGCCGGCTTCCGTGCGCGCCACCAGCAAGAAATTGGACATGCTGACGGAGGCGTCGTATCGCTTCATGCGCGGCGTGGATGCCGAGCTGGCCGATTTCGGCAGCCGCCGGGCCGCCAAATTCATGGTGGAACTCGCCGGCGCGGACTTGCTGATGGGCGCGGTGGACGAACACGGCAAGCTGCCCGAACCGTGGAAGGTGACGTGCCGCCCGGCGCGGCTCACCGCGCTGCTGGGGCTGGAGGCCACGCACGAGCAAATCGCCCGCGTTTTTGAATCGCTGGAATTGAAGGTGCTGCGCTCCACGCCGGAGATGATTGAAGTGCTGGTGCCGACGTTTCGCGCCGATTTGACGCGCGAGGCGGATTTGATTGAGGAGTATGCCCGCTTGCAGATTAAGAGTCTGCCGCCGGTTCGTTCCATGGCCACGATTGTTCCGGGCGCGAATGACAAGCCGGCCGTGGCGCAGGCTCAGTTGCGCGATGCGCTCGTGGGCATGGGCTTGCAACAGGTGATGCACTACAGCTTTTTGGATGAAGGCTTGCTTAATTTATTCGACAAAGCCAATGCGCCCAGGCGCGTCAAGCTGACGAATCCTCTGACGAGCGACCACACGATTATGCGCGATGCTCTTTTGCCGCAAATGGTCGCCACCATCGGCCTCAATGTGTCGCGCCAGGTGGAAACCACCGCCTTTTTTGAAACCGGGCGCGTGTTCTATTTGGACGCGGACGGGATGCCCGCCGAGAAGGAGCATTTGTCGGTGGGTCTGCTTGGGCCGGTGGGCCGGACGGGACTGGACCGCTTCCAGCCGGTGAGCGCCGCCGATATGTTTTTATGGGTGAAGGGCGTCTGGGAGCAGTTGGCCGCAGCGATGAAGTTGCGCCATGCGCAGTTGCGTCCGGCGGAGCGTCCGTGGGGCGAGCCGGGACGCGGCATGGAAATTGTCGTGAATGACGTTGTTATTGGCTGGCTGGGGCTTTTGCAAACGGCGATTGGCAGGGAATGGCGGATTCAGGAGCCGGTTGGTTTGCTGGAAGTGGCCGTGGAGCCGGTCATTCAAGGGATTGGCGCGCGGCAGGAATTGGCGCCGCCGCCCAGCTATCCGAGCATTCGGCGCGACACGGCCTTGATTGTGGCCGATGACGTTCGCCATGAGCAGGTGCTGGCCGTGGTCCGGGCCGCCGCGCCGGCGGAACTGGAAAACATCGAGCTTTTCGATATTTATCAGGGCAAGAATCTTGGAGAGGGACGCAAGAGCATGGCCTATGCCTTCACATACCGTTCCGCCAGCGGCACCTTGACGGATGAAAAGGCCAATGCCTTTCATGCCGCCATCAACGCCGCGCTCAAGGCGCAACTCTCCGCCGAAATCCGGGAAAGCTAAACGATTGCGGCATGGTCCTTGCGCTGGCCATTTCGGTGGGTTTGCTGGGGTACATTTATCTCGGCTATCCGGCGCTGATTTGGGCGTTGGGGCGTTTTTGGGGCAAGCCCGTTCAGGCTGGCGAATTTGACGGCGGCGCGGCTGTGCTGATGGTGGCGCATGATGAGGGCGAACGGCTGGCGCGGAAACTGGAGAACTTGCTGGAGCTGGCCGTCGGCGAGCCTATTCGCGAGGTTTGGATTGGGTTGGATGGTTGCACGGATGGCAGCGCTGAACGGGTGAAGTCAATTATTTCGCGGGTGGCCGCGCGGGAGGGCGGGCAAGGGCTGAGGGCGGCTGACATTCATCTGCTGGAATGCGCCGAGCGGCGGGGGAAAGCTGCGGTTTTGAATGAATTGATGGCGCGGGCCACGCAGCCCATTTGCGTGATGATGGATGCGCGGCAACGGGTGGCGTCGGGGGCGATTTCCAAGCTGTTGCGCCCCTTTGCCGATTCGCGGGTGGGGGTGGTGTCGGGCGCACTGGTCTATGAGGCGGCGGCGGGCGGCGCGCAAAAGGGTGCGGAAACGTATTGGGGCTACGAAAAGATGATTCGGGAGTCGGAGAGCCGATTTTTCGCGGTTCCCGGTGCAACTGGGGCGCTTTATGCCATTCGGCGCGAATTGTGCGCTGAAATTCCGGCAAATACGCTGGTGGATGACGTTTTGATTCCGATGCGGGCGGTTTTGCAGGGTTTTCGCTGCCTTTTTGAGCCTGAGGCGGTTGTTTTTGATGTCCCGGCGGATTTTCAGCGCGAAAATATCAGAAAACGGCGCACGTTGGCCGGAATTTGGCAAATGGGCTGCCTGGAACCGCGCATTTACTCAATTTTTGCCAATCCGATTTGGTTTCAGTGGGTTTCACACAAGTTTTTGCGGTTGTTGACGCCATTTTTAGTGATTTTGGCGGTTTTCTCCTTGGGATTTCTCGCGTGGGCGGCGGGTGGGGCGGGGAGCTTTTGGTTTTGGGCGTTTTGGGGCGTTTTTGCGGTAATTTTGGCGAGCTTCGGGGCATTTGTGGCGTCAAAATGGGTGAAAAACCGATTTTTGGGCGTTTTAGGGGCGTTTTTCGGGGTGAATTGGGCGTTGCTGCTGGCGGCGCGGGACGCATGGAGCGGGCGGTTTGAGGCCCGGTGGGCGCGGTAGGCGATTTTCAGCGCGGCGAAACGGGCGGGGCGGCGGGGGCGAGAATAAAGCGGATGATTTCCTGCGCGAGTTGGGGATGACCGTTGTCGAGCGGGAGGACGTGGCCGGCGTCGGGCTGTTCGTAGAATTGGGCGCGGGAGGCTTGGGTGGCGTCGAAAAATTGTTTGGTCGCGGCGGAATCCACAATTTCGTCGGTGGGGGAAACGGCCATGAATAGGGGGCCGGACCAGTCGGCGGCGCGGGGGCTGATGGCGTCAATGGTTGCGAAGAGCGCGCGGTAGAGATCGCGGTGGATGTATTTATCGGTGCGATAGGCGTTGCGGGCGGTCGGGTTGCGCAGGTCTTTGGGGAGGCGCGATTCAATGGTGTCGGTGAACAGGAGCAGGCGGTCGAAAATGGTGAACCACTGGCGCGGGGAGAGCAGGGGCGCGCGGGTGCGGGATACTTGAATCAGCGGGGCGAGCATGACGACGCCGGCGATGTGATTTTCCGGGCGCAGGGCGGCATCGAAGGCGAGGGCGCCGCCGAGAGAATGGCCCAGCAACCAGAGGGGGCGGGCCGGGTTTTGTGCGCGAATGGCTTGAATTTCCTTATCCACGTCTTGCCGCCAGTCGGCGAGAGTGGTGCCGGCCATTTGCGGGGGCGGAATGCCGAAGCCGCTCAGGTGCAGGGCGTTCACGGACAGGCCGGCGGCGGCGAAGGCGGGTGCGAGTTGGGCGAAGACGGAGGGGCCATCGGCAAATCCGTGGATAAGAAGCAGAGCGGGAGAGCCGGCGGGATTCAGGCGAATGGGCTGGGCGCTGCCGCGAGGGGCGTCAGGGGCGTGGGCGCGGCGGGTGATGCGGCGCGCGTAGAGGGCATCGGCGATTAGGCCCAAAAGAATGAGGACAAGCGCGGCGGCAAAAATGTACAGGCACGCGCGGAGCAGCAGAATCACGGCGGGTGGTTGTTGGGCGGATTATTCCGCGGCGAAGTGATGAATCTGGCCGGCGTCTTTGAGGAGTTCGGAAAAGCGCGGGCTTTCACTGCGGCGGTCCATTTCCTTTTGGATGGCGTGAAAGACGAAGAGAGAGTCCGCGTTGGCGCGATGGGCCTGCATGCCTTCGGTGGCGATGCTGAAGTGGTCAATCATGGCCGAGACGGTGTGGGATTTTAATTCGGGGTACCAGTTGCGAAAGAGGACGAGGCTGTCGAGAACGGCATTTTTGGGCATGGGCATGCCGTTGCGTTCGGCTTCGGCGGCCAGCATGCGGATGTCGAAGGGGGCGTTGTGCGCAATCAGAACGGCGTCGCCAATGAATTCGAGAAACTCCGGATAGATGTCGGCAAAGACCGGTTGATCCTTGACCATTTCGGGGGTGATGTTGTGCACCTTCTGGACGTAGTAGGGAATCCAGCGCTGGGGATTGATGAGCCAGTTTTTTTCGCCGAGAACTTCGCCGTTGCGTATTTTGACGGCGCCAAGTTCCACCAGCCGGTCGTTGGCCGGGCTGAAGCCGGTGGTTTCAGTGTCGAAAACAACAAAGGTGATGTTTTCAAACTTGGTGCTGGCCGTTGGCATGCGAAATGCCGGGGGCACCACGGAATTGGAATCCGCGGCGACCGCCGAAAAAATCAGCAGGAACGAACACATCCAAACGATATGTCGTGGCAAGTTGTTTAACATAACGGCCTCCTTTCGGTTCCGTTTATTCTGTCGTTGCCAACTTCCGCCGTTCCTCGGAGCAACTCATGCCGGAGATTCAGGGGCTATCCCTAGCACTATTAAAAATGCTACTCTATGGCGGTGTATTGGTCAAGTGCAAGAAAGTGTTCAGCCGGAAAGGGGTGCGGCGGAAATCCATTGCGTAATGAGGTGTGGACAGGTATCTTGGGCTCACCATGAAGACACGCAAAGCCCAAGTTGTCCGTAACACGCGCGAAACCCAGATTCGGCTGGAGCTGGATGTGGACGGGTCCGGCAAGTATCAGATTGAAACCGGCCTGCCTTTTCTGAATCACATGCTGGAGCTGATGAGCAAGCATGCGTTGTTTAATTTGAACCTGAAGGCGACCGGCGATCTGGAGGTGGATTATCACCATACCGTGGAAGATGTGGGTTTGGCGTTGGGCGAGGCCTTGAATCAGGCGCTGGGGGACCGCAAGGGCATTGAGCGCTATGGATTCAGCTTGATGCCGATGGATGAGACGCTCAGCCGTGTGGCGCTGGATTTGGGCGGACGCCCTTACTTGGTTTTGGAGATGGCCTGCCGCAAGAAAAAAATTCTGGATTTTGAGTTGTCGCTGTTGCACGAGTTTTTGCGCGGATTTGTGACGCAGGCGCGCATGAACTTGCATATCCGGCAGTTTTATGGCGCGGATGCGCATCATGCCTGGGAGTCCGTTTTCAAGGGGCTGGCGCGGGCGTTGAAGATGGCCTGCAGGATTGACCCGCGAGTGGATGGCGTGCCTTCCAGCAAGGGCGTCCTGTAGCGCGGGCGGTGATGAGCGCATTCACGATATTGCCGGCGATTGACCTGAAGGGCGGGCAGTGTGTCCGTTTGCGTCAGGGGCGTGCGGATGACGTGACCGTTTATGGCGCGGATCCGGTGGCGATGGCCCTGGAGTGGGAGGCGCAGGGCGCTGAATGGTTGCATGTGGTGGATTTGGATGGGGCTTTTCAGGGGCGTCCGGCGCATTTGGAGGTCATTGGCAAGATTACGAGTGCGTTGCGTATTCCGGTGGAATGCGGCGGCGGGTTGCGCACCAACGCCGACCTGGATGCGTTGCTGGACGCGGGCGTCCGGCGCGCCATTCTGGGCACGCGGGCGCTGGAGCATGTGGAGGATTTGGTTGTTTTAGTTCGGCGTTATGGCGACCGGCTGGCGGTGGGTATTGACGCGCGCGATGGCTGGGTGCAGGTGAAGGGCTGGACGGAAACCTCGCGGATGTCGGCGGTGGAGCTGGCGCAACGGGCTGCCGCCGCCGGGGTGAGCACGATTATTTATACGGACACGGCCACCGACGGGATGCTACAGGGACCCAACTTTGCGGGCACGGCGGATGTGTGCGCGGCGGTGGGGCCGACGTGCGGTGTCATTGCCTCGGGGGGATTGACGACCGTTGAGGACGTGCGCCGTTTGCGGCAACTGCCGGTCACAAACTTGGCCGGCGCGATTGTCGGCAAAGCGCTCTATGAAGGGCGCGTGAGCCTCGCGGATTTGTTGGCGGCCGCCAGCGGCTCAGAATAAATCGGCGAACGCCATCGCCATGATATGGGTACCCGCATCGTTGGGATGCAACCCATCAGGCATGTATAACGTCTCATCCGCAATGGGAATGCGGCGCCCCGGCTGGGAGGTGTCGTAGCTCACGGAAAACTCTTTTTCAAGGTCCACCAGGCGAATGCCTTCGAGACGCGCAAGGTCACGAATCCCGTTATTGAGCCGCTCAACCCCGCCACCAAAAATGCGGTGCTCACGAGTCGGCGGCGGATACGTTGCCAGAACCGGAACGACATGATTTTCCTTGCAGATGGCCACCATTTTTTGGATGGCGCCCAAAATGGCGTTGCGGTCCTGGCCATGAATGACATCGTTGACGCCGTACAGAATCAGCATGAAGGCGGGACGGTGCTTTTTAATGGTATCCTTCGTTCGGCCAACGCTGGCTGTGGCTTGTGAGCCACCGATTCCAAGGTTTCGCACGTCTTTGCCAATCATGCCGGCGAGGCGAGCGGGATAGGGCGTGCAGGGGCATTCGCTTCCGCGGGTAATGCTGTCACCAAATGCGGCGACAATGTGCAAGTTGTTCTCGCCCGGATCGGGGTTGGAAATCGGGCCGGGGCCATCGCCGTTACAGCCCAGCAATGTCCCGCAGATGATGGCGCAACCAAGCAAAATCCACATTTCATGCGAACGTTTCTTGTTCTTCACTCACTGCCTCCTTGGTGTCGAAGATTTGCCCACAAGATAAACGGAATAATAACGGTGTCGAGCGAATTGTTAACAGGGGGGGGCATGCCCAAGAAGTCTTGTCAGCGGAGCAATCGTGCGCCTTGCGCCTTGTCAGGGTTTTGCGGATGCGATTTAATGCCCCCATGATGAATTGTGGTGGTTCCTGGGTAGAAGTGGACTTGGCGCAGTTGGGCGCGAACGCGGCCAGCATTCGCAACGCTCTGGGTGGCGCGGACTTGATGGCCGTGGTGAAGGCCGATGCGTATGGTCATGGGTTGGCGGCCACGGCGTCCGCGCTACGCCGGGCCAACGTGAAAAAGTTTGCGGTGGCTTATGTGGCCGAAGCGATGGTGGTGCGTCAGGCAGTTCCCGATGCGGAACTGATTCTTGTGCTCGGCGTGGCCAGCCCGCAGGACGTTGCGCAGCTTTTGGCGCAACGCATTACACCAGTGGTCGTTTCGGCCGAGCATGGCTGTGATCTGGCGGCGGCGGCGACCGCGATGGATGGCCGCCTGCCCGTACACTTGAAATTGGACACCGGCATGGGACGTTTGGGCTTCGTTTGTCCGCAAGAGGTGGATGCGGCCACGCGGCTGTGCCGTTTGTCGGGCCTGGATGTGCGGGGGGTGTGTACGCATTTTGCCATGGTTGAGCTTCAGCGCAAACCGGAGGCGTCGCGCGGGCAAGTGGACAAATTTTTGGCCGCGTTGCCCGTCTTGGAGGAGGCGGTTGGTCATCGCTTGACGCGGCACATGTCGAGCACACGCGGCGCGCTGTTGTTGCCTGAGTGCGATCAGGATTTCGTGCGGGTGGGGATTGCGCTTTATGGCTATGGCGCGAGCGACGCCACCCAACGCTTTGCGACGCGGCCCATTTTGCAGTGGAAGGCCCGCGTGATGCAGGTGAAGAAAGTACCCGCGGATTTCGCGGTGGGGTATTACGGCAGTTATCGCACCACCACCGCCACCGAGGTGGCCACGATTAGTTGTGGATACACCGACGGCTATCAACGATATTTGGGCAATCATGGGCATGTCTTGATTGGCGGCGAGCGCCGTCGCGTGGTCGGGCGGGTCAGCATGAACTGGATTACGGTGGATTTGGGGCCGGATAGCGGAGTTCGACCCGGCGACGAAGTCACTTTGATTGGCGAACAGGATGGCGCTGCCATCTGGGCCGATGAGCTGGCGACCCATTGCGAAACCATTGCCTATGAAATTCTGACCGGCATTTCCCGCCAGATTGAACGTCGCTATCATGGAGGCGCGGCCGAATGAAAATCTTACTTGCATCGCACAACGCCAAGAAAATTCAGGAAATTCAGGAAATTTTTGATTTGCCCGGCGTGGAATGGGTTTCGGCGGCGGCCTTTCCGGATGTGCCGGAGGTTGTCGAAGACCTTTTGACCTTTGAAGGCAATGCCACTAAAAAAGCGCGCGAGTTGGCGCTGGCTACGGGGCTGTGGACGCTGGCTGATGATTCCGGCCTGGAAGTGGAGGCGCTCCATCATGCGCCGGGCGTGTTTTCCGCGCGTTATGCCGGCGAGCCTTGCAACCATGCGAACAACAACGCCAAGCTGTTGCGTGAGCTGGCGGGCCAAACGAATCGCGCGGCGCGTTTTCGCTGTGTGGCCGCCTTGAGCGATCCCACGGGGCGCGTGGAAACTGTATCCGGCTCCTGCCCGGGACGCATTATCGAAGAGCCGCGCGGCACGAAGGGATTCGGATACGACCCGCTGTTCGTTCCCGATGGCTATTCGCAGACATTTGCGGAAATGGGCAATGAACTTAAAAATAAAATGAGCCACCGCGGCCAGGCCATGCGTCAGGCCCGCGACCGATGGGGGCCGCTGTTGGCGCGCAAGCTCGATAAATTCCCAACTTGATATGATGAATCGCTCGGCAACCGTATTGTTTTCAGTCCTGTCGCTGACATGGGCGCTGACAGCAGGAGCATTTTCTCCCAATGAATTGCTCATTTGGATTAACGGGGACAAGGGCTACGAGGGGATTCGGGAGATTGGAAAGATTTTCGAGGAGAATACGGGCATTCCGGTCATCGTGGAGCATCCGGAAGGGGCCACGGACAAATTTTTCCACGCGGCCAAAAGCGGGCAGGGGCCGGACATCATCATTTGGGCCCACGATCGGTTGGGGGAGTGGGCCGATACCGGATTGCTCCTGCCGATTGACCCGTCGCCGGTATTTACCAACCGCATTTTTCCCAAGGCATGGACGGCGTTTCAGCATCGCGGGCGCTGGTGGGGTTATCCCATTGCGATGGAGTCGCCGGGGCTGATTTACAATCGCGCGCTGATTGCTGAAGACGAAATTCCTGCGAATTTGGCGGATTGCGCGCAGTTGGCCCCTCGGTTGCAGTCTCAGGGTGTTGTGCCGATTATGTGGGATTACAACAACGCCTATTTCACGTATGGTCTTCTGGCCGCGGATGGCGGCTATATTTTCGGACAGCGGGAAGACGGCTCGTATGACACGGCGGACATTGGCGTCAATCAACCGGCCGCCGTAGCCGCGATGAGCGCGGTTGTGGAGTTGATACGCGCCAAGGTGTTGCCCGCGAGCTTGTCCTATTCCATTGCCGAGGCACAAATGAATCAGGGGCGGCTGGCGATGTTTATTTCCGGCCCCTTCGCTTGGGAAAACCTGAAAAAGAGCGGCATTGATTTCGGCGTCACCACCATTCCCGGCGTGAACGGCCAGCCGGCGCGCCCCTTTGTGGGTGTGGTGGGGGCCATGTTCAATCGCGCCAGCCCCAATCTGGATTTGGCGCAGGAATTTTTGGAGCACTATCTCATCACGCCGCGCGGACTGGCGGCGATGGATAGCCACGTTCCTTTGGGCGTGCCGGCGTTGATTGAGTCCTATGAAACCATGGCGGCGGACCCGCATATTGCCGGCGCCATGAAAAATATCGAAGTCGGCACGCTCATGCCGAACATTCCGCAGATGGGTGTGTTTTGGAGCGCCATGGAATCGGCGCTGGCAACCATTACTTCCCAGCGGGCCACGCCTCAAGAGGCGTTGGATAACGCGCAGGCGCGCATGGCACGGGGGGCGCCATGAGATTGCTGAAGCTGGGACGCCTGTTCTGGGCGATTGTTTTATTTGGCGCCGGCTGGCTGGCGGCACGCATGGTGCTGGCCGGCGCGCCGGTGTTGGGTGTGGCGCTGTTCCTGGCCGTGGCTTTTGCCGCCTGGGTGTACAATTCGCCGCGCACCCATGCCGCGCGCTATTTATTGCCCGGCCTGGCCACATTTGCCGTGTTCGTGTTGGCGCCCCTGCTATACACCGTTTATATCGCCTTCACCAATTTCAGCGGTGAACATTTGCTTTCGCAGGAGCGGGTGCGCGCGTGGTTTGCCCAAGACCTGTACGCGCCGGTGGAGACCCGTCATGCGTTTCGTTTGCACCCGGCCGCTGAACCCGGCAAATATCAGGTGGTCATTCCCTTGGAAAAAGAGGAAATGGGCCGCAATCTGTTGATTTCGCGGCCGTTCACGCCGCAGGAAGCAGAGCAAAGTCAGCCGATTCTTTTGGGCCTGAATATTGCGCCCCCCCGCGCCAAAGCCTTGGGGATTCGCGACGTCGTCGCGGCTCGCGCATGGCTCAGGCCCGCGCGTTTCACGGCACCGGGGCAATCCGTTCCGTTGCGGATGATTAGTCTGCGGGAATTGGGCTATCGTCTGCCGCGCTGGGAGGAGGACAACGGCGGACTCGTCAATGCAGTGACGGGGCAACGGCTCGTGCCGGACTCATCGCGCGGCAATTTCGTGGATGAGGCGACGGGCGAGGTGGTCGGGCCGGGCTGGCGCGTGTGGATTGGGACGGCTAATTTCCGTTTAATTTTTACCGACCCGGCCATCCGCGAACCTTTTTTGAAAATTTTTGCATGGAATGTTGTGTTCGCGCTACTTTCGGTTGCCACCACCTTTGTTATCGGGGTATGTCTGGCGAGTCTGTTGCAATGGAAGGCGCTGCGCGGGCGGGCGATTTATCGGACGCTGCTGATTTTGCCCTACGCCATTCCGGCCTTTATTCCCATTTTGGTATTTCGCGGGCTGTTTAATGAGGGCTATGGCGAAATCAATCATGTGCTGACGGCGCTTTTTGGCATAGCCCCCAAATGGTTCACGGACCCCATGCTGGCGCGCACCATGATTCTGATTGTGAACGCCTGGCTGGGCTATCCGTACATGATGATTATTTCCTCGGGCATGTTGCAGGCGGTGCCTGATGAATTATATGAGGCCACCGCTGTGGATGGGGCCGGGCCTTGGACCAATTTTACAAAAGTCACCCTGCCGCAAATTTTTCCGCCGCTATTCCCGCTGCTGATTGCGAGCTTCGCATTTAATTTTAACAACTTTTCGTTGATTTATCTGTTAACGGGGGGCAAGCCGGACATCACCGGCTCCGCCACGGTTGCGGGCACCACGGACTTGCTGGTGTCGTACACGTTCCGGATGGCCTTCAAGGATTCGTCCGCTCGCTTTGGTTTTGCGTCCGCCGTGGCGACGCTGTTGTTCATCATTGTTGCTATTTTGGCGTGGTTGCAGTTGCGGTGGAGCCGCGCGCCCGCCGCGAAAGGAGCGCGCTGATGGTTGAGGGCCGGGCATTTCGCGGGCGACTGATTTTGGCGCATGTCTTTTTGGTTGCCTTCATCGCGCTGATGATGGTGCCGCTGTTTATGGTGGTTTCCATTTCGCTGCGGAAGGGCAATTTTGCAACCGGCGGCATTTTGCCTACACCGGAAACTTTCAGCCTGGAACATTGGCGCATGGTGCTGGGATTGCCGGTGCAACAAGCTGACGGCACCTGGCTCAAGCCGACGGTTTCCGTGCTGCGTTGGTTTGGCAATTCCGTGCGGATTTCCGCCATCAGCGCCGCGCTGATTCTTGCGCTGTCCGCGACCGCCGCCTATGCTTTTGCGCGGATGCGTTTTGCCGGCCGCGCCAGACTGTTGAATGCCCTGCTGATTTTGCAAATGTTTCCGATGGTGCTGGCCATCATTGCCATTTATTCCATTTTGGAAGCGCTGGGGCGGTGGGTTCCCGCGCTGGGGCTGGATACGCATCCGGGCCTGATTCTGGCGTATCTGGGGGGCATTGCGACGCATATCTGGATGATTAAGGGCTATTTCGATTCGCTGCCGCCATCGCTGGAGGAGTCCGCCAAAATAGATGGCGCTACGCCCTGGCAGACATTCCGCCTGATTATGCTGCCGCTGTCCGCGCCCATTTTTGCGGTTGTGTTTATTTTGGCGTTCATCGGTCTGATTGGCGAATATCCGCTGGCCAGCGTGATTTTACAGCGCACCGACCAGTGGACGCTGGCGGTGGGGGCGAACAGCTTCCTCTATGAACAGAACTATTTATGGGGTGACTTCGCCGCGACAGCGGTGTTGTCCGGCCTGCCCATCACGATTCTGTTCCTCGCCTGCCAGCGCCTGCTGATTTCCGGTCTGACCGCCGGCGGCGTTAAAGAATAGGTGGCTGGTTCAGGTCCGGATTTGGCCGGTGCCGTGAATGATATATTTGTAGGTGGTCAATTCTTCCAGCCCCATCGGTCCGCGGGCATGGAGTTTGTCGGTCGAAATGCCGATTTCCGCTCCCATGCCGAACTCGCCGCCATCCGTGAAGCGGGTGGAAGCATTGGCATAGACGCAAGCGGTGTCCACTTCTTCGAGGAACTTGGTTTGGGCCTTTTCGTCTTCCGATAGAATCACGTCGGAGTGATGCGAGCCGTGGCGATTGATATGCTCAATGGCGGCTTCCAGTGAGGGTACCACGCCCACGGTCAGAATCAGGTCGAGATATTCCTCGCCCCAATCCGCGTCGGTGGCGGGCTTCATGTCGGGAATAATCTGGCGGGTGGCGTCGTCGCCGCGCAACTCCACTTGCCGGGCGGCCATCAGATTGGCCAATTTCGGCAGGAATTCGGTCGCGATGGCTTCATGCACCAGCACTTTTTCGATGGCGTTGCACACGCCCGGGCGGCTGCACTTGGCGTTTTCGAGAACGGTCAGCGCCATGTCCTGATTGGCGGCTTCATCCACATAGGCGTAGCAGACGCCTTTGTAATGCTTGATTACCGGAATATGCGCCATCTCGGTAACCGTGCGAATCAGTTGTTCGCCGCCGCGCGGGATGACCACATCCACGCGTCCGGAAAGTTGCGCCAATTCGCGGACGGCTTCGCGGTCGGTGGTCGGCACCAACTGGATGGAGTGGGGCGGCAAGCCTTTGCGCGTGCCTCCCGCTTGCAGAATGTCCACCAGCGCCTTGTTGCATTCAAAAGCTTCACTGCCCCCGCGCAAAATGACTGCGTTGGAGGTTTTGAAGCACAGGGCCGCGGCATCCACCGTCACGTTGGGGCGCGACTCAAAAATGATGCCGATGACGCCAATCGGCACGCGGATTTTCTGAATGACAATTCCGTTGGGGCGAATCCAGCGCGAAATGCGCTGGCCCACGGGGTCTTTCAGACCAATCAGCGCGCTGACGCCGCTAATCATTTCGTCAATACGTTTATCCGTGAGCAGCAAGCGGTCCAGCATGGCATCGGAAAGCCCTGCTTCGCGCGCCGCGCTCATGTCGCGGGCGTTGGCGGCCTTGATGCGGTCGCGATTGGCCTCCAGCGATTCCGCCATGGCTTCCAGAATGAGATTTTTCCGTCGCGAGCTTAACGTCACGAGCTGGCGCGAGGCCGCCACGGCGCGGTCGCCCATTTCAATCATGGTTTCGTGTAAATTCATCGCAATCCTCGAATTTTATACGCTATTTAATATTTCACCTTACCACGTTGCCGCTATTGAATCCAGACCCAACCACCCGCGCCCGAACGAAACATGGCGGCTAGGGCGCAATGACCAAATTGTCGCGATGGATGAGTTCATCCGGCGCGTGGTTGCCCAGCAGCTCACGGATTTTTTCGGTTTTCAGCCCCTTGAGGAGACGAATTTCCGCGCTGGAATACTCGCTCAGGCCGCGGGCGAGGCAGCGTCCGCCGGGGTCGTGGATTTCCACGAGGTCGCCCGCGGAAAATTCGCCGACGACATCGCGCACCCCGACGGGCAAGAGGCTTTTGCCGCGCTGGAGCAACGCCACGCAGGCTCCTTCGTCAATTACCACCTGGCCGCGCGCGTGGTGGAAAAGAGCGACCCAGCGGCGGCGTTGATTCAGGCCGCCTTTGGCCGCGCCGTTCATGGGCGAGGGGGCAATCAAGGTGCCCACGTTTTTACCCGCCAGAATCTGCTGCAAGATGGCGTCCTTGCGGCCGTTGGCAATCACTACGGCGGTGCCCATGCGCGCGGCTTCCATGGCCGACGTCAGTTTGCTACTCATGCCGCCGGTGGAAAGCGCGCTGCCTTTGCCTTTCGCGTGCGACAAGGTGTCCGCCGTGACTTCGGACAAAAAAGGCACGCGCCGCCGACGCCCTTTTGCGTCGGGGGCATGAAAGCCGTTGACCGTGGTCAGCAGCACCAGCAAATCGGCGCCAATCAACATGGCGGATCGCGATGCCAGCAAGTCGTTATCGCCGAACTTGATTTCGTCCACGGAGACCACGTCGTTTTCGTTCACGATGGGAATGACGCCATATTCCAGCAGTTTGAGCATGGTGTTGCGGGCATTCAGATGCCGCCGCCGGTTTTCCAGGTCGTCGTGCGTGAGCAAGACCTGGCCGATGCGCAGTTTTTTGCGTGCGAAGAGGTTGTCGTAGGTGGCCATCAAACGCGACTGCCCCACGGCGGCGGCCATTTGCAGGCTGGGCAGGTCCGCGGGTTTCTTGGTCATGCCCAGCGCCTGCAAGCCGGCCGCGATAGCGCCCGAGGAAACGACCACGACTTCGCGGCCCGCTTTGCGCAATTCGGCGATATCCGCCACCAGCGCGGCCATGCGGCGTGTATCGGGACGCCCATTGCGCTGCACCAGCGTCCGGCTGCCGATTTTTACGACCACGCGCCGGGCGGCGTCCAATTGTTTTCTAATTTGTAAATGGGAAGCCATGACGCGCACTTTGCCAAAACACGGGCGGGTTGGGAAGCCGGGAAACGTGCGTTGGCGTGATTTAGGCGTGATTTATGGACGCCGGGTGGCGGCAAATTCGCCGAGCGTGCGTATGACCAGCGTTTCCAGGGCGACTTCCGGCGTTTGGGTTTGGCCGCCGGTGATGGCGGCGTGTGTGTCCACGGCGGCGTTGAACCAGCGGAACCAGCGGCCGGCCGGAAAGCGGCTGGCCTGCACCGCTTGCATCGTGACGGCATAGGGATGGCCCTTGCGCGGGTCTCTTTCCAAGGCGGACAGGAGAGCTTCGCCTTCGGGGGGGAGATTCCATTTGAGGGTGCGGAAGCGCTCGCCGCCGGAGAGCACGGCCCAGCCGCGTTTGAGGCAGTCGGCCATGATTATCATGTCGCGCAAACGATTTTGCAGGTTAATCAGCAGGGCGATGGGTTCTTCGCGCTGGGCGAACATGCGGCGGAGGACTTGGAGGGTGTCATCCAAATCGCCGTCGCAAAAGGTGCTGGCGAATTCGTAGAACTTGCTTTCGCGAACAGGGGCGACCATGAGTTGGATGTCGGCGGCGGTGACGGTTTTGCGGTCGCCCGCGTAAACGGCCAGCTTTTCGATTTCGTTTTCGACGAGGCGGCGGTTGTATCCGGTGCGGTCCAGCAGAGCCATCAGAACGGGGCGCGCCATCTGGAGGCCGCGGTCTTTCACCAATTGCTCCATGGCGGGGATGAAATCTTCCTGGACTTCTTTTGGTTTTTCCGGCGCGTCGAAGGCGTGGACTTCGCCTGACGCGGCAAAGGTTTTGTAAAACGATGTGGATTTATTGATTTGGTTGGTCAAAACGACGAGGCTGACGCCATCGGGGAGGCCGGCCTTGAGCATTTCCACCAGTTGCGCGGTTTGTGTTTTGACGGCCTCGAAACGTCCGGGTTCGGTGAGCGGATTGAAAATGGCGGCGTCGCGCAGATAGACGGTTTTGGCGCCGCCCAGAAAGGATGGCGTCAGCAGAGCTTGCATGGCCGTGCGCAATAGGCTGGCGGCGGTTTCGGCTGAAATCGGGCCGGGTTCGGGCGCGATGGTTTCGAGGCCGAGCGCCTGGTTCTCCGGCGGGCAGAGGCGGTTGACGATTTCATCCGCTTTGCGTGTCGCGGCGAGGTCGTCGGTGCCATACACCAAAAATATGGCGGGTTCGCGCTTGGTTTTCGTTTTATCGGTTTTACTCATCGCAACATTGGAAAATCATTTGTGGAGTGGCATCCTTTGATTGGGTCACGATATACCACAGCGGGCGGGGGAGGGGAAGAACAGGAATCCGCGTTCAGGGGCACAGGCGGGTGGGGCCGAGGGCGGACCAGATTTGGCGGACTTTGTTGGCGAGGCGTTCGGTGTCGTCGCGGGGGGTGACTTCGACCCAGCGGACGTCGGCTTGGTTGCGGAACCAGGTCATTTGGCGCTTGGCGTATTGTCGGGTGCGGATGGTGACTTGGCGGATGGCGGTTTCTTCGGTCAGGCGGCCATCAAGGACGGCGGCGGCTTCTTCGTAGCCGATGGCGTGGCGGGCGGTGGGGGAAAGGGCGGGGTGGGTTTGGCGCAGGCGGCGGACTTCTTCGACGAGGCCGTGGGCGAACATCTG
>DBPO01000039.1 GCA_002304915.1 Verrucomicrobia bacterium UBA1418
AAGAAAGTATGGTGAGCATACGGGGTGCGGGTGAAATGTCAAGCAAGAGAGGCGATGGGGAAAAGGGCGGGGGGGGTGTAAAAAGGGCGTGTATTGTTTGCGGGGGTGTGGCAGAGTGGCGCGAAATCGCATGAGGTGTTTGTGTCATGAGTAAAAGAATGATTCTGGGTTTGCTGTTATTGGCGGCGTTTGTGGTTGTGTTGATTATGACGCAGGGGTCGGTGACGGTGAATTTGTTTTCGATGAAGGTGACGTGGAGGACGTCTTATGTGTTGCTGGGGGCGGCGGGTGTCGGGGTGGTGGCGGGAGCGTTGTTGCGTAAATGAAGTGCGTGGATGAATTGTTGCTGCGGGGGGTGCGGATTCCGGCGCCGGGGGCGGTGGAAATCGGCGAGGGGGTGGACCCGGGGCGTATCGCGCCGGGGGTGATGATTCATGCGGGGTGCAAGATTTACGGGGCGGAGACGAGTATCGGGCCGGGGTGTGTGCTGGGGCGTGAGGCTCCGGTGACGGTTGAGGATTGTCAGTTGGGGGCCGGGGTGCGTTTGAGGGGGGGGTATTTCAGCGGGGCGGTGTTTTTGGATGGGGCGGTGGTGGGGTGCGGGGCGCATGTGCGGCCGGGGACGATTCTTGAGGAGGGGGCGGAGATGGCGCATACGGTGGGGCTGAAGCAGACGATTTTCTTTCCGTTTGTGGTGGGGGGGAGCTTAATCAATTTTTGCGATGCGTTGATGGCGGGGGGGCGGAATCGGATGGAGCATAGCGAGATTGGGTCGTCGTTTATTCATTTTAATTATACGCCGCACGGGGACAAGGCGACGGCGTCGCTGATTGGGGATGTGCCGCGCGGGGTGATGCTGGATCAGCCGCCGATTTTTTTGGGCGGGCAGGCGGGGATTGTGGGGCCGGTGCGGATGGAGTATGGCACGGTGCTGGCGGCGGGGCATGTGTTGCGCCGGGATGCGCTGGAGGCGAATCATTTGATTGTGCCGCCGATGCCGAGGGCGGGGGTGTTTCCGTTCACGAGCGGGGGGCGGTCGGTGGCGCGGGTGTTGCGCAATGGGGGGATTTATATTGGTAATTTGGCGGCGCTGGAGGTGTGGTATGCGCTGGTTCGGCGGCCGGTGCTGGAGCGGGATGCGTACGGGGGGGCTTGTGTGCGGGNNCGGCAACTGAAGGGGGCGCGGGAGGAGCGGTTGAAGCGGTTGGATGATGTGGTGGCCCGGATTTTGGCGCTGGGGACGAAGGAGGTGTCGGAGGCGTTGCGGGCGCAGCAGGATGCGGAGGTGGCGGACTGGCCGGCGCGGCGCGAGCGGCTGGCGGCGGCGGGGGATGTGGAGTGCGCGGAGAAAGAGGAGTTTTTGGAGGCGTGGCTGGCGGCGCCTGAGGGCGGGTATGTGACGCGGATTCAGGGGTTGTCGCCGGAGGTGAAGGCGGCGGGCACGGCCTGGCTGCAGAAAATTGTGGACGCGGCTGTCGCGACTGTTTGAAAGGGAAGAATAGCATGAGCAACCAAAAGAAATTGTTTGGGACGGATGGGGTGCGCGGGGTGGCGAATCGGGAGCCGATGATGGTGGAAACGGCGGTCAATTTGGCGCGGGCGGTGGCGCATGTGTTGAAGGAGCGGAAGGGGGGGCGGCGTCCGCGCGTTTTGGTGGGGAAGGATACGCGTTTGAGCGGGTACATGATTGAAAACGCGCTGGTGGCGGGTTTGTGCTCGATGGGGGCGGATGCGATTTTGGCGGGGACGCTGCCGACGCCGGGTATTGCGGTGCTGGTGATTGACCAGAAGGCGGATGCGGGGCTTGTGATTTCGGCTTCGCACAATCCGTTCGAGGATAATGGCATCAAGTTGTTTTCGGCGGATGGTTACAAGCTGCCGGATGAGGAGGAGGCGGAGATTGAAGCGCTGGCGACGGGGGACCGTCTGCACGAGCTGCTGCCGTCGGGGAGCGGCATCGGGAAGTCGTTCCGGGTGGAGGATGCGCGCGAGCGCTACATTGAGTTTTGCAAGCGCACGTTTCCGGCGGATTTGGATTTGAAGGGGCTGCGGATTGTTTTGGATTGCGGCAACGGGGCGACGTACAAGGTGGCGCCGGCGGTGTTTCATGGGTTGGGGGCGGCGGTGACGAGTTTGCATTGCACGCCGAACGGATTGAACATCAATGCGCGCAGCGGGTCGCAGCATACGGATTCGTTGCGCGAGCAGGTATTGGCGGAGCGCGCGGATATTGGTTTGGCGTTTGATGGCGATGGCGACCGGCTGATTGTGGTGGATGAGACGGGGGTGGAGCTGACGGGCGACCACATGCTGGCGATTTGCGCGCAGGATATGAAGGCGCGGGGGCAGCTGCCGAACAATATGGCGGTGGGGACGGTGATGAGTAATTTCGGGTTGCACAAGACCATGCGCGAGCTGGGTATTCAGTTGAAGTGCAGCGCGGTGGGGGACCGCTATTTGCTGGAGATGATGCGCGCGGAGGGGGCGAGCATCGGCGCGGAGGCGTCGGGGCACATGATTTTTCTGGAGCATCAGACGACGGGGGACGGGATTGTGGCGGCTTTGCAGGTGCTGGCGGTGATGTGCCGTAGCGGCAAGGAAATGTCGGAGTTGGCTTCGATTCTGAAAATGTCGCCGCAGCGTTTGGTGAATGTGGAGCTTTCGAGCCGTCCGCCGTTGGAGAGTCTGCCGACGGTGCAGGCGGCGATTGCGGCGGCGGAGAAGGAGCTGGGGCAGGAGGGGCGCGTTTTGGTGCGCTATTCCGGCACGCAGAATTTATGCCGCGTAATGGCGGAGGGGCCTACGGATGAGATGGTGGGCCGCTTGTGTGAGTCCATCGCGGATGCGTTGAGAAAGGCTGTTGGTTGAGTCAGGTGTAACTTTTCCGCTTTTCAAAGCGTGGAGCGTGGGGGAAGATGCCGCGCGAATTGCGGACGGAACAGGTTTGTAAGGAAAAAGGAGCAGATGATGCGTACAAGTAAATGGTTGCTATGGGCTTTGACGGGCATGGTGGTCGCGGCGACGTGCTGGGCCGGGGAATTGAAGATTGCGACGGTGGACCTGGAGAAGGTTTTTTCGGCGCATCCGAAAACCAAGGCGGCGGAGGCGGAGTTGAAGGCGACCGAGGATGTCGTGCAGGCGGAGGTGGAGAAGATTCTGGCCGAGGGGCGCGCCTTGGGCGAGGAAGTGGAGAAGTTGCGCGAGGCGGCGAAGAGTCCGATGCTGTCGGATGCGGCGCGGATGGAAAAACAAAATGCGGCGGAAGAAAAAATGATTGAGCTGCAGGCGTTTCAGGCCCGCGCGCGGCGCACTCAGGAAGCGAAGCTGAAGCAAATGGCGGAAGAGGTCAAAAAGACGCGCCAATCCATCGTGGATGAATTAACGGAAGCGGTGCAGGATTTTGCCAAGGAGGAGGGCTGGGACTTGATTCTGGACAGCTCCGGCATGACGATGAATATGGTGCCGTTGACGATTTATGCGAATCCGAGTCTGGATGTGACGGAGCAACTGATTCAGCGTCTGAATCCGGCCGGCAAGTAATGGCAGGGGGTGGTTTCATGGCGGCGACACTGACACTTGGCGCGTTGGCGGAGCGTCTGGGCGCGACGCTGGAGGGGGACCCGGCGGCGGTCGTGACGGGGGTGGCGGATTTGCAGTCGGCGCGTGCGGGGCAGGTGTCGTTTGCGGGCAACCCGAAGTATATGTCGGCGGTGGCGACGAGCGGGGCGACGGCGGTGATTGTGCCGCAGGATGCGGCGATTGCGTCGCCCCAGCCGGCGCTGTTGCGCGTGGCGGATGCCGACGCGGCGTTTGCGGCGGCGTGTGCCTTGTTCGCGCCGGAGCCGGTTGTGCTGCCGCGGGGGGTGCATCCGCAGGCGTGTGTTTCGCCGGAGGCCAAGCTGGGGGCGGATGTGGCGATTGGGGCGTTTGCGGTGGTGGAGGCGGGCGCGGAAATTGGCGCGGGCACCACGCTGTATCCGCAAACGTACGTGGGGCATGGGGCGGTCATCGGGCGTGACTGCCTGCTGTATCCGCTGACCATGGTGCGCGAGCGGTGTGTGCTGGGGGACAGGGTCATTCTGCACAGCGGCGCGGTGATTGGCAGTGACGGGTTCGGCTATACGGTGGGCGAGGGGGGCGTTCGCACCAAAATCCCGCAGACCGGGATTGTCGTTTTGGAAGATGATGTGGAAATCGGCGCGAATTCGGCGGTGGACCGGGCGCGTTTCGGCGAAACCCGCGTGGGACGGGGCACGAAGGTGGATAACCTGGTGCAGATTGCGCATAACTGCGTGATTGGGGCGGACTCGGTGCTGTGCGGGCAGGCGGGCATGGCGGGGACGACCAAGCTGGGGCGGCGCGTGATTCTGGCGGGGCAGGTGGGGCTGGCCGGCCATATTCAGATTGGCGATGACGCGGTGGTTGGCGCGCAGGCGGGCGTGGCGAAGGATTTGCCCGGCGGACAGATGTATCTGGGCTCGCCGGCGGTGCCGCGCATGGAGTTTGGCAAATCGCTGGCTCATGTGGCGGGTCTGCCCAAGCTGAAGGAACAGCTCAAGGAATTGGCGGCGCGTATTGCCGCCCTTGAATCTGGGGGCCAGTCTTGAAGGATGCATCCCGTGCCGGGTGCATCCTTCTTGGGACTCCCAAAGACGAGGTGGTGGTGATATGACACTGACGAAGGCAAGCGAACAACAAGTGGAAAAACTGGCGGCGCAAAGCCAGGAGAGTTTTTTAGACAATCTGACGGGCGCGTTTTTCCGGCGGATTGACTGGTGGGCGTTTTGGATTGTTTCGCTGGTGACTTTGGCGGTGTATGTCCACACGCTGGCGCCGACGGTGACGCTGGAAGATTCGGGCGAGCTGGCGGTGGCGTCGGATTATCTCGGTGTGCCGCACCCGCCGGGGTATCCGATTTGGACGCTGATTACGTGGTTTTTTCAATGGATTTTCCATTGGGTGACGTATAACGGGCATCCGAATCCGGCGTGGTCGGTGGGGTTGGCTTCGGCGGTGGCGGGGGCGGGGGCGTGCGGGTTGCTGGCGCTGTTGATTAGCCGTTCGGGCGCGGACCTGTTGCGCAGTGTGCCGGCGCTGACGGAGCGCATTGGCTTTCGGGTGGAAAACGGTTTGTGTCTGGTGGCGGGCATTTCGGGCGGGTTGTTGCTGGCGTTCAGTCCGGTGCTGTGGTCGCAAAGCGTGATTGTGGAGGTGTACAGCCTCAATGCGCTGTTCCAGATGGCGGTGCTGCTACTGATTTACATGTGGATGTGCCGTCCCAAAAACGACGTGTTGCTTTTTGTGGCCGCCTTTTTGTTCGGGCTGGGGCTGACGAATCACCAGACGCTGTTGTTTTTGGGGTTGGCGCTGGGTGTGGCGGTGTTGCTGAAGGATGTTGATCTTTTCCGCGATTTCGCTCTGGCGGCCCTGCCGATTGGCGTGGCGTTTATTGTGGCGGCGAAAGGGATTTCTTTGTTTGCCCCGGAAGAAGCATTCAAAGATTTGGCGGGGGCGAACGTTGCGCTGTGGAAATGGTCGGAGGGGCCCGACACGCCGGCGTTTTGGGTGTATAACTATTTGTTCCTGGCGGTGCCGGTGGCGCTGCTGATTGGCACCGTGACGAAAGGCCGCAAGCCCTCCATTCGCGCGGCCTACGCGGTGATAAGCGCGGCAGCGATTTATCTTCTGGTGGTGGCGGGTTACGCCTTTTTCGCGTCGGAAGCGGCCAAGGCGACACCTGGATACACGCCGTGGCTATGGAGCGCGGTGTCGCCGACTTCGGCCGCGCGCGCGGCATCCCCTTTTGCCGTTTGGGTCTGGGGGCCGCAGGGGCCGGGGTTCAGCGTTGTTTTGCTGTTGCGTGTTCTGTTGCTGCTGCCGATTCCGCTGGCGTTTCTGTCGCTGCCGAATGCGCGGACCGTCAGCGTGAGCATTCTGCTGGCGGAGCTGGGCGTGGCGTTTTACATGTACCTGCCCATTGCTTCCGAGCAGAACCCGCCGATGAACTGGGGCTACGCGCGCACGTGGGCTGGTTTTATGCACGCGGTGACTCGCGGGCAGTACGAGGCGATTGTGCCGACGGATATTTTCAGCGACAAGTTTTTGCAGCAACTGGGGGCGTATCTCACGGACTTGCGCGGGCAGTTTTCGCTGCCGGTGGCGGTGTTGGGTTTCCTGCCTTTCTGCGCGTGGGGCGTGATGGCCGGCCAGCGGCGGCATTCGGTGTTTCCGGCGGCGATGGGGCTGATGCTGGCTTCGACGGCGCTGATTGTGCTGGAAACGGTCACGGGCTGGCTGTGGATGGAAAAACTGTATCGCCCGCTCATCGGGTTGATTATGTTGCTGGCGGGGTGGGGGCTGCTGACGCTGACCGTGCTGCTGATTAAAAATGTCATCACGAACATGCGCACCAGCTCGCTCGGCACGCAATTGATGACCGGCGGCTTTTTGCTGATTTTACTGTTGGCCGGGCTTTATGTGGGCTACATGAGCCTCAAGGCGGTGTTTGCCTCCATCGGGGTGGCGGAGGGAGACGAGCATTTCATGTCCGCGACCGGGCGCGTCTTTTATGTGTGTCTGGCGCTGGGCCCGCCGGCGGCGATGGCCGTCGCCCTTGGGCTGATTTTATCGCCGCTGCGTCTGGATTTTGACATCGGCGCTTCGCAACAGCGCTGGTTGCTGACGTCGGTGGTTGGCTTCTTCTCGGTCAGCGTGGTTTTCCTGATTTTCCAGAATCCGTCGCTCGACATTCAGAATCTGTTCATTGGGCGGGTGCAATTTATTCAGAGCCACGCGTTTTACGCGTTGTGGCTGGGCTATGGCATTTTGCTGACGATTGCCTGGGTTGAGCGCTGGTGGGGCGCGGGTGCGATGAAGGCCGCGGCCGTGGCCGGCCTGCTGTTGCCGGGCGTTTTGCTGTGGCAAAACGCGTATGACGAAGAGCAAATCAAGATTGTCGGCGGCGCGGAACAAAACGGCCATTCCTACGGCTGGCAATTTGGCAACTGGGGGCTCGAAGGCATTCGTGGCATCAAGGAAGACTTTCAATACTGGTTCCCGCGGGAGGAGGATTTCGCCCGCGAGTGGGGCGCGCTGACCAACGCGCTGGGCATGGCCGAGCCGGACTATCCGCCGCCGATGACGCCCAATGCCATTTTCTACGGCGGCACAGACCCGGGGCGTTTTGTGCCCACCTATATGATTTATTCCGCCGATGTCCGACCCGATGTCTATTTGATTACGCAAAACGCGCTGGCCGACAACACCTTCATGAACATCACGCGCGACCTCTACGGCGACACCATTTATATCCCGTCGCTTGAGGACAGCAACGAGGCTTTCCGCAAATATGTGGATGACGTGAACGCGGGGCGCATTCAGGCCGGCGCCGACATCAAGATTGAGGGCGGCAAGGTCAGCGTGCAGGGCGTGGGCGGGGTGATGACCATCAACGGCATTCTGGCCAAGCTGATTTTCGAAGAAAACAAGGACCGCCACGATTTCTATGTCGAGGAAAGCTACGTCATTCAGTGGATGTATCCGTATTTGACGCCCAACGGCATCATGCTCAAACTCAACCGCGACCCGGTGGGCGCTCTCGACCCGCAACTGGTAAAAAACGACCAGAACTTCTGGCGCTGGTACACCGACTGGCTGCTGAGCCAGTCCGAGTTCCGCCGCGATATTTGCGCGCGCAAATCGTTCTCCAAGCTGCGCAGCGCCATCGCCGGCATTTATGACTATCGCCGGATGTACGCCGACGCGGAAATTGCCTTCAAGCAATCCATCGCCCTCTATCCGCTCTCGCCCGAAGCGACCTTCCGTCTCGCGCAGATGTATATGAACATGCAGCGCTTTGAGGACGCCGAAAAGCTGGTCAAGGAATTCGCCGAGCAGGACCCCAAGAACGAAAGCGCCGACAGCTTCCTGAACCAGATTCAGCACACGCGTCAGATGCTGGACCGGCGACAGGAGATTGAGCGCCGCCAGCGCGAGCAGGGCGCCATCACCCCGTCGGAAGCCTTCGAGCTGATTTCCATCTACCGCGCCTCCGGCATGCGCGGCGCCTACATCCAGCTCGCGCTGCGCTTCATCAACGAGCCCGCCGTGCCCATGGAATTTCTTTACTCCATCGCCGGCGTCTTCGCGGAGGATCAGCGCGTCGAAGAGTTGATTCTGACGCTGGAGCAAATCACCCAGCGCGACCCGTCCCAACCCGGCATCTGGCTTGATTTAGGCGCGGCGTATGTATTTGTGCGGCGCGAAAGCGACGCCATTGCCGCCGCCCGAAAAGCCATCGAACTTGGCGGTCAGCAGGCGCGCGACTCCATTGCAAAGGATCCGCGCTATCAGCCGTTGGCCAACAACCCCGAATTCCGCGCTCTGTTCCCGCGCAGAGCCGTCGTGCCGTCCCAAATACCTTTGTCCGGCGGCCGTCTGCCCAATTTGCCCGGATTGCGTTGATAGGGGGGGGCCGGGGGGAGGGAGAGCAGAGGTCGGAGGTCAGAGAACAGCCGATTTAACGCAAAGGGCGTGAGGGACGAAAAGGGCGCAAGAGATTTTTCTGAAACCTGAAAACCGAACAGCCCGGCGGGTTCGTCCCGCCTTTTCGCGCGGCGGTGGCGGGGCTGTCGTCGGCCTGAAAAGGGGGGCGGAAAATCCAATTGCCGGAACGGAGGCTTGACTTTCGCGGGCGGGCCGCTATGTTTTCCCCCGAATTTGGGTTCCAGCGTAGCTCAATGGTAGAGCGGTTGGCTGTTAACCAATAGGTTACAGGTTCGAGTCCTGTCGCTGGAGCCAATTTTTCGCTTTGCGCGCGCGGCGACCGGCGGTAACCGGTTGAGGCGCCGGCGGCGGGTTTTCTGCGGCCAGCGCGGGCGAAACGTCCTCTGTCGTCGGATTTCCCGATCCTTCCGGCACCGGGGTTGATTTCATGAACAATTGGAAAGAACCGCGTTGACAGTTGCGCCAGCATCGCGCTACTGTTCGCGGCTCATTGCTTGGAACGTAAGGACATATGAAAACAACACTGCCGAAAGAATCTGCCATCGAGCGCCGCTGGTATTTGGTGGATGCCACAGACCAGCCCGCCGGCCGTTTGGCCGTAAAAATTTGCCGCATCCTGCGCGGTCGGGGAAAGCCCGATTACACGCCGCATATTGATACCGGCGATTTCGTGGTCGTCATCAATTCCGCCAAAGTCGCGCTGAGCGGCTCCAAGGAAGAGAAGAAGACCTATGCGAAATACACGGGTTACCAAAGCGGCTACTCGGAAACCACCGCCGCGGAAAAGCGTCGCAAAGACCCCAATTTCATCCTGTGGCATGCCGTCAAGGGAATGTTGCCCAAGAATCATCAGAGCCGGCAGCAAATCAAGCGCCTGAAGCTTTATCCCGGCGCGGAGCATCCCCACGAAGCCCAGAACCCTCAGCCCCTCGGCTAATTTCGGAGAATCATCATGGCCACTAAAAAAGCTGATATTGAATACATCGCCACCGGTCGGCGGAAGACCGCCATCGCCCGCGTTCGCCTGTTTCAGGGCACGGGTGTCATTACGGTCAACGGCCGCAAGTTTGAGGAATATTTTCCCACCGTGGATTTGCAGTTGCTGGTCCGCGCCCCGTTCAAGACCGTTGAGGGCGAGGGCAAGTATGACGTGATTGCCAAGTGCGAATGCGGCGGCGTGGCTGGCCAGGCCGGCGCGTTGCGCCACGGCATCGCCCGCGCGTTGCTGCAAGTGGATGAGAATTTCCGCGTGCCCCTCAAAAAGGCCGGATTCCTCACCCGCGATCCGCGCATGAAAGAACGCAAGAAGCCCGGTCAGCCCGGCGCTCGCCGTCGCTTCCAGTTCTCCAAGCGTTAAGCCTCGTGTGGCTTATGGCCCCGTCGCTGCGCGCGCCGGGGCTTTTTTTGTGACAAAAGGAGCCGAAAAACAATAGAATGACTTCCATGAAAAAACTTACGTTCTCAGCGGCGGCAACGTTGCCGCGCGGTTTTCAGGCGACCGGGTTGGCCGCTGGTCTGAAACAAAACGGCGCGCCTGACATGGCGCTGTTTTATTCGGAACCGCCCGCGACGTTGGCGGGCGTCTTTACGACGAATCAAGTCAAGGCGGCTACGGTGCGGCTGGATGCCGAGCGCGTGGCGAAGGTCGGCGTGGCGCGGGGAATTGTGGTGAACAGCGGGCAGGCGAATGCCTGCACGGGCAAGCAGGGCTTGCGCGACGCGCGCGCGATGGCGGCGCATGCCGCGAAACAATTCGACGTGCCGGCGAATCAGTTTTTGGTCTGTTCCACGGGGCGCATCGGTGTGCCGTTGCGGATGGATATTATTTTGCCGGGGATTGAAAAGCTGGCGAAGGCGGTGTCGCCCCAGGGCGGCGAGCAGGCCGCTCGCGGCATTTTGACGACGGACACGCGGCCCAAGCGATTCACCACCACCTTCACGGTCAACGGGCAGGTGTGCCGTCTGACCGGCATTGCCAAGGGCGCGGGCATGATTCAGCCGAACATGGCGACGATGCTGGCGTTTTTGCTCACCGATGCCCGTGTGGAGCGCGGCGCGTTGCAGCAGTCGCTACGGGCGGCGGTGGCACAGTCGTTTAATCGCATCACGGTGGATGGCGACCAAAGCACGAACGATACGGCGCTGTTGCTGGCCAACGGCTCGGCGGGGCATTCGCTGCTGAAGCCGGGGCATCCGGATTGGGCGGCCTGGGTGGCCGCCTTGGAGGGCGTGACGTTCCGCCTTGCCATGGAAATGGTGCGCGACGGGGAGGGGGCGCAAAAACTGGTGACGGTGCGGGTGCAGGGCGCGCGGAGTGCGGCGGATGCCGAGGCGGCCGCGCGGTCCGTTGCCAATTCACTGTTGGTCAAGACGTCGTGGGTGGGCAGTTATCCCAACTGGGGGCGCATCATGGATGCGCTGGGCTATTCATCCGCGAAAGTGAACGAAAACAAAGTGGAGATTCACTACAACCATTTGCTGGCGGTGAAAAACGGCCTCAAGGCCGGCGCATCTCTGGAGCGACTGGCAAAAATTGCCGCCAGGAAAGAGTTCACGATTACGATTGATTTGCATATGGGCCGTCAGGCCGCCACGGTTTATTCCTGCGACTGCACAGAGGAATACGTGCGCATTAACATGTAAGAAGGTGCAGGTGGCGGATGGCGCGCCAGAAAGGCCGGGACGGTAATTTTCCTTCCCCCGGTTCGCCAAAGATTGGATAGTAGGCGCGCAGCATGAAAGACGTTATTCAAAAAGCCAATGTATTGATTGAAGCCCGGCCGCATATTCAGCAGTTCCGGGGCGAGACCATCGTCGTCAAATTCGGCGGCTCCTCCATGGACAACGCCGAGGTGGTGCGGCGGATTCTGGAGGACATCGCCTTCATGAGTTGCGTGGGTCTGCGCCCGGTCATCATTCATGGCGGGGGCAAGGCCATCAACGCGCGCATGAAGCAGCATGGCCTTCAGGCCACCTTCGTCAAGGGGCTGCGGGTGACGGACCCGGCTACCATGGAAATCGTGGAGCGCGTGCTCAATCAGGAAGTCAACCCGGAACTGGTCAGCATTTTGAACGGCTATGGTTGCAAGGCGCGCGGCATTCACGGCGAGGACATCATCACGGTTCGCAAGCACACGGCCGCTGATCCGGATACGGGCAACGTTCTGGATTGGGGGCTGGTGGGCGCGATTACGGCGGTGGATGTCGAGCCGGTCCGGGCGTATCTGGAGGCGGACATCACCCCGGTGATTACGCCGCTGGGGTCGGACGCCTCCCGCCAGATTTACAACATCAACGCGGATTCCGCCGCGGCGGGACTGGCCGAGGGGTTGCGCGCGCGCAAGCTGGTGTTTTTGTCCGATGTGCCGGGTTTGTTGTCGGACCCCAACGACCGCCATTCACTGATGAGCACGTTGCATCTGTCGGAAGTGGAAGACCTGATTGAGCGCGGCATCATTGGCGGCGGCATGTTGCCGAAGATTAGCGGCGCGCTCAAGGCGCTCAAGTCCGGCGTGCGCAAAACGCACATTATTGACGCCGCGCTGCCCCACTCGCTGCTGCTTGAACTTTTCACCGATAAGGGAATCGGCACGGAGATTATCAATGACTAATCTGAAAGAACTGCATCAACAATATGTCATGCCCACCTATGCGCCCGGGTTGACGCTCGTGCGCGGGGAGGGGGCGGTTGTCTGGGATGACGCCGGACGGGAATATCTCGATTTTTCGTCGGGCATCGCCGTATGCGGCACGGGCCATTGTCATCCGGCGGTGGTGGCCGCCATCCGCGAGCAGGCCGGCAAGTTGATTCACTGCTCCAATCTCTTTCACAACGAGCTGCAACCGCGACTGGCGCAGAAAATTTCGGCGCTGGGTCTGGGCGGCAAGGTGTTTTTTGCCAACTCCGGCGCGGAAGCGAACGAGGCCCTCTTCAAGCTGGCTCGCAAATGGGGATCCTCTACCGGACGCTATGAAATCATCACCATGAAAAACTCCTTCCATGGGCGCACGCTGGCCACGATGACCGCGACCGGCCAGACCAAATACCAAAAGGGTTTTGAGCCGCTCATGCCGGGCTTTGTGTACGCGGACTTCAACCAGTTGGATTCCGTGCGGGCGGCCATCACGCCAAGGACCGTGGCGGTTCTGTGCGAATCCGTGCAGGGCGAGGGCGGCATTATTCCGGCGACTCAGGAGTTTATGACGGGGCTGCGCGAGCTGTGCACCGAGAAAAACGTGCTGCTGTTTTTTGATGAAGTCCAAACCGGCATTGGTCGCACCGGCAAATGGCTGGGCTTCCAGAATTATGGCATTCGGGCCGACGGCTTTTCGCTGGCCAAAGGATTGGGCAGCGGGTATCCGATTGGCGCGGCGGCCGTGACCCCGGAATTGTCCGATGTGTTCCAGCCTGGCAATCACGCCAGCACGTTTGGCGGCACGCCGCTGGCCTGCGCCGCGGCGCTGGCGACGCTCGAAACCATCGAAAAAGAAAACCTCATGGCCAACGCCGTCGCGATGGGTGCGCGCCTCACGGACGGCCTGAAAAAGCTGGCCGCCCGGCACGACTGCATTCAAGGTGTTCGCGGACTGGGCCTGATGATTGGGCTGGCGCTTAACGTGCCGGCCAAGCCCGTTGAAGCGAAGTTGCGCGAACAGGGTGTCCTGACCATTGCCACCGGCGAGTCGGTACTGCGCTTTGTGCCGCCGCTCGTTATTTCCGCGCCCCAAATTGACCAGGCCCTCGCCATCCTCGACAAGGTGCTGTAGCCCCAAAACAGGGGGGGGCGGTGGGCGTTTTTGCGCCGTAAAAAGTAACTTTTACCGGGCGGCAGCGACATGGTATGGTGAACAAGTGTTGGGACTGTTGATGAAACACGTAAAAAAGGAGTTGGCCACATGAAAAAATGGATTCTGATTGCTGCGCTGGTGACGCTGGGGGCTTTGTCGGCGAGCGCCGGCTGGAAGGTCGTGGCGGAAGTGACGGCGGGCGGCGATGCCAAGGAATTGGCCGTCAACCGCACCATTCGCACTGTTCAGATTGAATGCACGGATGGCACGGTCGTTGTCAATACAGTCGTGATTCGTGAAGGGGGCGCGAAGGAGCCCATCACGGTTGCCCGTCGTTTCAACAAGGGCGACAAGCAGGACTTGGATTTGGGCCGCTCGCGCAATGTGACGGGTCTGCGGATTAGTGACAGCGGCAAGGGGCGCTACAAAGTCCACGCCAAGTAAAGACGGCACTCGGTCAACATCAAATGCCCGCCTTCCCCGGAAGGCGTTGGCGCAATCGTCGGTGACGGCTCCCGCGCAGATTCTGGTAGCCGCCATCAATGCGCGGTTCAGTCATGCCTCGCTGGGGGCGCGGTATCTGTTGGCGAATTTGGGCGACCTTCGCGCGCGCGCGGAGTTGGCGGAGTACACGCGGCAACAATCGGTGGCGGAAATCGCCGCCGATATTGTGGCGCGGCGGCCCCGCGTTCTGGGGCTGGGGGTTTATATCTGGAACCGGAAATGGGCGACCGAATTGCTGCCTTTGTTGCGCCAGCAATTGCCGGAATTGGTGATTATTCTGGGCGGGCCGGAAATGACGGATGAGGCTGCCCAGAATCAAGTTTGGGCGGCCGCAAACTATATTTGTCCGGGGGAGGGTGATTGGGCTTTCGCGGAAATGTGCCGCGCCATTTTGGGGCAGAGGTTACCGCCGGTTATCACCACCGAGCCGCCGGATTTGGATGCGGTGCAACTGCCGTATGATGAATATAGCGACGCCGATTTGGCGCATCGCCTTTTGTATGTTGAAACGTCGCGCGGCTGCGCCATGCGTTGCGATTATTGTATTTCCGCGAACGATAGCGCCGTCCGTTTTTTCCCGCGCGAGCCGCTTCTGGCGGCCTTTGAGAAGCTGCTCGAACGCGGCGCGCGCCTGTTCAAGTTTTGCGATCGCTCTTTTAATCACGATATTCCGCACGCGCTGGCCATACTTGATTTCTTCCTTGAGCGCGTGGCCCGTTATCCGGGGCTGTTCCTGCATTTTGAGATGTATCCCGATCGCTTTCCGGACGAATTGCGCGCGCGATTGGCGGCTTTTCCGCCGCGTTCCTTGCAACTGGAAATTGGCATTCAGTCGTTCAATCCTTCCGTTTTGCAAACGATTCGGCGTCCGCAAAATCTGGCGCGCGTGGCTGAGAACTTGCGTTTTTTGCGCGCCCGCACGGGCGCTTGGTTGCACACCGACCTGATTGCCGGTCTGCCCGGCGAGACGCCGGAAAGTTTTGCGGCGGGCTTTGACCAACTTGTCGCGCTGGAGCCTCACGAAATTCAACTGGGCATTTTGAAGAAGCTGCCCGGCGCGCCGATTGCGCGCCATGACGAGGCGTTTGTCATGCGTTATCGCGACACGCCGCCGTATGAAGTGATTTCGACCCGCGACTGGCCGGCGGAGCATCTCGTCCGCACGGCGCGTTTCGCGCACTACTGGGATGCCATCGTCAATTCGCAGCGTTTTATCGCCGCGGCTCCGCTCATTTGGCAGGGCGCGCCATCGGTTTTTGACGCATTTATGGATTGCGCCGATTGGCTCGGCGCGCGCTTGGGGCGGGAGCATGGCATTGCGCTTTCCGATTTGGTCGCGGCTGTTTTTGAGTACCTGACGAACGTTCGAGGAGTTGCCCCGGCGACGGCGGCGGAAGCGTTGATTCGCAGCTATCGCCATATTGGCGCGCGCGACATTCCGGCGGCTCTCGCGCCATTTTTGACGGAGCCGCCGCCCGCGCCAGCCCGCCCGGTCCCCGGTGCGCTACACCGCCAATATCTCCGCTGGACGTGGCCGGCGGCGAGGCCGTCGGGCTGATGCTGGCGTTTTTGTGTGGTTTTCAGCCGCGTCGGACGATATTCGCCGCTTGTGGAATCGGATTGCTTGGCAACTCGATTGCGTTATAGGATAATAGGTTGAAATGGTGAGGAATTGCTAAAGATGGCCCTGACGTGGATCACAGGCGTTTGCTGGCAGGCAACCCGTTTGGAATGGACGGTGTTGCGGCGCGTGAAAGAGTCGTGGGTGATTCATACCCAAGGGCATGCGGAGGTCCCGCCCAATGAGGACGGCGTGGCCGAATGGACGGCCGCGACCTTGAAGCCGCATGTGCGCGAGTTTCGCGGCCGGATTGGTGTGGCGCTGCCGATGGATTCCATGTTGATGCGCACGGCGCTTTTGCCGAGCACCGATGCCGACGAATTGCGCGGCATGGCGGATTTGCAGGTGGATAAGTTTTCGCCTTTTCCTGTGGAAACCATGGCTATCGGCACGGAAGCGCTCGACGGGAGCGATACCTCCACGTTGGTGGCGATGGCGACCATTAAACGCGAAATCGTGGATGCATGCGGCCGGATTTTTCAGGATGCCGGCGCGCCGGCGGATGTGCTGGATGTCGCGGCTTTGGCCTGGTGGTGGGGGATGAGCGCTCGCGGGCTGGTTCCCGCGCATGGGGTGCAGGTCTTTTTGCGCGATGCCGACTCCGGGCTGGATGTGGTCGTGGCGAACGACGGCAAGCCGCTGATTTTCCGTTCGCTGTCGCAGCCGCCCGCCGATTCGGAAGACCCCGAAGAATGGGCCGGCGAGTGCGCCGAGGAAATCGGCTATGCCTTGACCGCGCTCGAAACGGAGTGGGGTGTTGCCATGACGCCCACGTTGCATGTGGCGCATGTCACGGCGGATGCGCCGGCGTGGGGCGAGGCGTTGCGCCGCGAAGCGGGGCTGGAGTCGGTCTTTTATCACGGTGTGGATAAGTGGCCAACGGTCTCGGAGGGCGTGGCCCGCCGTCTGGCTGAACCGGCCGAGCCGCTGGCGATGGATTTGGCGCCCGAAGAATGGCGGCGCGCGGATCAGGCGCGCGCCATGCGCCAGCGATTGTTTCAGGCGGCAACGGTTTTCATGGCCGTGTGGTTGCTGGTCGTGGGCGGGTTCTGGACGCTTTTGAATGTTCAGCGCGGACGTCTGGCGAAGCTGGAGGCGCAGGTCGAGGCCGCGGAGGAACCCGCGGAAGCAGTGCGCGTGCTGCGCAGTAAAATGCTGGAATTGACGCAGTATGCCGACCGTTCCCATTCGGCGCTGGAATGTTTGCGGGTGGTGGCTGAAGTCCTGCCGCGCGGGACGGATTTGACCTCTTTCATCTATCGCAAGGGAAACACGCTGACCTTGCGCGGCGATGCCGAGGTGGCTGACACGGTCTATGGCTTCATTCAGGCGCTGGAGCAAACGAATGTTTTCCCGGAAGTGAAATCCGAAGGCGTCAGCACACGCAATACGCCGCAGGGGTCGCGCTCGCAGTTTGGCGTGACGATTCGGCTGCCCGGCGGAAGCGAGGGCGAGTCATGAAAATCGCCGCACGTGAATGGAATCTGCTGGCGATTACCTTGGGCGTGGTGGTCTGCGCCTTGACCTATTTGGCGTTGGAGCCGTACCTTCTGGAGTGGAAAGGTTTTCGAGATAAGCAGGAGGAATTGACGAGCCGCCTGGAGCGGGCGGAAAACATGCTGGCGCGTCGCGAGTCCGTGACGGCGCGCCTGGCGGAGATTCGTCAGGGCCTGCCGGTGTTTCCCGCGGGCAAGAAAGTGGAGGCGGAGTTGCTGATGACGCTCGAAAAAGTGGCGGGCCAGCACGGGTTGGTCTTGACCCGCCGCGCCGCCGACGCGGAAAAGGAAGCCGGCGATTTGTTCGAAACGGCCATCACTTGCGATTGGGAAGGGGAACTCGCCGCGTTGGTTCATTTTCTGTACGAGCAACAAACCGAGAACGCGGTTTCGGATGTGCGCCATCTTTCCGTTCAGCCGGCCAGCGGTCCCCATGCGGGCCTCGACCGCCTCAAAGGTTCTTTCACCATTTATTACGCCTATCGCCGGGAAAACGGCGCAACGGAGAGCAAGACCGAGGCGTCGCCTGCTTCTTCCGCGCCGGAAGCGCCACAACCTGAAATGGACACGCTATGATTGCAACACACAATTCTCTTTGCTCCCGGAGTTTGGCCGCGTTGTTGGCGCTGGCATTTTTCGTGGCTTCGCTGCCCGCGCCGGCGCTGGCGCAGGATGTGCCGCCGCCGACAGCCGAGCCGCCCGCGGATGATGCGAGCGTTGCGCCGGCGGCACCCGCGCCGTCGCCTCAGGACCGCATCCGGCAGCTTCGTCTCAGCCGCCCGGCGCGGACGGCTCCGGCGGCGATGCCTACGGCAACGGATGAGCCCGTGCCGATGCCCGCTTTTGACGCGCTTGACGCGGCAGCGGGGGCTGATTCCGAGGCGGTGTATCAGCTTAATTTCAAGGATTCGCCGCTGGATTTGTTGCTGGATCGCTATTCCGAGCTGACCGGCCGCACGATGATTAAAGCGCCCGGAATCAACGCGCAGTTCACGTTCAAGGCCCAGAGCAAACTCACGCGCGCGGAGATGATTCAGGCCATGGACAGCCTGCTGACCATGAACAACATTACGCTGATTCCCCTGGGCAGCCGCTTTTATCGCGTGGTGCAGGTGGACCGCGCCAGCACGGAGCCGTTGACGATTCGCAAGGGAGCGCCCGAACTTGAGCATCTGGAAAGTGATGCGCTCATCAGTCAGCTCGTGCCGCTGAAGTATCTGGAAATGGAAGACGCGGTGAACATTGTGCAGGCCATGTTGCACGGCTACGGCAAGGTGCAGCGATTTGACCGCATCAACAGCCTGCTGGTGACGGAAACCTCCGCGAACCTCAAGCGCATCTATGACATTTTGGATTTGGTGGATCAACCGACCGAAACGCGGATTGAAACCCGCGTCTATGAAATCAGCCATGCCAAGGCTTCGGATATTGCCGCGCGCCTGAACGAGCTGGTCAGCGATTCGCAGGGCGACAAGAAGGAAGAGGTGGCTCAGGTGGCGCAGCCCGCCGTTCCGCCGTATGTGCGTCGTCCGCCCAGCATGATTCGCGCGCGGCAACCGGCCATCCCGGAAACTCCGCCGGTGGATACGGCGGCGGCGCTGGAAGCGGCCATGGCCGAACGCGGCATTGTGCAAGGCAAGGTCAAGATTCTTTCCGATGAGCGCACCAATATCATCATTGTCATTTCGCGGCCGTCCAACTTTGTTTTCTTTGATAAAATCGTGGCTGTGCTCGACCGCCCGGTGGACCCGGAAGTGATTGTGAAGGTCTGCGCGCTGGAATATGCAGATGCCGAAGAAATGGCCGGACTGTTGAACGATTTTATCGGCGCGGCCAAGTCCGAGGCCGATGCCGGCGGCGCACCCAAGACGGATGGGGGAGCAGACACCACCGAGTCGCGGGCTCGCGCGCTGGAAGAATACGTGCGCTCACGCGCCGCGGCGGCGGATCGTGTCCGGCAGGCGGCGGGTGAATCGGCCATGAGCAAAATTGGGCAGCTTTCGCCGAACACCAAAATTCTGGCTGACAAGCGCACGAATACGCTGTTGCTCATGGGCACCAAGGGCGACATTGCCGCGTTGCAGGATGTGATTAAAAAAGTGGACATCATGCTGGCGCAGGTTCTCATCGAGGCGGTCATTCTCGAAGTGAATCTCAACAAGAACACCGCCTACGGCGTGGGCTGGCTGCAAAAATCCATGACGGCCTACACCCAGCGGACCGCCGGGCCGGGCGGCGGGGTCAGCATTCGTGAGCCGATGGCCTCGTGGGGCGGCAACTTCGGGCCGAACACATTTGCCAACGCGGCTGGCGACACCATCACGCGCGCCTTTGGCGGCGGCGCCGGCCTGAACTACTTCTTCACCTTCGCGAACCTCAACATTGATGCCGTTTTGCAAATGGTGGCGTCGTCCAGCGAAGGCCGGGTTCTGGCCACGCCTGTCATTCTGACCACCGACAACACCGAGGCCAGCATCATCAGCGGCCAGCAGATTCCCATCCGCACGGGCGATTATGAAAGCAGCGGCGGCACCATCCGCTCAGATTACGAATACAAGGATGTGGGCATTCAGTTGAAGGTCAAGCCGCGCATCAATCCGTCGCGTTATGTCACGCTGGATATTACCCAATCCGCGGACACCCTCGGCGAGAGCGTGGAAGTGGGCAACAGCGGCCGGATGACGTCCATCAACAAGCGCGAAATGACCGCCTCCATTTCCGTGCCGAGCCGCTCCACCATCGTGTTGGGCGGTCTGGTGCAGACTGATTTCCAAAATGCCAAGACGCATGTGCCCATTCTGGGCAGCATTCCGATTTTGGGCGCGCTGTTCCGCAGCGAGGATACCACCCGCCACCGCACCGAACTGCTGGTGTTGATTACGCCCTACGTGTTGATTTCCCCCGAAGAGGCGCGCGCCGAAACCACGCGTCTGCACCGCTCCTCGAATGTCGCCGCGGAAGATTGGTATCGCGGCTGGTCCGACAGCTCATTAGCGCCCTTTTCGCCCACCAAGCTTCGGGAAATGAAGGCCGCCGAACGTCGGCAGGCGCAAATCAAGACCAAGGAGTCCGGGGCGATTCCGCCGCCCGTGGCCTTGATTAGCCCGTCGAGCACTCCGCGCAAGCCCACGCCCGACGCGAAGGACCCGGTGGCGTTCGCGCGCGAGGTGGAGCAGGCCATGAGCAGTCAGGCCGCCGAAGCGGACGCCGCTACGGGCGTGGCGAAGGAATTGGCGCCGGCCCCTGCGTTGCCGGAACCGGAATCGCCGGCCTCCGCGGCGCCATTCAGTTTTGATCCCGCTGTTCAGGCGACGCCGGAGCAAATGCCGCCGGCGGCCGCCGAGCAACCCGCCGCCAAGCCCCCGCGCAAATCCAAGAAAAAGCGCGCGGAAGAGCCGCGTCCATCCATGTTCCCCGCTCCCGAAACCCTGGTGGAACCCAACGGAGAAATCCCATGAGCGCAAACTCCAATCATTCCAACGACATGACCGAAATCCGCGAAGGCGACATTGTTTTTGAATGTCCGGATTGCGGAAAAAGCATGGCGATTGAAGCCGCCGGCGCCGGCCTGATGGTCCCCTGCGTCACTTGCAACAGGCAGGTGCAGGTGCCCATACCGGATGCCAACACGCCTGAAGTCCGCATTCCCGGCCGGGCGAGTGCGCCGGTCATCCATCCCAACGGCGACCCGCATGAAACCATTCGCCAATTGGATGCCGCCCTGGCGTATGCCAACGAGCAAACCGACCGGCTGGTGGCCGAAAAAGAAGCGTTGCAGGAACGGCGCGCATTTCTGGAACAACTACGGATGGCCCACACCGAACGCCTGCAACAACTGGCCAACGAAGTGCAACAGATGCAGGACACTCTCGACCGTATCGGCATTCTGCTGACCGAAATTCGCACGGAGCGGCCCATGTAGCCGATGTCCGCGCCCGTTTCCAACCGATTGACCAAACTGCTCACGGCCACCGGCCTGTTTACGCCGGAGCAAATCGAGGAGCTGGTGGTTCAGCAGCGCGACAACGACAGCGTGCTCACCGCGCTGGTCGTCGCCCAGGGCTACGCCCGCGAAGATGTCTTCCTGACAGAGCTGGCGAAGGCCATGAAGGTGCCTTATGTGCGCGTGGGCAACGAAACCATTCCCGGCGAAATCCTCGAAAAAGTGCCGACAAAGGCGGTGTTCCAATACAACGTCATTCCGCTGGGCGTGGAAGATGGCGTGTTGCGCGTGGCCACCAGCGAGCCGTTTCGCCCCGGCCTGGCGGACGCCCTTCGGCTGGCGTCCGGGTTGCGCGTTCGTTTCGCGCTGGCGCCCGCCGCCGAAATCGAGAAGGCCGCCAAGAAATTCTATGGTGTCGGCGCGGACACCCTCGACCGTCTGCGCGCCGACAACCAACTGGACCTGGACGATGGCACGGGCTCGCTGATTGGCGATCTCAGCAACCTTGACCAGGAAGCCAGCGTGGTGAAATTCGTCAACCAAATCATCTGGGAAGCGCATCACGACCGCGGCACCGATATTCATATTGAGCCGATGGAGACCGACCTGCGCATCCGCTATCGCATTGACGGTGTTTTGCATCCGACGCCCCTGCCGCCGCAGATGAAGCGTTTCCAATCCGCCATCATCAGCCGCATCAAAGTCATGGCCGGCATGGACATCGCGGAAAAACGCCTGCCCCAGGACGGGCGCATCAGCCTGCGCATCAAGGGCGAGGAAATTGACGTGCGCGTTTCCACCATGCCCACCGTCTATGGCGAAAGCGTCAGCCTTCGTCTGCTCATGCGCTCCAGCGGCATGTTTGGCATGGACAAGCTCGGCTTGCTCAAGGATGACGAAGCCATCCTCCATCGTCTCATCCGCAAGCCGCACGGCATTCTGCTCGTCACGGGGCCGACCGGCTCCGGGAAATCCACCAGCCTCTACGCCTGGCTCCACACCATCAATTCCGTGGACAAGCGCATTCTCACGGTGGAAGACCCCATCGAATACGAGATGGCGGGCATCAACCAAATTCAAATGCGCCCGGAAATCGGCCTGACCTTTGCCGTGGGGTTGCGGCACATTTTGCGCCAAGACCCCGACGTCATCATGGTTGGTGAAATCCGCGATCAGGAAACCGCCGACATTGCCATTCGCGCGGCCCTGACCGGCCACTTGGTCTTCAGCACCTTGCACACGAACGACGCCGCCGGCGGCATCACCCGGCTGGTGGACATGGGAATTGAGCCATTTCTGGTTGCCAGCTCCGTGGAGGCGCTCGTAGCCCAGCGCTTGGTCCGCCGCCTGTGCCCGCACTGCAAGCGCCCCTGGCCCGTGGACATGGCCTTTTTGGAAAGCATCGGCTTCCCGGTGGACGATTTGCCCACCGGCGCTATTTGCGAGCCGGTCGGGTGCGAGGAATGCCGCGGCACCGGCTATGCCGGACGTACCGGCATCTACGAGATTCTGCTCATCAGCGACACCATTCGCCAGATGATTGTGGACCGCAAGTCCGCGGCAGAAATCAAAGAAAACGCCCTGCAAAATGGCATGCATACCCTGCGCATGGATGGCTTTCGCAAAGCGCTCGATGGCGTGACCACGCTGGAAGAAGTCATTCGCGTCGCCTCGGAGGACGAAGCCTGAGCGCGCCCGCCGCGCACCGCTTCCAGCCATGCCGCAGTTTCACTACATCGCGAAAACCCGCGCCGGCGAGCGCCGCGAAGGAACGCTGGAAGCGCCGGACAGACGCACGCTTTTGACGCTGTTGAGCCGTCAGGGCCTTGTTCCAATATCCGTCACCGATGCCGCGACGCAAGCGCTTGCCGTGCCGGAGAAAAAAAGCCGCGCCGCGCGCCGGGCCGAACGAAAAGCGCTGACATCCTCCGCCGGCGGCATCGAAAAACCGCGCCGCAAATGGTTCCGGCTGGAGCGCCGTCGCCAGGGCCGCGCCCGCATGAAGCTGGCCGAACTGCTGTTGTTCACGGGGGAGCTGTCCGATCTTTTGGCATCCGGCATGACCCTCGGCACCGCGCTCCATTCGCTGGCGCTGCGTAAAACCGGCCGTGCGCAGGATGAAATCGTCACCGACCTCCGCGATGAAATTGTGCAAGGCTCCAGCCTTTCCACCGCGCTCGCCCGCTGGCCGGAAAGTTTCCCCACGCTCTACGTCAGCATGGTGAGGGCGGGCGAAGCCAGCGGCCAGCTTTCGGCGGTGCTCGAACGGCTTATGAAGCACTATGAGCGCCTGCTGGAAGCTCGCGAAAAAGTGATGATGGCCATGGTCTATCCGATTATCGTGGCCTTGATTGGCTTTGGCGCGATGATTTTCATCATGACCTTCGTTGTGCCGCGTTTCTCGGCCATGTTTGAGGAACTCGGCGGCACGCTTCCGCTGCCCACGCGCATGCTCATTGCCATCAGCGAGGGGTTGCTCCGCTACGGCTGGGTACTGGCCATTGTTCTGTTTTTCGGCATTGCCGCCCTGCGCCGCACCTTCCGCACCCCCGCCGGGCGGGAGTGGAAGGACCGTTTGCTGCTGCGCCTGCCCGCCGTCGGCGCCATTGTTCGCGCGAACGCCTTCTCCAATTTCGCGCACACCCTGGGCACGCTGCTGGCCAACGGCGTGCAAGTGCTGCCGGCGCTCAGCATTGTGGAATCCACCGTCGGCAACAGTGTCATCGCCAAGGCCCTGCGCGAAGCCAAGGAGCGCGTCACCGATGGCTCATCCATTTCGCGCCCGCTCGCGCAGGACGGCGTTTTTCCGCCGTTGCTCACCGACATGCTCGCCGTCGGCGAGGAATCCGGCGACATCGCCGGCGCGCTGGCCCACATTGGCCGCCGCTATGACAACGAGCTGGACCGCGCCGTGAAATTGTTCACCACTATTTTGGAGCCCATCATGATGCTGGTGATTGCCGCCGGCGTCGGCTTTGTTGCCATCAGCATGCTCATGGCCGTATTCGATTTAACCAGCGGTTTGAACACATGAGGTCATTCGTCCCGATGAAAATCAGCGCTTTCACATTTTTACGCAATGCCGCCCGCCTGCGCTTTCCCTTCGTGGAATCCATCCGTTCCGCCCTGCCGCTGGTGGATGAATTTATCATTGCCCTCGGCCCTTGCGACGACGACACCGAAGAACAACTGCGCGCGATTGGCGACCCGAAAATCCGGATTATCCCCACGACGTGGAACGAAAATCTCGACGGCCGCTGGAAGGTCAAGGGCTTCATCTACGGCCAGCAAAAAAGCATCGCGCTCTTCAACTGCACGGGCGATTGGGCGCTGTATCTCGAAGGCGACGAAGTCCTGCACGAAGACGACATCCCGCGCATTCGCGCGGCGATGGAGCGCCACCTGGACAACCGCCGCGTGGAGGCGCTCTATTTCCGCTATCTGCACTTTTACGGCAACCGCAACACCATCGCGTACTCCCCGCGGTGGTATCGCCGGGAAGTCCGCGCCGTGCGCAACAACATTCCCATCTGGGGGCCGAAGGGCCTGTTTTTCTCCGTGGTGACCAGCTACAAGCGCATGCGCTATCCGCGCGCCGCGTTTGCCGACGCCACCATCTATCACTACGGCTGGGTGCGCCCCGAAGAAAAGATGAACGAGAAATGGTCCGGCACCATCCACCACTGGAGCGACAAGCCCTACCAGCCCGTGACCTACACCGCGATTGATTCGCGCGTTTTGCAACCCTTCACCGGCACGCACCCGAAAGCCATCCAGGATTGGCTGCCCCCCGCCGACGGCTTGTTTGCCGCGGACCCCCATCATGTTCTGACCCGGCGCGAGCGCAAAAACCGCATCATGATGTGGGTGGAAAAAATCACCGGCTGGGACACCGCGCGCAAGCATTTCTTTCCCGTGGACTGACCCCGCCTGACGATGCACTGGTTTGACACCCACGCTCATTTGGATGGCTTTGCCGCCGAGGGCCGCGTGCCGGAGATTCTGGCGCGCGCGGCGGCGGCGGGTGTCACTCGCATTTGCGCCGTGGGCGGCACGCCCGCCGGCAACGATTGCGCCGTGCAACTCGCGCGGCAGCATCCAGGCCACTTGCACGCCGCCGTCGGCCTCGACCGCGACCAGGCGGAGCGCCCGCGCGATGCGGAGGCGTCCGCCGCGCTGGCCGAGCTGGCCGCCGATTCCGCCGTGGTCGCCATCGGCGAAACGGGGCTCGATTATTACTATTCCGCCGATACCGCGCCCGCCCAGCGCGCGCTTTTTCAAGACATGCTGGCGCTGGCGCTTCGCGCGCGCAAGCCGGTCATTGTTCACAGCCGATACGCGGATGCCGACACCATCGCCATGCTCACGGATTTTTCCACAGCGTGGAAAAAACTTTTCCATAGCGTGGAAAAATCCGAAAAAACTTTTCCATACCGTGGAAAAAATGAGCCAAATTTTCCACACTGTGGAAAACCGGCGGAAAACGCCTTCGCGCCGCCGCCTCCCGGCGTTTTGCATTGCTTCACGGGCGATGCGGATTTCGCCGCCGAGCTGGCGGCGCTGGGGTTTTTCATCAGCTTCAGCGGCATTGTGACGTTTAACAACGCCGACCCGCTGCGGGCGGTCGCGCGCGATGTGCCGGCGGAGCAATTGCTGGTCGAGACGGATTGTCCGTATTTGACACCCAAGCCGTTTCGCGGGAGAGTCAATGAGCCGGCGTATGTGGCGCATGTGGGCGAGCGGATGGCCGAGGTGCGCGGTGTGCCGGCGGCGGATATGGCGGCGTTGACGACCGCTAACGCGCGACGTTTGTTTCAACTGGAGAAGTGACGATGGAAAAGAGCCCGGAGCGTTGTGCCATTGGCATAGATTTTGGCGGCACGGTGGTGAAAATGGCCCGCGTGGATGAACACGGCGACATCGGCGCGCGCGCGAGTTTCGCGACGGCGGGGCTTGATGGCGTGGATGGCTGGCTGGATGAAGTGGAGCGTCATGTGGCCGAACTGCTGAAGGATTTGCCCGCCGGCCAGGAATGGCGCGGCATCGGCGTGGGGGTGCCGGGGCTGGTGAATTATGCGAAGGGCTTTATTTACGATTTGACCAACGTGCCCGGCTGGACGGCCGTGCCGCTGGCCGAAAAACTGGCCGCCCGCTTCAATCAGCCGGCGCGGGTGGATAACGATGTGAATGCGATGGCGCTGGGCGAATGCACCTACGGCGCGGGGCAGGCGTATCAGCACGCGGTGTTTCTCACGCTGGGGACGGGTGTGGGCGGCGGGTTGCTCATCAATAATAATTTGTATCGCGGAGCCTATTCCATGGCGGGCGAAATCGGGCATGTTTCGATTGATATGAACGGCGTGTCCGCGCCCATGGGACGCGGCGGGGTTGAGCAATATGTGGGGAATCGGCAAATTGTCGCGCGCGCCTTGCAGGCGCTGGATGAGGGGCGCGCCAGCTCGATTCTGGAGCGCGCGGGCGGCCAGCGCGATGCCGTCACCCCCAAGGTGATTGCGGAAGCCGCCGAAGCGGGCGACGCGTTGGCGTTGGAGATTTTTGATTTTGTGGCCGATTGCCTCGCCACGATGATGGCGTCCGTGGCGTATTTGTTGCAACCGCAGGCGTTCATCATTGGCGGCGGCGTTTCGGCGGCGGGGCCGGTTTTGTTTAATCCGCTGCGGCGGCATTTGAATGAGCGGCTCAGCGAGCATTTCGCCTCGCGCGTGGTGATTAAGCGCGCGGAATTGGGCAACGACGCGGGCGTGATTGGCGCGGCGGCGCTGACGTTTTTGGAGTAGGGCGGGCGGGGCGCATGAACTGGTCGCGACGCAAGCGAGTGGGGCTGGCGCTGGGCAGCGGCGGCGCGCGCGGCTGGGCGCATTTGGGGGTGTTGCGGGCGTTGCGCGAAAAAAATATCACGGTGGAATATATCGCCGGCACCAGCATGGGGTCGGTCGTCGGCGCGTTTGCGGCGGCTCGGCGCGAGGATCGGCTGCTGGAGCTGGCGAACAATCTGGATTGGCGGCTGCTGCGGAATTTCTTCTGGGAAATTTCCCTGTCGCGCTCCGGTTTGACCGATGGCCGCCGCTTGCTGATTGAAACGCAAAAAATGCTGGGCGTGAAGGATTTTAATGAGCTGGCGCTTCCGTTTCGGGCGGTGGCTACGGATTTGGGCGACGGCACGGAAGTGGTGCTTTCATCCGGTCATTTGATGCAGGCCATCCGCGCGAGTATTTCCATCCCCGGATTGTTTTCGCCGGTTAAAATCGGTTCGCGTTTGCTGGTGGATGGCGGGCTGGTGAATCCGGTGCCGGTGAATGTGGCGCGTGACATGGGCGCGCGAACGGTGATTGGCGTGGATGTCACTCCCGGCGTCGAACCGCCGAACCAATCGCCGCCGGTGAAACAAAAAGCCGCGGCTCGCAATTTGCCCGCGCCGGCGTTGCCCGATGAAAAGGGCGGCGATGAGGAGGCCAGCGCGTTTCACGTCATGGAAAAATTCCGGACGCACATCGAGCGCAAGGTGCGCGACCTGCGGGATTCCGTTGCGACGTTGTCCTCCCGGCCGAGCATGGCGGAAGTTGTTCTGCGGACGGTGCGCATCGCGGAAACGCAAATTGCGTTTGCGCGGCGGATGGCGGAGCCGCCGGATATTTTGGTGGAGCCGGATGTCGGCAATATCGGGACGCTGGACTTTCAGCGCGCGCCGGAGGCGATTGAGGCCGGCTACGCCGCCACGCTGCGCGCGTTGGCGGAATCGTCTGAACGATAAACGATTCCCACGGTGTTCATGGGGCGGTTTGCGCGGGGCGGGCGCTGTTGGCGTTATTTCGCGGGCGGCGCATCTTTCCAGAGGCGCTCGAGGGCGTAGTATTCGCGCGTGGTGGGGGTGAAGATGTGGACGACGAAATCGAGATAGTCGAGCACGATCCATTCGCTTTCGACGGAGCCGGCGCGGCGGTGCGCGGCGATGGGAGGCGTTTCGAGGCGCAGTTGTTTGGTCACTTCGTCGGCGAGCGCGCGCAGGTGTGGCGGGTTGTGGCCGGTGCAGAGAATCATGTAATCGGTTACGCTGGATAACTTGGAGACATTGAGGGCGACAATGTTTTCGCCTTTCTTGGAGTCCAGAATGGCGCGGATTTGGGCGATGCGCGCGCGGAGGGGGTCGGCGGGGATGGCCGCGCGTTTTTTGGGCGCGGCTTTTTTAGGTGCAGCCTTTTTAGGCGCAACTTTCTTGGGCGCAGACTTTTTTGGGGTGGCCGTTTTTTTCGCGGCAGCTTTGGGGGTTGCGGGCTTGCGCGGGGCGGCTTTCTTTTTTGCGGGGGATTTTTTCGTGTTCATCGGTATAGGTTGTGCTCCTGAATGTAGCGCAGGACGGGCGCGGGGACAAGCTTGACGGGTTCGCCGGCGGCGATTTTTGAGCGAATGGCGCGGGAGGAAACCTCCAGCGGGTTGCCGTTGCGCAGGTCGGCCAGCAGTTTTTCGGGCCAGGGGGGCGGCAGATGGATGGCGGCGGGGGTGGGTGTGGTTCCGGGGCG
>DBPO01000079.1 GCA_002304915.1 Verrucomicrobia bacterium UBA1418
GACCGCGACGGGGCGGGCCGCTGCGCGGCGGTCGCGGCGGCTCTGCCCGGCGGCGGCGATAGGAAATGGTCGGGCTGAACGGTCGGGCGATGCAAAAAGAATTGTCTTTCCCGCTGGATGCGGCACAATGAGATGAAATTTTTGGAGGTAGCAATGATGCGGAAATTCTTGATTGGCGTTTTGATGATGGCCGTGCTGGCCGGCGTGGCGGGGGCGCAGGATGCGCAGTCGTTTGACAGCAAATACAACGCGGTGCTGAGCAAGTTGCAAAGCATGGGGCATGGCTATTATTCCGCCAAGGAATGGGCGGAGATTGATGACAGCATTCAGGCGCTGGTGAGCGACGCGGCGGAGCGCAAGGATGGCAATGCCATCGTGAAGGCGGCGGTCATCAAGGCGATGGTGTTGAGCGATATGCGCCGGCGGCACCCCGAAGCCGTGCAGACCCTGCAGGCGGCGCGCAAGCAAGTGGCCAAGATGAAGGATGTGGATGCTTCCCAGTTGTATGTGAAGGAGGCCGAAGTTCAGGCGGAGGCGGGTGATGCCGCGGCCGTCGAGGCCGTGCTGGCCGCGTATAAAGCGAGCAAATACTACAATCCCAAGCCGTATTCCTGGTCGGGCATGACGCAGCCCGGCGATCCGTTGCTGGTGGCGCGTCCGCGCGCGACGGGTGGTGATTCGCTGCCGGAAACCATCATGGAAAAGGCGGTGGTGCGCGCCAAGAGCGCGCCGGGCGTCGTTTTTCCCGATGCGACATTGACCGACATTTATGGCAACACTTTTACGCTGTCGAGTTTGCGCGGCAAGGTGGTGCTGGTGGATTTCTTCGCGCGCGGCTGGAAGGTCTGGGAAGAGAATCTGCCGGTGGTTCGGGACTTGCGCAACCGCTACTATGATTCCGGCTTTGAAGTGGTCAGCATTTGCCTGGAGCCGAATGCGGCGGGTCTGGATGCCTTGGGTCTGTCGTGGCCCGTGGTGGCCGGAGCGCCCGCGCTGACGCGGCCGCTGGGCATTTTTGGCGCCACCACGAGCTATCTGCTGGACCCGAACGGCGTGGTGCTGGCGCGCGATTTGCACGGCCAGGATTTGGTGTTTGCCGTGTCTAACGCGCTGGGCAAGTAAAAGATTCGCGCGCGGGACATGGCAGAGCCAGTGTCCAACAACGAGCCCTTGGACGTTGAAATCCCCGAGACTCTCGGCATTATCGCCGGTTTGGGGTCGTATCCCTGGCAACTGGCGCGCTCCGCACGGGCGCAGGGAGTGCGGCGAATTGTTGCGTTTGCCTTCAAGGGCGAAACGGAACGGATTATCAGCAAGTATGCGGACGAGGTGGTCTGGCTGCGTTTGGGGCGAATAAGCGCGTTGCTGGATGCGGTGCAGTCGCGGGGGATTGTCCATCTGGTGATGGCGGGCCAAATCAAGCCGACGCGCCTGTTCAGCTTGCGGCTGGACAGCCGCGCGCTGCAGATTATGAAAACCCTGAAGCAGCGAAACGCGCATACGATTTTTGGGGCCGTCATCAGTGAGCTGCAGACGGTTGGCGCGAAACTGTTGCCGGCGTATCGGTTTATGGAGACGGAAATGCCGCCGGCGGCGCTGATGAGCCGGCGCGCGCCCGATGAACGCGAGCTGGCGGATATTCGTTTGGGCGCGAAGGTGGCCAAGACGACCAGCGGGCTGGAAATCGGGCAAACGGTGGTGGTGAAGGAGGGCACCATTCTGGCGGTGGAGGGCTTCGAGGGGACGGATGAAACCATTTTGCGCGCGGGGCGGCTGGGCGGGCCCGGCGCGGTGGTGGTCAAGGTGGCGAAACTCGGCCACGACATGCGGTTTGATATTCCTGTTATCGGGATGCAAACGTTTCGAATTTTACGAAAGGCAAAAATTTCGTGTCTGGCGGTTGAGGCCGGGCGGACGATTTTGCTGGAACGGGAAAAGCTGATTGCGGAAGCGGACCGGCTGAATATCGCCTTCACCGGGTTTGATGTGGCGCAGTTGGCCGGGGAATCGGCGGAGCAGAAAGACAATGAAAACAACCGTTAAACCCATTCGCACCGGCGTGGTCGGCGTGGGCAGCCTGGGCCAGTGGCATGCGCGAATTTATTCGGAAATGCCGGATGTGGAGTTGGTGGGGGTGTACGATTCCGACCGGCGGCGCGCCAAGGAAATTGCAGAACGCTATCACACAAAAGTTTTCAAATCGGTGAAGGAATTGGCCGCGGCGACCGATGCGTTGAATATCGTGGTGCCGACGGACAAACATCGGGTGGTGGCGGGCGCCGTGATTGAGCAGGGGCGGCATGTGCTGGTGGAAAAACCGATTGCGGCCACTACGAAAGAAGCCGAGGAACTGGTGGATTTGGCGCAAAAGCATGGCGTGATTCTTCAGGTGGGGCATGTGGAGCGATTCAACCCGGTGTTGTCCGTGGTGAATCCCGCGAAGCAAAAGCCGCTGTATGTGGAGGCGTTGCGGATTGCGCCGTATCCGCCGCCGCGTTTCGGGTTGTTGCCGCGGGGAACCGAAGTGAGCGTGATTCTGGATTTGATGATTCACGATTTGGAAATAATTTTGCATTTGGTGCAATCGCAGGTGAAGGATATTCGGGCGGTGGGCGTGCCTATTTTGAGCAAGAGCGAAGACATCGCCAACGTGCGCCTGCAATTTGAAAATGGCTGTATTGCCAACGTGACCGCCAGCCGCATCAGCATGGAAAAACAGCGTAAAATCCGCATGTTTTTGCCGGATGCGTATGTGTCGCTGGATTATCAGGAGCAAACCGGAAAAATTTTGCGCAAGAAACGGCTGGGGATTGAGCAAAAGGAAATTCCGATTCACAAGGGGGAGCCGCTGGCGCTGGAGTTGCGGGCGTTTGTGGACTGCGTGCGCAATCGGTCGGAGCCGGTGGTGAGCGGTGAACATGCCGCGGAGGCGCTGAAATTGGCGGTGGCGATTCACCAAAGCATTCGGCGCGGACCATCCTGATGCGGGGCCACGCATGAAAAAATTGATGATTGTGGCCGGCGAGATGTCCGGCGATCAGCATGCGGCGGGGCTGGTGCGTGAGCTGCGCGAGGCGCGGGGGGATGTGGAGTGCTTTGGCATTGGCGGCGAGGCGATGCGGCGCGAGGGCGTGAGGACGGTGGTGGATGTGAAGGATATGGCCGTTCTGGGATTGGCGGAAGTCCTGGCGCGCATCAGCTTCTTTCGCCGCGTGTTCCGGCAGATGAGCCGTCTGCTGGTCGAGGAACGACCGGATGCGCTTTTGCTGGTGGATTATCCCGGCTTCAATTTGCGCCTGGCGGCGGCGGCGAAGAGGCACGGAATTCCCGTTTATTATTACATCAGCCCGCAGGTGTGGGCCTGGCACCGCAGCCGGATTGGCAAGATGGCGAAGTTGATTGATTTGTTGATGGTCATCTTTCCGTTTGAGGTGGAGGTGTTCGCGGGGACCGGTCTGAAGACGATATTCACGGGGCATCCGCTGGTGGCTTCCGTGGCGGATACGCTGGCGTCGCCATCGCCGGAACTGGCTTGGCCGCCCGGCGCGCGGCGGGTGGCGATTTTACCGGGCAGTCGGCGGCAGGAAATCAAGCGCGTGCTGCCGCCGATGCTGGCGGCGGCGCGCGAGCTGCGGCGGCGCAATCCGCAAACGGCCTTTATGATTCCGGCCGCCGGGTCGGAAATCAAGACGCAGATTGAGGCACAACTGGCCGCATTGCCAGCGGATGAACGAGCGGCGGTGGGCGTGATGGAGGGGCGGATGCGCGACGTAGTGCGACAGGCGCGCGCGGCGATGGTTTGCTCCGGCACGGCCACGATGGAGACGGCTTTGCTGAAGTGCCCCCATATTGTTGTTTATCGCGCGGCGTGGCCTACCTATTGGCTGGGGCGTATGCTGATTCGGGTGCGCTTTCTCGGCATTGTGAACCTGATTGCGGGGCGTGAGTTGTGTCCTGAATTCATTCAGGGCGATGCGCAACCCGAAAAGATGGCCGACGCGGTGGAGCGGCTGCTGGGGAATACGCCTGAGCGCGCGACGCAGTTGGCGGGTCTGGATGCGGTGGAACGCGCATTGGCCGGGCCGCAACATGTGGCGCCGGCGGGGCGTGTGGTGGCGGAAGCTCTTGGTGTGTAGCGTCGCCCGCCGCGCCGACCGGCCAACCTGCTGAATACCAAGCGGTTGCGGGTTTGCCGACCAAATAGAGGCTTGCTTTCAAGCGGCTGGCAGGGGTACTTTACAAGCCATCATGCCGGACACGACAAGAAATCAGGCCATATCCTGTAGCGTGCCAAATTGCTGAAGGAGCTTTCACTTGACCTCGAACGACGACTATATTCTGGAAATCCTTGAGAACGTTGGGCTGATTACGCGGGAGCAGGCCGTCACGGCCCGTCAGACAGCCGTTGCCGAGGATGAAGCCATCATGGAGGTTCTGGCGCGCGAAACGGGGGTTTCGAAGACGGACATGCTGAAGACGCTGGCCGCGCAGTTCGGGATGGAAATGATTAGCCTGCAGGGCATGGAAATCCCCACCGAGGTTCGCGACATGGTGCCGGCGGATGTTGCCCAGCGCTACAAGGTCATTCCGGTTTTCAAGAACGACAACGTGTTGACGGTGGCCATGGGCGATCCGCTGGATGTGGATACGCTTGACGGCCTGCGCTATGTGCTGAAGACGAACGTGGAAGGCGTGGTGGCGCTGCCCGAGGAAGTGGAAAAGGCCATCGCCAACTACTATGGCCGCGCCACGGGCGCCGTCGAAGGCATGTTGCAGGAAATCACCGAAGGGACGCTGGCGTTGCCGGAGGAAGTCCAACAGCAATTGGTGGCAGATGCCGATGTTTCGGAGTCGGATGCGCCCATCATCAAGCTGGTTAGCCTGATTATCATGGAAGCGTTCCGCAGCCGGGCGAGCGATATTCACCTGGAGCCGATGGCGAAAAAGTTCCGTGTGCGCTATCGCATTGACGGGGTGCTGCACGAAGTGGACAGCCCGCCCAAGCGCCTGCAGTCGGCTATTCTCAGCCGTGTGAAAATCATGGCCAATATGAGCATCGCGGAAAAGCGCGTTCCTCAAGATGGGCGCATCCAAATCAATGTGATGGGCCGCGACCTTGACTTGCGCGTGTCGTCCATCCCGACGAACCACGGCGAAAGCATCGTCATGCGTATTTTGGACAAGGCCGGCATCGCCCTCGGATTGCCGCAGTTGGGGTTCTTTGCCGATGACCAACAGGTTTTTGAACGACTGATTGGCCTTTCCGACGGCATCATTTTGGTGACCGGGCCGACCGGCTCCGGCAAAACCACCACCCTGTACGCCTGCTTGAACACCATCAACAAGCCGGACCGCAAAATCATCACGGTGGAAGACCCGGTGGAATACCAGATGAGCGGGATTAATCAGGTGCAGGTGCGGGCGGAAATCGGCATGACTTTTGCCGCCGCTCTGCGGTCCATTCTGCGTCAGGCGCCCAACATCATCATGATTGGTGAAATCCGCGACTTGGAAACCGCCGAAATTGCGGTGAATGCCTCGCTGACCGGTCACTTGGTGTTCAGCACCCTGCACACCAACGACGCGCCCAGCGCCGTGACGCGCTTGATTGATATTGGCGTCAAACCTTTCTTGGTGGCGTCTTCGACGCGCGCAATCATGGCGCAACGTCTGGTGCGTAAAATTTGCGACAAATGCAAGGAGCCTTACGAGCCCAAGGAGAGCGAGTTGCGTCTGCTGGGGCCGGCGGCCAAGCACTTGGCTCAGGCGCAATTGTTCCATGGCAAGGGCTGCCCGGATTGCACCTTCACCGGTTATCGCGGGCGAATGGGCATTTATGAGATTTTCCAGATTGATGACCAGGTGCGCCACCTGATTTTTGAAAAGGTCGGGGCGGCGGAGCTGCGCGCACGCGCAAGAGAGTTGGGCATGCGGACGCTGCGCGAAGATGGCCTGCGCAAGGTGGTTGCGGGGCTTACGACTTTGGAAGAAGTCCTCCGCGTGACTATGGGAGATGCAGACTGATGAGTACTTTGCGCGCCAGCGAAATTCAGATGGATGACCTGTTGGAATTGGCCGTCCAAGAGGGGGCGTCCGACCTGCACTTGGCTGTTGGATTGCCGCCGATTATGCGTATTCATGGCTCTCTGGCGCCACTGGATGCCGAACCGCTGAGGCCCGAGGATACGGAGCGCCTGCTCCACAGTTTTGCGCCGGAGCACCACATTAAGCTCTTGGATGAGCAGGGCGGTTCAGACTTCGGCTTCGGCTTTGGCGAAATGGCGCGATTCCGCGTGAGTATTTTCCGCCAAAAGGGGCATGTCGGCATTGTGCTGCGCCAGATTCCCTCGAAGATGCTGACGCTGGAGGAGATTGGCCTGCCGCCGCAGACCCGTGACCTGCTGTTCAAGCCGCGCGGGTTGATTTTGGTGACGGGGCCGACCGGCTCCGGCAAAACCACGACGCTGGCGAGCATGCTCAATATCATTAATCAGGAGCGCGACTGCCATATCATCACGATTGAAGACCCGGTGGAATACTATCACACTCATCAAAAGTCCGTGGTGACGCAGCGGGAAATCGGGGTGGATGTGCCCACGTTCAAAGAGGCTCTGCGCCGCGCGTTGCGTCAGGACCCCGATGTCATTCTGGTGGGTGAAATGCGCGACTTGGAAACCATGGAAGCCGCCATCACCGCGGCGGAAACGGGCCACTTGGTGTTTGCCACGCTGCACACCACCGGCGCGGCGCGCACTGTGGATCGAATCGTGGATGCCTTCCCGACCAACCAGCAGGAACAGGTGCGCACACAGTTGTCCACCAGCATTGTGGCGGTTATTTCTCAGATTCTGCTGCCGCGCAAGGATGTCCCCGGGCGCATCGCGGCATTCGAAATTATGATTGCCACGCCTTCCATTCGCGCGCTGATTCGCGACAACAAGACGTTCCGGATTACCTCGGACCTGCAAACCGGCGCGAAGTGGGGCATGCAGACACTCGACAGCCATTTGCTGGAACTGTGGCGGGCCGGCAAGATTTCGTATGAGGATTTGGTGACCAAGGCGCAGGACACGGAAGAAATGATGCAGCAAATCAAGGCGGTACAGCCATAGGCAGGGCAAAGGCAATGGTCGAATATAATGACATTTTTTTGGAAGAACTGGTTCGGAGCGGGCTGGTTGAAGAATCACAGGCCCTCGAACTGATGGATGAGCGCGAACGTTCCGGGAAACCGGTTCGTGTGCTGGCTCAGGAACTAGGGTTGATTACCGAAGAGCAGGGGCTGGATTTAATTGCCCGCGTACAGGGCGCGGAACGGGTGGACCTGGAGCATATGAGTGTGCCTGTCGAAACGTTGCAGGCCGTTCCCGGCAGTGTGGCCCGCATGTATTCCATCATGCCGGTTGAGGCCGATGCCCATTCCGTAACGGTTGCGGCGGCGGATATCATCAGCCCGGAAACCTTGGACGAAATCCGTTTTGTCTTGTCGAAGGATGTCTTGATTGCGGTGGCGTCGGAAAGCGCAATTACCAACGCCATTACGCGCTATTATGGCACCGAAGACGAAAGCATGAAGGACATGCTGTCTTCGCTGGAAAGCGAGTTGGAAGGGGCGGGGGACCTGCTGGAAAGCGGCGCCAAAATGGAAGATCTGGCCTCTCTGGAAGCGGCGGCCAGCTCACGCCCGGTGGTTCGCTTTGTGAATCTTGTGCTGTATATGGCCGTTCAAGATCGGGCCAGCGACATTCACTTCGAGCCGTTTGAGGATGAATTCAAAATTCGCTACCGGGTGGATGGCGCGCTTTATGAAATGGCTCCGCCGCCGCGTCACTTGGCCTTGCCCGTTACCTCGCGCTTGAAGGTGATTTCCGGCTTGAACATCGCGGAACGGCGCATTCCGCAAGACGGACGCATTCAACTGCCGGTGGCCGGGCGCATGATTGACTTCCGTGTTTCCACGCTACCTACCCAATTTGGCGAAAGTGTTGTGCTTCGCGTACTCGACCGCAGTGTTGTCTCGTTGGACCTCGAAAACATCGGTATGCCGGACGATGTGTATCAGGATTTCTGCGATGACATTGACAAGCCCAACGGCATTATTGTGGTGACCGGGCCGACCGGTTCCGGGAAAACCACCACTTTGTATTCCGCGTTGCGGCGGTTGAATACCATTGAAAATAAATTGCTCACGGCTGAAGAGCCGGTGGAATATGACATTGAGGGCATTGTGCAAGTGCCGATTCACGAAGCCATCGGCGTAACTTTTTCAAAGGTTCTGCGCGCCTTCCTGCGTCAAGACCCGGACATTATCATGGTCGGTGAAATTCGTGATCTGGACACGTCCGAAATCGCGATTCAGGCGTCGCTGACGGGGCACTTGGTCTTCAGTACGTTGCATACCAATGATGCCGCTGGCGCGATTACGCGACTGATTGACATGGGGGTGGAGCCTTTCCTGATTGCTTCCACGCTGGAGGGCATTTTGGGACAACGCTTGGTGCGAACCATTTGCACGAACTGCAAAACGGAATATCAGCCGACGCCGGACATCCTGCAACAGTTGGGCCTGACCGAGCAGCAGGTGGGCGGTCGCCCGTTTTTCTATGGCGCCGGCTGCTCCTATTGCAACCAAACCGGCTACAAGGGGCGGCGCGGCATCTACGAATATCTGCGCATCAAGGACCCCATCCGCGATTTGATTAACCAGCGCAAGCCTACGCTGGTCATTCGCGACAAGGCGGTTGAGCTGGGCATGCGGACGCTGCGGGAAGACGGCATCCGTTGTATTTTGGATGGCTATACGACGGTCGAAGAAGTATTGAAGTACACCTAAGGGAGACAACTCATGGCGCGGTTTAAATTTACGGCACTGGATTCCAAGGGCAAGGAAGTTCACGGCGAAATTGAGGCGGAAAACCAGACGGTGGCCATTTCGCGGATTCGCGAAAAGCAATATTTTCCCACCAAGGTCGAGGAGTTGTCCGGGGGCGGCGGCAAGCCCGCCAAGCGGGCGGCTGCCAAGGGCGGCGCACTTAGCATGGAAATCCGCCTGCCGAAGTTTCTTCAGGGTCGGGTGAAGCCCAAGCAACTCACCGCCTTCACGCGCCAAATGTCCACGCTGGTCAATGCGGGCTTGCCGTTGATGCGCGCGTTGCGCGTGCTGCAACGACAGGAAAAGAACCCGGCTTTGCGCGATGCCGTCATTCAAATGGCGGAGAGCATTGAGTCCGGCAGCACCTTCGCCGAGGCCTTGGCGGCGCACCCCAAGGTTTTTGACCGTTTGTTCGTGAACATGGTCAAGGCGGGTGAGCTCGGCGGCGTGTTGGATGTTGTGCTTGCGCGTCTGGCGGAGTTCCAGGAAAAGGCCGAGAAAATCAAGGGCAAGGTCAAGAGCGCCATGACGTATCCCATCGTGGTGTTGGTGATGGCTTTGGTCATTTTGATATTCCTGATGACGGCCATCGTGCCCAGATTCGCGGATATTTTTGCGGACCTGATGGGCAGCAAGGGCATGCCCATGCTGACTCAATTTGTCATGGACGCCAGTGACACCATGGTGCACCGCTTCCCGGTTGTCGCCATTGTCATTGTGGCGTTGGTGATCATTATCAAGCTACTGGCCAAAACCAAATGGGGGGCCTATGGCTTGGATAAATTCAAATTGAATGCGCCTGTGTTTGGCACGCTGATCAGCAAAACGTCCATTTCGCGTTTTACTCGTACTCTCGGCACCTTGATGTCCGCGGGCGTGCCGGTGTTGCAAGCCTTGAACATTGTTAAGGAAACGATAGGCAACGAAGTCATCGGCAATGCCGTGGCGACCATTCACGATGCCGTCAAGGAGGGTGAAAACATGGCGCCGCCGATTGCCGCCTCCAAGGTGTTCCCGCCGATGGTCGTCAGCATGGTGGAAGTGGGCGAAGAAACCGGCGCCCTGCCGGACATGTTGATGAAAATTGCCGATTCCTATGACGATGACGTGGATAATGCCGTGGCTGCGCTGACCTCCATTATTGAGCCGCTCTTGATTATTTTTCTGGCGGTTGTGGTGGGCACCATCGTCGTCGCTCTGTTCCTGCCGCTGGTTTCGATTATCGGCACGTTGAGCGGGTAATGCGGGCTCTCGGGGGCGCGTGCCACGCAGCCCCGCATGAAAATAATAAAAAAGAGGCTTGCACCCAGCATAGGGTGGAAGTTAAAAGCGTGCATTCGTATGGCTGGAGGAAACTATGATTTCGAGTGATTTGCGTTTTACGGCGAACCATTGCTGGGTGCGCGATGAGGGCGACTTGTGGGTGGTCGGCATCACCGATTACGCGCAAGAGCAAATGGGCGATTTGACATTCGTGGAATTACCCGAACTGGATGAGCATGTGGATGCCGATGATGAAATCGCCGTGGTGGAATCCGTCAAGTCCGCCAATTCCATTTTTGCGCCGGCGGCCGGCAAAATTGTAGCTATCAATGAAGCGTTGCTGGAACAGCCGGAACTGGTGAATCAGGATCCCTTTGGGCGTGGCTGGCTTTTCAAGATGAAGCCGGACGATCCGAGTGGGCTGGAAAATCTGCTCGACACGGATGCCTACGAGGCTTTTTTGCCGGAAGAAGACGAGTAATCGCTTCTTGCGAGTGGGCGGGGACACGCTTACGTTTTTTTAACAAGTCGGCGCGCGCTCTTGCGCGGCGGCTTGGGGCGGAAGGGCGCGCGCAAGGCTTCTTCAAAATCGTACACGTCATCGAAGTCTTCAATTTTGTCTTCGTCCGTCTTGCCCAGCAGCCCGGCGGCCAGCAGGGCATAGACAATTTCGCCGAAGTCGCGCGTGCGCGTGATGCCCCAGTGCCCCAGCACGGTCATGGCCAGCGGGCCGAATTCGGCCAGTGCGTGTTCGCGCAATCCGTTTGCCAGTTCCGCACCGGTGATGTGCCGCGCCTTTTTTTCGCGTTCCTCCGTTTGCTTGAGCGTGCGCATCAGGCCGGCGTGAAGAAACAGGTATGCCTCCGGCGCGTAGCGGCGGTTTTGGGCGCAAATACGCGCCACGGCTTGTTCAAACGGCGGCAAATCCATGATTCGCGTCAGGAGGGGAGCGCGGCTTGGATGCGCGCGGCGAGGGCGGCCGCTTCCGTCGGGTCGGCGTACGATTGCGCCGTCCAGTTCCAGTGATGGCCGTCGCTTTTGAAGCGCGGAATCACATGAACATGAAAATGCGGCACCACCTGGCCCGCCGCGGCTCCATTGGCTTGGTGCAGATTGACGCCTTCCGCGCCGAGCCCTTCCAGTTGCGCACGGGCAATCTTGCGCGCCACGACCATAACGGCCGCCAACTGGTCATCCGGGAGGGTGGTCACATTTTCGTGATGCGCCTTGGGAATAACCAGCGTGTGGCCCTTCACCACCGGGCCGATATCCATGAAGGCCAGCACGGTGTCCGTTTCATATACCTTCCAAGACGGCAGTTCGCCGGCGATGATTTTACAAAATACGCAGTCACTCATGGTTGTTTCTCCTGAATGGTTGGGGCGGGGGTGGTTTGAGGGGGCTTGCGCTGATGAAGCCAGCGCGCGCCAAGTCCTAGACTGAAAAGGAGCAGAAGGCCCAGCACAAAACGGCGCTCCGAAGCGGTCAAATCAAAACTGGCTTTGACCGGCAACCAGAAGGCGCGGATGGCTTCTTTCCACTTCATGAGTCAAAGAATACCTGAAAAGATGCAAAATATAAATGATTTTCGCGGGCGGGGGGTACGCGTTTCCGTTTGCGATTGGAAAGCGGCCCGGAAGGGTGTTATTGTACGTAGCTGATGCTTTGCGAGAACTGTCAACAGAAGGAAGCCACTCTGCATCTGACCCAGGTGGTGAATGGCGAGGTGACAAAATGCCACCTCTGCGAGAGCTGTGCCATCAGCAAGGGGATTGATGTTCACGCCACGCCGCTTGATTTGGGCGATATGCTGAAGAATTTGAAGGAAAAACTGGCTCAGGTGCAACCCAAGCCGTCGGATGCGCCCCCGGACTCGTCTGCTGCCTGTCCGGGCTGTGGAGCCACTCGTACGGAAATCCTGAAAAAAGGCCGTTTGGGGTGCCATCAATGCTATGACGTGTTTTCCGCAGAAATCCTGCCGGTGGTGATTTCGCTCCAGCATAATGATCAACATGCGGGCAAAGTGCCTCGCCGGGCATCCGCGCACCTGAAAACATCAGTGGAATCCGCCCGTTTGCGGCGGGAGCTGGATAAGGCGATTGCCAGCGAAAACTATGAGCAAGCGGCCGCGTTGCGCGATCAGATTCGCGCACTGCAGATGGAGGCGCCCTCGCCATGATTCCGCGCACAAATGTTTTGGATACGGCCGAGGCGGCCTATCAGTCGGCCTTTGGGGTCACGCTGAGCAGCCGGGTGCGGTTGGCTCGCAATTTGCGCGGGCTTCCGTTTCCGGACCGCGCGTCCGCGCCGGTTCGGGCTGAAGTACGCCGCTTGGTTATGGAGGCGGCCCGCGATGTGTTGCCCTGTCAGGATGCGTTGTCCTCGAGCACGCTGCTGGCGCGCCAGCAGCTTTTTGAGAGCCATTTGATTAGTCGCAATCTGCTCGCGGGCAGTCCGGAAACCGCAGTGTGTCGCAATTTGACCTCGACGCAGGCGGTTATGGTGAACGAAGAGGACCACGTGCGCATTCAAGCCTTGCGCCCCGGACTGGCCTTGCAGGAGGCCTGGGCAGACGCCGATGCGCTCGATGATGTGCTCGAACGGCATTTGGATTATGCCTTTTCGCCCGTGCTTGGCTATTTGACAAGTTGCCCGACGAATGTCGGCACCGGCATGCGTGCCAGCGTTCTGATGCATCTGCCTGGCTTGGTGCTGATGTCCGAAATGGAGCCGATTATCAATGGCTTGAATAAAATTGGCTTGGCGGTGCGAGGTCGCTGGGGAGAGGGCACCGCCGCCATCGGCCATATGTTTCAGATTTCCAACCAACTGACCTTGGGGGTGCCGGAAGAGCGTATTGTGGCTGACTTGACGGAAATTGTGAAGGAAGTTGCCGAACATGAGCGCAACGCGCGTGAACGCCTGAAAAAGGAGCGTCGCCTGCAGATGGCTGATTTGACAGCGCGGGCGGAAGGCCTGTTGAAGGCCGCGCGCCTGATGACCGCGCGAGAGGCGCTGGAGCGACTTTCCGAGCTGCGTCTGGGCATTGCGCTGGGCTTGAAGCGCAGAATTCCCATGGCTACGGTGGATCGCCTTCTGCTGGAGGTGCAACCCGCGCATTTGCAGGCCTGGGCAGGGCGGGCGCTGGATGGCGCGGCCCGCGACAAAGTCCGCGCGGACCGTCTGCGCGCCGAATTGGGTGGACGCCGGACGAAACGAATGGCAAAGAGAACAACGACATGAATAATTTTACACCACGAGCACAAGAAGTATTGAAGTTGTCCCGCAAGGAAGCCGATCGCTTCAATCACGGGTATATCGGCACCGAGCATCTGCTACTGGGGCTGATTGCCCTTGGTGAAGGCGTGGCGGTTAACATTCTGCGCCAAGCCGGGCTGGACCTGGAGACCGTCCGCATGGAGGTGGAAAAGGCTGTTGGCGTGGGTTCCGACATGAAAACCGTGGGCAATGTGCCCTATACGCCGCGCGTCAAGAAGGTCATTGCTCTGGCCGGCACGGAAGCGCGCGCGATGAACGTGGATTATATCGGCACCGAACATCTCCTGTTGGGCCTGCTGCGCGAGGGCGAAGGCATGGCCGCGCGCGTTCTGGGCAACCTGAATGTGAACGCGGATCAAATCCGCGAAGCCATTCTCAAAGAGATGAATCCCAACTATGAGCCGGGGGCGGAACCTTCCGGGCCAACTCCCGCGCCCGGCATGGGGCCGGCCGACGAACCGGGCGGGCAGCGTGAACCCAAAACTCCGGCGCTGACCGCGTTTGGCCGGGACTTGACGGCTCTGGCGCAAAAAGGTGCGCTGGACCCCGTGGTGGGCCGTCAGGACGAAATTGAGCGCGTCATCCGCATTCTTTGCCGTCGCACCAAGAATAATCCGGCGCTGCTCGGCGAAGCGGGTGTTGGTAAAACCGCCATTGCGGAAGGGCTGGCGCAAGCCATCGTCAACGGCGAAGTTCCCGAATTGCTCTACGGCAAGCGTGTGATTTCGCTGGATTTGGCGCTCATGGTGGCCGGCACCAAATATCGCGGCCAGTTCGAAGAGCGCATCAAGGCGGTGATGGATGAAATCCGCCGCGTGAAAAACGTCATTTTGTTTGTGGATGAGCTGCACAGCTTGGTCGGCGCGGGTGGGGCGGAGGGGGCGATGGATGCGGCGAATATCCTCAAGCCGGCTCTGTCGCGCGGCGAGTTGCAGGTTGTTGGCGCCACTACCTTGAATGAATATCGCAAGTTTATTGAGAAGGATGCTGCGCTGGAACGGCGTTTCCAGAGCGTTTTGGTGCGCGAGCCCTCACAGGAGGAGACCATCGAAATTCTGAAGGGCCTGCGCGGACGCTATGAGGCTCACCACCATGTCAAGTATAGCGATGACACACTGGTGGCGGCCGTACAGCTTTCCTCACGCTATTTGCAGGATCGCTTTCTGCCCGACAAGGCGATTGACGTCATTGACGAAGCTGGCGCGCGTGCGCGCATCAGCGCCATGACTCGTCCGCCCTCTCTGAAAGAGCGTGAAAAAGAAATCGCGAGCCTTCAAGACCAGCGCAACGAGGCCATCCGTGAGGAGCGCTTCGAGGAAGCCGCCAAGCTCCGCGACGCGGAACGTGAGGCCCGCGCCACCCTCGAACAAGAGCTGGCGGAGTGGCGCAAGCAACACAACGAAAAAATTGTCGAAGTTCATGAAGAGGATGTGCGGTTGATTGTGTCCAAATGGACCGGCATCCCGCTCGAAAAAATGGAGCAAAAAGAAACCGCGAAATTGCTGGAAATGGAGAGCGTGCTGGCTAAAACCGTCATTGGTCAGGCCGATGCGCTGGCTTCCATTTCCAAGGCGTTGCGTCGTTCGCGGGCGGACTTGAAGGACCCCCGTCGCCCGATTGGCTCCTTTATCTTGCTGGGGCCGACCGGCGTCGGCAAAACGCTGCTGGCCAAATCTCTGGCGGAATTCATGTTCAACAGCCCGGACGCGCTCATCCAGATTGACATGTCGGAATACATGGAAAAATTCAATGCCTCGCGACTGGTCGGCTCGCCGCCGGGATATGTGGGCTATGAAGAAGGCGGCCAACTGACCGAGCGCGTGCGCCGCCGTCCCTACTCGGTGGTGCTGTTCGATGAAATCGAAAAAGCGCACCCCGATGTCATGCACATGATGCTGCAAATTCTGGAAGAAGGCCGTCTGACGGATGGGCTGGGACGGGCGGTGGATTTTCGCAATACCATTATCATAATGACCTCCAACATTGGCGCGGAGCTGACCCGACGCGGCGCCGGCCTGGGCTTTGGCGGGCATACGGGCGATGCGGATTACGCCAAGTTGCGCGAGCAAATGCTCGAAGCCGCCAAACAGAATTTCCGCCCGGAATTGCTCAATCGCGTGGATGAAATCATTGTCTTCCGGCAACTCCAAAAAGAAGACGTGCGCACAATTTTGGAAATTGAAGTTGGCAAGGTTGCCGCCCGCCTGAAGGCGCGCGATATTATGATTGCCGTCCAGCCGTCGGCCTACGAATTTCTGATGGTCAAGGGCTATGACTCCATCTACGGCGCGCGCCAATTGCGCCGGGCTGTGGAGCGCTGGCTGGAAAACCCGATGGCCGAGGAAATTTTGCGCGGGCAAATTCTCAACGGCGAAATTGTTGAAGTCCATGCGGGCAAGGATAAGTTGGAATTTCAAAGTCCCGGTGGCGCAGCGGAGCCGGTCCCGGTGGCCGAAAAAGCGCCGCGTCGCCGCACGAAGAAGAAGAATGAGTCGGAATGAGCTTTCGCATTTACAACACCCTGACGCGCTCGGTTCAGGAGTTCACCTCGCTGGAACCGGGCCATGTCCGCATGTACACCTGCGGGCCAACCGTGTACAACATTGCCCACATTGGCAACTTCCGGGCCTATGTCTTTGAAGATTTGCTGCGCCGTTGGCTTCAATTCAAGGGCTGGCGCGTCACGCAGGTGATGAACCTGACGGATGTGGATGACAAAACCATCCACGGTTCGCGCGAAGCCGGCGTTTCCTTGGCGGATTTCACCGCGCCTTTCAAAAAGGCTTTTTTTGAGGATCTGCGCGCTTTGAATATCGAACCGGCTGAGTATTATCCGGCGGCCACGGATCATATTCCGGAAATGATTGAACTGATTTCCCGCCTGATGGAGGGCGGCCACGCATATCAATCCGAAGACGGATCCGTTTATTTCAGCATTGATAGCTGGCCCAGCTATGGAAAGCTGGCCCGTCTGGACCGCGCGGGCATGCGGAGCGGCGTACGCATCCACTCCGATGAATACGATAAGGAAAATGTCGCTGATTTCGCTCTTTGGAAGGCGTGGGATGAAAAGGATGGAGACGTGGCCTGGGATTCGCCCTGGGGGCGCGGACGTCCCGGCTGGCATATCGAATGCTCGGCCATGAGCCAAAAATATCTCGGTGCCAGTTTCGACATTCACACCGGCGGTGTAGACAACATTTTTCCGCATCACGAAGATGAAATTGCCCAAAGCGAAGCCGCCAATGGCCAACCACTGGCCGCGTTTTGGATTCATTGCGCGCACCTCATGGTGGATGGCCAAAAAATGTCCAAGTCGCGTGGGAATTTCTATACGCTGCGGGATGTGCTCGCCAAGGGTTATACCGGACGCGAGGTGCGCTATGAACTCATCGCCACCCATTATCGCGCAGCGTTGAATTTTACTATGGCTTCGCTGGATGCCGCCCGCGTGTCGTTGCGTCGCATTGACGAGTTTACGGAACGGTGCAAGGCCGCCGCTGGCGATGTGGCGGCTGGAGATTTACCCGTTTGGGCTCAGCAGGCCGCTCAGCGCTTTGAAGCCGCGATGGATGACGATTTGAATGTCTCCGCGGCGCTGGCCACGCTGTTTGATACCATTCGCGAGGGCAATTCCGCCCTCGATGCCAAGAAGTTGACGGATGCCGAAGCGGCCGCACTGCTGGCGCTCTTTCGCAAGTGGGACACGGCGTTGGGCGTGTTGGAAAAGCCGGCCGCTACTGTTCCGCCGGAGATTCAAGCGTTGCTGGAGCAACGTCAGGCCGCCCGTGCGGCCAAGGATTGGGCGCAATCCGATGCGTTGCGCGCGGCCATGGCTGCTCAAGGCTGGCTGGTCAAGGATACCCCGAAGGGGCAGGTGGTCAGTCCTGCATGATTTTCATTTATATATGGAGAGTTTGATATGGCGCGTGGACGATTGATTACGTTTGAAGGACCGGAAGGCGCGGGCAAGAGCACTCAGGCCACCATGCTAATCGCCAAGTTGGAGGCCAAGGGAATTGAGGTCATTTATGCCCGCGAACCCGGCGGCACCAAGCTGGGCGAGGCGATTCGAGGCATTCTTCAGTATAACGCCGCTGGTGAAGACCCGTGTGCGGAAAGCGAAGTCCTTTTGTTTGAAGCCAGCCGCGCGCAACTCGTCCGCCAAGTTATTCAGCCGGCGTTGGATCGCGGCGCGTGGGTCATATGCGACAGGTTTGCGGACTCCACCACGGCCTATCAGGGGTTTGGCCGCGGTTTTCCCGTCGAACTGATGGAAACCATCAACCAATTTGCCATCGGCACGGCTGTGCCCGATATGACCATTCTGCTGGATGTCAACGTGAGCCTCGGTTTGCAACGGTGCGCCAAGCGGCAGGCTGGTCAGAAAATCAAGTATGATCGAATCGAAAGCGAGGCCTTGGAATTCCACGAGCGCGTGCGCCAGGGCTACTTGGAATTGGCGCGACGTTTTCCCGAACGCTTTCGCAAGGTGGATGCCATGCGTTTGGCGGAGCCGATTGCCGCTGATATTTGGGAGCTGGTGCAGGATGCCTTCTTCGCCGAAGATTGAGCAAGCGTTGGAAAACTTGCGGCGGGCGGCGGCTGTTGGTCGCCTGCCACATGGCCTTGTGATTGCCGGCCATCCCCGCGCCGCTGGCACGGAATTGGTCAACGGGCTTTTGCAGGCGCTTTACGGCATGGATGAGCAGCCCGAGCGTTTCCGTCAGCATCCCGATATTCACTGGGTGGAACCGGAAAGCAAATCCCGCCAAATCAGAGTTGACCTCATCCGGGCGCTTCTCGAATCCATGGGGCTGACCTCGTATTCCGGCGGCTGGAAGACGGCGGTGATTCTGTTTGCCGACCGCATGAATCCCAATGCGCAAAACTCGTTGCTAAAAATGCTTGAGGAGCCGCCCCCGCATAGCTTGATTTTGCTCGTCACCGATACCCCCTCCGCGCTGTTGCCGACGATTCGCTCTCGAACGCAGTATGTGGATATTCTTGATGACGGGCAAACGAACGAGGCTCCCTGGCTGGATGCCGTCATGGAATTGTTGCGCACGCCGCCACCGCGTCGCGCTTGCGAAATGGTTGCGTGGGCCGATCAATTAACCGTTCCCCTGCGGGAGCTTGAGGATATTGCCACCGCCGAAGAAACCGAGCGCGAGGAAAACCTCGCTCGCTCGCGGGGGAGCGAGGCCGAATTGGCCAAATCCACGACAAATTTGGTTGTTGGGCGCGTGGCCTCTCGCGTCATCGAAATGCGCGAAGAAATTTTGCGCACCATTCAATTGTGGCAGCGCGATGTTCTGGCGCAAGTGGTGGATTCGGGCCTTGCACCCGTATATTTTCCCGATGACGCCGAAGCCATCGCCGCCCAAGCCAGCGGCTTGAGCTTTGCCGAGGCCACGGCTCGTGTGGATGCCGTGGATGAAGTTCGCCGCCTGCTCGCCTGCAACATTCGTGAATCCGTTGCGCTCATCCGAATCGCTCGCGCCATCGCGCAACCCGTGGCTCAATAAAATGGATTGGGGCTTGAGCGGGTGGGCGTTCCTTGACTTTGTTCAAGCAATGATGGATTCTGCGGTTGAGGTTATGCAATGGATATATCCGTACTTATATGCACACATAATCCTGATCTAGAGCGCTTGCAAAGGGTTTTCACGGCGCTGGATCAGCAAACGATGTCCAAGGACCGTTGGGAATGCATAGTCATTGATAATTGTTCCGAGCCGCCCCTGAGTGGCCGTGTGGATATCACATGGCATCCGAAAGCTCGCTGTGTGCGTGAGGAGCGGTTGGGGCTTACTCATGCACGCTTACGTGGCATTGATGAGTCCCGGGGGGAATATCTTGTTTTTGTGGATGATGATTGTCTTTTGGCTTCCGCCTATTTAGAGGAAGTGTTTCAGATTTTCTGTGCCCATTCTTTTCTGGGCTGTGTCGGCGGGTATGGCCGCGCTGAATATGAAGAAGAACCGCCTGCATGGATGAATAAAACTCTTCGCTCCTATCATTTGGATATGTACCCTCGTGAGTTTGGCCATAGCCTTCAATATGCCCGGATTCAGAGCAAGCATAGCCCTGCCAGGCCAATCGGCGCCGGTTTGGCCATTCGGAAAAGTTTGGCGTCGAGCTACGCTGAAAGTATCAAGCAGGATCCAACTGCGCTTGCTTTCGACCGCACGGGCAGTTTGGTTTTGGGCGGTGGGGATTTAGATATGGGCATACATGTCGTCGAGCAGGGTTTTGCCACTGGACTCTCCAGAAGCCTTCGCTTCACTCATGTCGTTCCTGCTTTTCGTATTCGGCTTCCGTATATGCTGAGATTGCTATATTTGAGCCAATATTCAACGGAGCGTCTTTTTATTCATCGGGGATGGCAGGAGGCGATTCCGCCATTACCGCCGGAGCCGACGTGGAAACGGCTGGCCAAGGGGCTGGCGCGCTGGTTGGGCTGGCAACGGCGAATGCCTCCGGGTGAGCAATGCCGTCGCGCATTACGCTTGGGGAGTGTGGATGGTTTATCGGGCGCGCCGTTGCGTGAGGAATATGTGGGGCGGAGCGCCAAAACGTAGCCGCTCCTCTCCGCAGGTCAACCGTTTTTCTTTTGAGAAAAAGTGCATTTCTAGCATTGACGGGGCGGGGGGAGGGGGGGTATGGTACCGCGCAATTCCGCCGCATTGCGGGCGCGTAGGCCGCCGACGGGTTTTTCACTGTAAACACATGGAGATTACGGATTATGGCAATTAAAGTTGGTATTAACGGGTTCGGGCGCATCGGACGCATGGTGTTCCGTGCGGCGCTGGAAAATTTCAAGGACATTGAGGTGGTTGGGATCAACGATTTGCTGGACCCGGACTATCTGGCGTACATGCTCAAGTTTGACAGCGTTCATGGGCGCTTCCAGGGCACGATTGAGGTGGACGGCTCGACGCTGATCGTCAATGGTCAGAAGATTCGCCTGACGGCGGAGAAAGACCCGGCGGCCCTCAAGTGGAACGAAGTGGGCGCGGATGTGGTGGTGGAATGCACGGGGTTGTTCCTGACCAAGGATACGGCCGAAGCTCACATCAAGGCGGGCGCCAAGAAGGTGTTGCTGAGCGCGCCGTCGAAGGACGACACGCCCATGTTTGTGTTTGGCGTGAATCACAAGATTTACAACGGCGAGACGATTATTTCCAACGCCAGTTGCACGACCAACTGTCTGGCCCCGGTTGCCAAGGTGTTGAACGACAAGTTCGGGATTGAAAAAGGCCTGATGACCACGGTTCATGCCGCCACGGCGACGCAAAAGACGGTGGATGGTCCTTCCAAGAAGGATTGGCGCGGCGGCCGCGGGATTCTGGAAAACATTATTCCGAGCAGCACGGGCGCGGCCAAGGCCGTCGGGAAAGTCATTCCTGAACTGAACAAGAAGCTGACCGGCATGGCGTTCCGCATTCCGACGAGCAATGTCTCGGTGGTGGACCTGACGGTTGTTTTGAAGACCCCTTGCACCTATGATGAAATCAAGGCCGCGATGAAGGCCGCCAGCGAAGGCGAACTCAAGGGCGTTCTTGGCTACACCGAAGAGAAAGTGGTCAGCACGGACTTTATCGGTGAAACCCTGACGAGCGTGTTTGACGCGGGCGCCGGCATTCAGTTGGACCCGACCTTCGTCAAGGTTGTGAGCTGGTATGACAATGAGTGGGCCTATTCCAACAAGATGTTGGAAATGGTCCGCGTCATGGCTTCCAAGTAAACGAACGGCATGAATGAACATTCCGCCAGGGCTTTGCGCTGGCGGAATGTTTTGTAAACAGCAAAGAAAGAAAAGAGTGGTCCCTCATGAATAAGAAGAGCTTGCGCGATGTCGAATTGGCCGGGAAACGAATTCTTATGCGCGTGGATTTTAACGTCCCGCTCCAAGAGGGTGTCATCAGCGATGACACGCGCATTCAGGCCGCGCTGCCTTCCATCCGCTATATTCTTGAGCAAGGGGCCAGCCTGACGTTGATGAGTCACTTGGGCCGTCCCAAGGGCAAGGGCTATGAGGTCGCTTTCAGTCTTCAGCCGGTGGCGGCGCATCTGGCCAAGGTTTTGGGCCGTCCGGTGGCGTTTGCGCCGGATTGTCTGGCGGCAGATGAACAAGTTGCGGCGTTGAAGCCCGGCGACGTTTTGCTGTTGGAGAACACCCGGTTCTACAAAGAGGAAGAAGCCAAGGTCAAGAAGACGGATGAGATGACCGATGAGGAGTACAAGGCCAAGAAGGCAGAGCTGAAAGAGAAGCAAAAGCGCATGGCCCAGAAGCTCGCGTCTTATGGCGATGTGTTCGTGAATGACGCTTTTGGGTCGGCGCACCGTGCACATGCCTCCACGGCGGTGGTCTGCCAATATATTGGCGTGAGTGTCGCCGGTTTTCTTCTGGAAAAAGAAATCAAATACTTGGGCAATGCGGTGAACAATCCGGAACGGCCCTTTGTCGCGATTTTGGGCGGCGCGAAAGTCAGTGATAAGCTGGCCGTGGTGAACAATCTGCTCGACAAGGTGGATACGCTGATTATCGGCGGCGGAATGGCCTATACGTTCTTGAAGGCGCAGGGGCACGATGTCGGCAAGTCGCTTTGCGAAATGGATCAGTTGGATTATGCCCGCGAGATGCTGGCCAAGGCGAAAGCCAATGGCAAAACCCTGTTGCTTCCCGTGGACAACGTTGCCGCGGACAAGTTTGATGCGGCGGCGGCGACCCAGGTGGTCGGCAATGACATTCCAGAGGGTTGGATGGCATTGGATATTGGCCCTCAAACGGTGGCAGCCTATACCGCGGCCATTCATGAGGCAAAGACGGTTGTGTGGAATGGCCCGATGGGGTGCTTCGAGATGAAGCCATTTGCGGCCGGCACGTTGGGCATTTGCCAAGCGGTGGCGGACAGCGGCGCCATTAGCATCATCGGTGGCGGGGACAGCGTGAGCGCGGTCAATCAAAGCGGCTTGGCCGCTAAAATGACGCACATTAGCACCGGCGGCGGCGCGAGTTTGGAGTTCCTCGAAGGCAAGGTGCTGCCGGGGGTGGCCGCGCTGACGGATAAATAGGAACTGGGATAACGGTTCTCCGCGTGCTAGAAGAGAAGGCCAAATGGCACAGGTGATTTTTATTAACAAAGGGAGCAGACATGCGTAAGAAGATTGTTGCGGGCAATTGGAAGATGAACATGACCACGGCGGAAGCCACGGCGCTGGTTAATGCGTTGAAGGAGGATTTGGCCAATTTCCGCGATGTGGAAGTTGTGTTGTGCCCGCCTTTTACCGCTTTGGCCACGGTCAGTGAGCTGGTTCATGACACCCATTTGGATCTCGGCGCGCAAAATATGCACTGGGCCAAGAACGGGGCTTACACGGGCGAAATCAGCGCGGGGATGCTCCGGGAACTGTATTGCCACTATGTGATTTTGGGCCACAGCGAGCGGCGGCAGTATTTTGGCGAAACCGATGCCATCGTGAATCGCAAGACGCAAGCCGCGTTGGCCTCCAGCCTGCATCCCATTGTGTGCGTGGGCGAAACGCTGCAAGAGCGCGAAGCGGGCAAGGTGGAAGAAGTCATCACTACGCAAGTGCAGGGCAGTTTGGCGGGCCTTTCCGCGAAGGAATTGCTGGATTCCGTGATTGCCTATGAGCCTGTTTGGGCCATTGGCACCGGCAAAACGGCCACCAGCGATCAGGCGCAGGAGGTTCACGCGCTGATTCGCCAGATTCTGACCAAAGCCTATGACGCGACGGTTGCACAAGGCGTTCGCATTCAATATGGCGGAAGCGTCAAGCCGTCCAATGCCAAAGAGCTGTTCAGCATGCCGGATATTGATGGCGGTTTGATTGGCGGCGCGGCGCTGGATGCCAAGTCGTTCATTGACATTGTGCGTGCCGCAGTCTAAAACGTGCGCTGGGTTGATCACTAGGAGCAAAATCCATGTCCATTCTGATAAGTATTCTGTTAGTCATTGAAGTTGTTTCCGCCTTTTTGCTGGTGGTTGTCATTCTGGCGCAAAAGTCGAAAGACCAAGGGCTGGGGATGGCGTTTGGCAGCGGCATGGGCGAAAGCCTGTTCGGCAGCCGGGCGGGCAACGTCCTGACGCGCCTGACCATCACGTTGGCCACTGTATTCATGGTCACGACGATGGTGTTGGCCGTTCTGTTTTCGCGCACCGGCGAGGGGGCGTCCGGTTCTGTGATGGACAAGGCGGATCGGCAGGTTCCGATGGCTCCGGCGGCGCCGGTTGCTCCGGCACCGACGGCTGCCCCGGCTCCGATGCAAGCGCCCATGATGCCGGAGGAAGTTCCCGCGCCTATGGTGGCGCCTTCGGAACCGGTCACCCTGCAAATGGATGAAAGCGGCCAGCTCACGCCGGTGGAGGCTCCTGTGAATCTGGAGCCGCAACCCGCGCCTGCGCCCGCGCCGGAAGAGCCGGTTGCTGATTCTGCCGCGCCGGTTGTCGAGGCGGAAGCTGAACCCGCTGGCGAATGAGTTTGGTCATGATGATTTCATCCCCGCGCAGTGTCTGCGCGGGGATTTTGTTTGGTTTGATTGGGTTATTGCTGGGGGGCGGCTGTGGCCGGTCAGCCGTGGAGAATGACGAGCCTGCCTTGCGCCTTACGACCAGCCGGATTCGCGGCTTTGACCCGGCGCATGCGCTGGATGAACCCACCGTGCGCGCCACGGGCCGCCTGTACGAGGGGCTGTTGCAGTATGCGCATAAGGAGCGCCCGTATCGTCTTGAACCGTTGCTGGCGGCCGCCATGCCGACGGTTTCGGAAGATGGTCTGACGTGGCGCTTTGAGTTGCGCCGGGGGATATATTTTGTTGATGACCGCTGTTTTACCGCCAGCGGTGGCAAGGGGCGCGAGCTGGTTGCGGCGGATGTGGTGTATTCCATTATGCGGATTGCTGACACCCAAGTGGGGTCGAGCGGTTTTTGGACCTTGCGCGGAAAAATTGAGGGGCTTGATGATTTTCGGGCCGCCAGTTTGGGTGAGGAGCCAACGGATTACGATTTGCCCATTGCCGGCTTGCGCGCCATCGGAACGCACGAGTTGGAAATTCGCCTGACGGAGCCGTATCCGCAGCTTCCGTGGGTGTTGGCCATGCCGTACACATTTGTGGTTCCCCGCGAGGCCGTCGAATATTATGGCGAGCAATTCGCCAATCATCCCGTCGGCACCGGGCCTTACATTCTCGCTTCTGCGCGGCAAAATTATCGCTATGAATACCGGGTCAATCCCCAATGGGTCGCCACCGGCCGCCCGTTGCCTGCGATTCGGCGCATTGTGACTTCGGTGGTGGGCGATCCTTCGACGGCCTGGCTGATGTTCCTTTCCGGGCAACTGGATTTAGTGGATGTGAGCCGCGAGCAATGGGACAGCATTATTACCCCCGAAAAAGAATTGCGCCCGGATTTGGCGGCTCGCGGGATTGTTTTGGACCAATCCCCGCAGATGGCGATTACGTATGTTGCGTTCAACATGGATGATCCCGTCGTGGGCGCCAATAAAAAGCTGCGGCAAGCGCTCTCTTGCGCTTTTGATGCCGTGGCCTGGCAGGAGTTTCAGAACGGGCGCGTTTTGACGCCCAATGGGCCGGTGCCGCCCGGAGTGGCGGGGCATTGCGTGGAGCCGTTGCCATACGGGTTTGATTTGGCGCGCGCCCAAAAACTCTTGGCGGAAGCGGGGTATGCGGGTGGCAAGGATCCGGCGACCGGCCGTCGCCTGAAGTTAACGTTGGAGCTGGGCACGGCGGACAATCAGGAAGCGCGGCAGGCGGCGGAGCTGATGGCCAGTTTCTTTGAGCGGGTCGGCGTGGTGCTGGATTTGAGCTATAATCACTGGCCGGCTTTTTTGCAAAAATTGGAGCGTCGTCAAGCCCAGCTATTTACGCTCACTTGGCTGGGCGACTATCCGGACGCACAGAATTTTTTGCAGCTTTTTGCCAGCCAGAATGTTTCGCCGGGACCCAACCGCGCCAATTACCAGAGCGCGGAATTTGATCGCTTGTATCAACAGCTCATTGCGTTGCCCGAATCACCGGAGCGGGAGCGTCTCGCGCAGGCCGCGCAAGCGATATTGCTGGAGGATTGTCCGTGGATTCTGAGCGGGCACCCCATGGCGTTCAGCGTACGCCATGCGCGGCTGCAAAACTATCAACGCCACGATTTCCCGTGGGGAATGGAAAAACACTGGTCGTTGGCGGAGTAGGTCGGGCCTTCGCCCGCGCCTGAAGCGCGCCAGTCATGGCGAGATTTGCCGGAGCGCCTCGTACACGACGACCGCGACGGCGCTGGACAAGTTGAGCGAGCGCACGTGCTGGGTCTGGATGGGGATGCCATAGACTTGGGCGGGATATTCGGCCAACAAAGCATCGGGCAAGCCTTTCGTTTCGCAGCCGAACACCAGCGTGTCGCCGGCGTGGTGCGAAGCGTGGTTGTAGCGTCGCGCGCTGCCGGTGCTGTAGAAGAACATCCGTGGCGGGGCGACGGCCTCCAAGAATGCGGCCCACGACGCATGGACGCGCACCTGAATGGCATCCCAGTAATCCAGTCCCGCGCGCCGGAGCTGAGGGTTGGTGATGCTGAAGCCCAGCGGCTCAATTAAATGAAGACGGCTGCCGGTGGCGGCGCAAAGGCGCGCAATGTTGCCGGTATTGGGCGGAATTTCCGGGTGCACCAGAACAACTTGGAGGGGCGGCGCGGGCCAGTGAACATCAAATTCCGCTTTCCGCATGTGGGCATGTTTCATGGCGACAGAATAAGCGCTTCCCGCGTGACAGGCAACGAAAGTTTTGACAGGCGGGGCCGGTGTCTCTCATAATAAAAAAATGCAAGTGAACAACATTCTCAAGGTGGAATTGCATCGGCATATTGAAGGTGCGATTCGTTTGGAAACCATGAAAGAATGGGTCGTCGCCGATGGCTTGTTGCCAGCGGACAGCACGGAAGAGCAATTCCGCGACTTTATTCTGATTGCCCGTCCGGTGGACGGGTTGGCTGTTTTTCTGGAAAAGTTCAGCCTGATTCATCGCGTGCTGTCTTCGCCGGAGCGTATCCACCGAATGGCTTTTGAGGCCTGTGCCGATGCGTATGCTGAGGGGGTGCGGGTGTTGGAATTGCGCTATTCGCCCATCTTCATTCAGGGGGAGCGAACTGAATTGAGCTTTGACGCCATCCACGCGGCCATTTTGGATGGCATTCATGCCGCTCAAAAGCAGTATCCGCTGGCGGTGGGACTGATTGGCATTTTGGGCCGCGAATGGGACATGCCGACCGCCTCCCGCGTGACGGATTTCTTTATTGCGAATCGGGACACCATCCTGGCGATGGATTTGGCGAATGATGAAGCCAACTTTCCGAGCGGTCCCTTTGCGGGGGTGTTCCGGCGGGCGCGCGAGGCCGGACTGCGTTTGACGGTGCATGCCGGCGAATCTCTGATTCCGACGTCCAGCCAATCCATCCGCAGCGCTTTGGATGAGCTGGGCGCCGAACGCATCGGCCACGGGGTGCAAATTTATCGGGATCCGGCGCTGATGGCGGAGGTGGCCGAGCGCGGCGTTTTGCTGGAGCTGTGTCCTTCCAGCAATGTTCGCACCCGCTGCATTGAGTCGCTGGCGAAATATCCCATTAACGCCATTCGCGCGGCGGGCATTCGCGTGAGCATTAACGCGGACGACCCCGGCGTGTTTGATTATGACCTGAATCATGAATATCGCGCGATGGCCGATTTACACGGGCTGACGGCCGAGGACTTTTCCCAAATCAATCGCGACGCCTGCGCCGCGAGTTTTATTCCCGAGGCGGAGAAGGAAAAATACTTTCCCGCGGATGGAACATCCGGGGGCAGCGCGTTATCGGGGGAGGCGTAAAAACGGTAATTTCATTGCGGGATGACGGTGGGCGGGGTAAGTTCCCGTAAGTTTTTATGAGACCGATTGGACAATTGGAAAGCGAGGAGCAGGCGCGGGTATTCGCGGATTATCTGTATATTCGTGAGATTGCGGCGGAGGTGGAGTCGGCCGGGGATAAGGGCTGGACCATCTGGGTGGTGGATGAAGATCAAGTGGATGAGGGCCGGGCTCTGCTTTCGCGGTTTCGCAGCATGCCGGATGCGGAGGAGTTTTATCAGGCATCGGCGGCGGCTGAATCCCGCCGGCAAGGGGAGCAAAAGCAGGAGCAGGCCGAAGCTGTTCGAGCGGAGCCCGTGCGTGCCTGGAGCGGCGTGTTGGGGCGAGCCAGCCTGACAACGGCGCTTTTAATCGGTTGCATCGTGGTGGGGCTTTTGACGCGTTTGGGCGAAGACGCCACGTGGGTGCGCTGGTTGCAAATCTCCAATTTCACGGTGCTGGACCCATCGCGTTTGGGGATTTCGCTGGTGGAGGTGGAGCAGGGGCAGGTGTGGCGACTGCTGACGCCGATTTTTTTGCATTTTTCGCTCTGGCATTTGCTGTTTAATTTGCTGTGGATGCAGGATTTGGGGATGGTGCTGGAAGAGCGGATTGGCACGTGGCGTTATGCCGGGGTGGTGTTGCTGGTGGCGCTGGTTTCGAACATGGCGCAGTATGTGGCCGGCGGCGCTAATTTCGGCGGCATGAGCGGGGTGGTGTATGGCATTTTCGGCTATTTATGGATTCGCAGCCGCCGGGATTTTGATTTTCGCGTGTTTGTTTCGCCTACCATGGCCGGGATTTTGATGATTTTTCTGGGGCTGGGAGTCTTTGGCGTGCTGGGGCCTACGGCCAATGCGGCGCACTTTTCCGGCCTGTTGACGGGCGGCGCGCTGGGGTGGCTCGCCAGCCTTAGAAAAGGCGTGTGACGGCGATGGGCCGACGTGAGGCTGGCGCGAAGGCGCTTGCCGTTGCTAAAACTCCTAGACTCAACGGGCCTTCCGCTCTTATACTCTTGTCTCAATGTCTGTGAAACCAATCCAAGTCTTGCCTTCGATCCTGTCCGCCCGGATGGGATATCTGGCTGATGACTGCCAACGAGCCATGGAGGCCGGGGCGGATGGTTTGCATGTGGACATCATGGATGGCCATTTTGTGCCGAATCTGACGATGGGGCCGGATATCCTGCGCGCGGTGCGGGCGGCGGTTCCGAATGCGTATTTGAGTGTGCATTTGATGGTGATGCGGCCGGATTTGTATGCGCCGCAATTTATCGCGGCGGGGGCTGATACGGTGCTGATTCATGTGGAGTCGCCGTGTGATTTGGCCGCCACGCTTAAAAGTATTCGCGAGCTTGGCAAGCGCGCGGGCCTGACCTTGAACCCGGAGACCCCCGTGACGGCATTGCGGGGATATGCGGCGCTTCTGGATGAAGTGTTGGTGATGACGGTGCATCCGGGGTTTGGCGGGCAGGCGTTTCTGGAGCATGGGGTGGAGAAGATTGCCGCTCTCGCCGAATGGTTGCCGGAGCTGGATATTTCCGTGGACGGGGGAATCAATGCGGATACGGGGGCGCGTTGCGCGGCTGCCGGCGCGAATGTGCTGCTGGCCGGCTCGTCGTTGTATCACGCTGATGACATGCGCGATGCCATTGCGGCGATGCGCTGGCAGGCAGAATCGGCCCGCAAATCCTAACCTCTCAACGAATCTGACCGATGAAGTTTTACAAAGAAAACGAAGAATTGACGGCCCGCGAGGCGATGCCTCGTGCGGAGGCGAAGGCTGTTCATGCGCCGGATTTGTCGCACATCCGCAATTTCAGCATTATCGCTCACATTGACCACGGCAAGACAACGCTGTCGGATCGGCTTTTGGAGCTGACGGGCGCAGTGGCCAAGCGGGATCAGCGCGACCAATTGCTGGATGACATGGATTTGGAGCGCGAGCGGGGCATTACCATCAAGGCGCATCCCGTCACGATGAAGTACACTGCCAAAGACGGGCAGGTCTATGAATTCAACTTCATTGATACGCCGGGGCACGTGGATTTTTCCTATGAAGTCAGCCGCAGTCTGGCGGCTTGCGAGGGCGCCTTGCTGGTGGTGGATGCAACCCAGGGGGTGGAGGCGCAGACGGTGGCCAACGCATTTTTGGCCATCAACCAGCACATTAAAATTATCCCCGTTTTGAACAAGGCCGACATGCCGGCGGCCGACATGGAGACGGTCGGGCGGCAAATTGAAGATATCTTTGCCATTTCCCATGAGGAGTGCTTGGCCATCAGCGCGAAGACGGGCGCGGGAGTCGCGGACGTATTGGAAGCTCTGGTGGAGCGCATTCCGCCGCCGCAGTCCACATATCCGAATGATTTGCGCGCGCTGGTGTTTGACTCGGAGTATGACACGTTTCGCGGCGGCATGATTTATGTGCGAATTTTTGACGGCTCCATCCGGCGCGGCGATCGCATCCGGCTGATGGGCTCCGGCAAAGACTACGAAGTGCAGGAAGTGGGCATCTTCACGCCGAAGCCTCAGCCGGTGGAGCAGCTTCAGGCCGGGCAGGTGGGGTATTTTCTGGCGAACATTAAAGCCACCTCCGAAATTCAAATTGGCGACACGGTCACCACGGCGCGCAATCCGACAGAGCATCCGCTGCCCGGCTTCAAGGCCATGCACCCGATGGTGTTTACCGGGTTGTATCCGATTGACGGCGACGATTACGAAAAGCTGAAGTACTCCCTCGAAAAGCTGGCGTTGAACGACAGCTCGTTTCAGTATCAGACTGAATCAAGCGTGGCGCTTGGCTTTGGTTTCCGGTGTGGATTTTTGGGCCTGTTGCACATGGAAATTGTGCAGGAGCGTTTGCGGCGCGAATACGATTGCGACATGATTGCGACGTATCCGGGGGTTGTCTATCGCGTGCTGATGAACGATGGCACCGTCAAGGAAGTGGACAATCCCGTTTTCCTGCCGGAGCCAACCGAAATTGCCGCCATTGAAGAGCCGATCGTCAAGCTGTTCCTCATTTGTCTGGGTGAGCAAATTGGCGACATGATGAAGCTGGTGATGGACAAGCGCGGCACGATTGACCGCACGGAGAGCCTGGATACCAAGCGGGTGATGCTGACCTGCACCATGCCGCTGAATGAAATCCTGATTGATTTCCATGACCGGCTCAAAAGTCTTTCGCGCGGCTATGCTTCGATGGATTACGAAGCGGCCGGCTATCGCGAGGATGACTTGGTCAAGCTGGACATTCTGGTTCACGGCGAGGTGGTCGAAGCTTTCTCCTGCATTGTTCACCGCGACAAGGCGGAGGCGAGGGGGCGGCAAATTTGCGAAGTGCTGGTGGATATCATTCCGCCGCAGCAATTCGCCATTGCCATTCAGGCGGCCATCGGCGCTAAAATCATCGCGCGAACCACCGTGCGGGCCTATCGCAAAGATGTGACGGCCAAATGCTATGGCGGCGACATCACCCGCAAGCGCAAACTGCTTGAAAAGCAGAAGGCCGGAAAGAAGCGCATGAAGCAATTTGGCAAGGTGGGCATTCCGCAGGAAGCCTTTATCGCGGTTCTGAAATCAAAGCATTAGACCATGAACTTTTTGGCGCGACGGAAATTAAAGAAAATGGTGCATCTGGTGCGGCAGGGCCTTCGCCATGCGCTTCGCATGCGCGCGGATATTGCTCCGCCGGAAGACGTGGCGGCGGTTTATGCCGCCGAAGCGGAGTTGCTGGAGGCCTGGCGCGCCCGCAACTGGGAGCAAGTGGAGCCGGCCTGTGAGCGCGCGGCAGAGGCGGCGGAACGCCTGATGCCGCCGCGACCGTTTCCCAAATGGCGGGAAAATGTGGAAGTTTTGGTGGTGGCCATTTCGCTGGCGCTGGCCTGCCGGACCTACTTTGTGCAACCGTTTAAGATTCCGACCGGCTCCATGCAGCCGACGTTGAACGGAATTACCGTGACGCCGCAAGCGGGGCGCACCTGGAAAGACCGGCCGCCGCTGAATTTGGTGAATCTGGCGCTGTTTGGCGAGCGTTACGTTGAGGTTAAAGCCAAGGCCACCGGCCGACTGGAATTTGCCGGGACCCACGAAGACCAATATGCGTATCGCATCGGCCGTGAAATGCATGCCGTTCGGTTGACCATGCGGCCCGACAGTCCGTTTATTAATCCGGCGCACAGCATGCATCTCCATCATCAAATCGGTGATTGGGTGAAACAGGGAGATGTCATCGCTTCGGGGCGCGTGCGCCAGGGCGACCATTTGTTTGTGAATAAAGTGCGCTATCATTTCACGCGCCCTCAGCGCGGGCACATCGTGGTTTTTGACGCCAATTACATTCACGACAGGGAGCGCTGGGGCATTCGTCCGGGTACGTTTTACATCAAGCGTCTGGCCGGATTGGCCGGCGAAACCATTTCAATCCGCGACCGCCATCTGGTGGCGAATGGCGTGCCTGTGACGGCGCCAGAGCCGTTTGAGCGGCTGTTGCAGGACCCGCGTTACAAGGGTTATGTTCCGCGCCCCGACTCGCTGCTGGACAGTTCTCAAGCGAAAATCACCGTGAAGCCGCAACATTTCCTGCCGTTGGGCGACAACACCTATTCCAGCTTGGACGGCCGCTATTTTGGTCCTGTTGCCGATGAGGCTCTGGTTGGGCCCGCGTTTTTTGTCTATTGGCCGCTGGGACCGCACTGGGGGCCGACGCGCTGAAAAGGGCGCGGCCGCCACGTGATGCGGCGGCCGCAAATTCTGGCGCAGGCGTTGCTGGCCCGGGGATGGGGAGGATTATTGCAGAATCGCGCCCATGTCGGCGGAGCTGACCATGCGCTGATAGCGGGAGAGCCATCCGGTTTTGACCGGGGACACAAACGGTCGCAGTTTCTTGGCCCGCTGTTTAAGCTCGGCGGCGGACACCTGCAGATTGATTTTATATTTCGGGATGTCCACAGCAATCCGGTCGCCTTCCTTGATGAGCGCGATGGGGCCGCCATCTGCGGCTTCCGGCGAAACATGGCCGATGGCCGCGCCACGAGTGGCGCCGCTGAAACGGCCATCCGTGAGCAGGGCAACTTCCTTGTCCAGTCCCATGCCGGCGAGAGCTGACGTCGGCGAAAGCATTTCGCGCATTCCGGGGCCGCCACGCGGGCCTTCGTAACGGATGACGACCATGTCGCCCTTTTTTATGCGGCCAGCGAAAATGGCTTCGATGGCGGATTCTTCGCTATCGAACACGCGCGCCCGGCAATTCGCCGTCAGCATTTCCGGCGCCACGGCCGAGCGTTTCACAATGGCGCCTCGGGGCGCGATGTTGCCGAAGAGAACGGCGAGTCCGCCGGTGGGCGAGAACGGTGTTTCAATGGGGCGCACAACTTGAGGATTGCGGTTGGTGACCCCGGCCAGATTTTGCCCGACATTTTTGCCGGTCGCAGTGGGCAGTTTCAAGTTGAGGAGGCCCGCCTTGGAGAGTTCTTTCATGACGGCTGGCACGCCCCCGGCCAAATGTAAATCTTGCACGAGGTCCGCTCCCGCCGGGCTCAAGCGGCAGAGATTCGGCGTGGTGGCGCTGATTTCGTTGAATCGCTTGAGGGGGATGGGGACGCCGGCTTCATGGGCGATGGCGCAAAGGTGCAGCACACTATTGGTGGAGCAGCCCAAGGCCATGTCCACGCGCAGTGCATTCGTGAATGCTTCGGCGGTCAGGATGTCGCGCGGGCGCAGGTTTTTCTTGAGGAGTGTCATGATTTGCATGCCGGCTTTTTTGGCCAGACGGGTGCGTTCCGCAGCCACGGCGGGAATGGTTCCATTGCCGGGCAGGGCCATGCCGATGGCTTCGCTCAGGCAATTCATGGAATTGGCGGTGAACATGCCCGCGCAGGAGCCGCAACCGGGGCAGGCGTTCTTTTCGCACGCGACTAACTCCTGAGCGGTCATTTTATTCGCCTTGTGTGCGCCCACGGCTTCAAACATGTTGGACAGGCTGGTATTTCGTCCGCCGAAATTGCCGCCCAGCATCGGGCCGCCGCTGATGACAATGGAGGGGATATTGATGCGCGCGGCGGCCATCAGCATGCCCGGCACAATCTTGTCGCAGTTGGGAATCAGCACCATGGCGTCGAAGCAATGGGCGAGAGCCAGCGTTTCCACGGAATCGGCAATCAACTCCCGCGAGGGGAGGGAATACTTCATGCCCACGTGGCCCATGGCGATGCCGTCACACACGCCAATGGCCGGGACCAGCAACGGGGTGCCGCCCGCCATTCGCACACCGGCTTTGGCGGCTTCCGCAATTTTGTCGAGGTGAATATGGCCGGGGATGATTTCGTTAAACGCCGAAACCACACCGATCAGCGGGCGTTTCATTTCTTCTTCGGTCAATCCCAGCGCGTACATCAGCGAACGATGCGGGGCGCGTTCCGTGCCTTTGAGAACCTGATCACTAATTCGTTTTGTGTTAGTCATGACAACCTGCCTTTTGGGTTCAAATACGGGGTGAGTTTCTTTCAAATAGGGCTTTCAACATAAAATGTTTTTTGAGCAGTCGGGGCGTCCGCGTGTGGCGCCGTGAATTATGGCGTGATGGTAATCGTCCAGTCCTGACCATCAAACTCTTCGGAAGCCGACCAGATTTGGCCCAGATTATTGGTTTGGGTGAAGTCGCCGCCCGCTCGATTCAAGAGGAAGCGTTCTTCCACCTGATCTTGCAGGCACCCCTTGAGTTGGATGGCATAGAAGTTGTCGCCGGGTTGGGTAATCCACGGGGGAATATCAATTTTCCAAAGGTCGAGTTTGACTTCGCCTTCGGCGGGCAAATCGCGGAAGCGGTTGTCCGTGTTCAGCACGATGTTGGACACCCAGCCGCCCATGATCCAGTGGGGGCGCGCGCCATCCCACCAGCGCACGTGGATTTGTTCGTCCATGCGGCCGGCGAACTGGTGAGCGGTCAGGACGTAGAGCGTCACGGTGTCGTTGTCGCCAATCTCGTTGGCTCCATTGCCCAGAAACGTGAGGCTTGTGCCGGGAACCGTCTCGGTGGCACGGGCATGATTGCCGATGGCGTGGTAGGCCCAATCCGTTTGAATTTCATGGGCGCAAGCGGCCCACGCCAGACCGAAGATTGCCAAAAATACAAAGCGCGCGTTCATGTCCGACATTTTACCGCACGGCTGGCCGTGTTTCAAAGTTTATTTGCGCGGTGTTTTTCTGACAGCGGGTGGTACAGTGGGGCCGCAACCTCAGAGTTTTCCGGCGGCGGCGGGGTGTAGTCCGGATTGCGGATCAGGTCCACATAGACGAGAAAGTGGTCGGTGACATGGCCATTGACGCCGGGCGGGGTGAGGTTGTTGGTGGTGTCGGTGCCTTTTTGAATGACTTGCGGCGGTTGCACCAGCCAGGCGTCGGCGCCGCCGAGGTTGCGCGAGGCAAACACGCGGTCAAAAGCCGCGGGCGGGAACACCAGAAGGGGATCGCCGGTTTCGCCGGCTTCGCGGGTGGGGATGGTGGTGCGCTCCTCCAGTGGGCGTCCGAGCCAAAGGTCGAGGTACGCGCCGGCCAGCGGGGTCAGCGAGGGGTCGTCCGCGAATTGTTCGGTTTCCGGGTCCACGTTGGTATCGCCGAGCATGAGGGTGACGGTTTGGCGGGGCTGATTGCGGAGAGCGACATTGGCAGCGTCCGCTGCCGTGTGATGCAACGCAATGGTGCGTTGGGCGCGGTTGTTCGGCGCTTCGCCAAAGTTGGATTTCAGGTGCATCCCATAGCTCAACAGGGTGGTCAGGTCGTCCAGAGCAAATTCGGCGCTGATGACTCCGCGCGAGGGGCGGCCGGGATAGGGCAGGGCATGGAAGGACAACTGGCGCACGCGTTGTGGATGCAAGCGCGAGAGAAGGGCCATATTCAGTTTATCCTTGAGGCCCGACGAACGACGCAGGCGGGAGATATAAATATATGGGTACGGATTGGGGAGCAGCGAGTTCAGATAAATCAGCGTACGGCCATTTTCTATTTCCTGCAAAAACAGGATGTCGGGGTTGGCCTCGGCGATGATGGCTGCTGCGCCTTGCGCGTGAACCGCGAAGATGGCCGGGGTGCGGTCGGGGCCATCGTGATGGCCATCGGTGAAGTGCTCCAGATTATAAGTGGCCACTCGGATTGTCTCCGGAACGGCGGGGCGGGGGGTGTCCGCTTCCGGCACGAGCACGGCTTTCAGGCGTGTTTCGCGCACACCGGGATGGGGGAGAGCCAGAAGCCAGAGGAGGAAGGCCAGAATGATTAGCAGGGCCGCGTAAAGGGGGCGGGTGGGTGGCAGCAACGTCTTTGATTTACTCATGGCCAGCTTTATGGCGTAAAAATGGGGGCGGATGCCAGCCTAAAACGCGGTTTGAGATTTACAGCCGTTGTTGTTTCGGGCGAAAGTGCTGCCATGAATGTTCGGAAAATTGTGTCAGGCGGGCAGACCGGCGCGGATCAGGGGGCGTTGAGCGCGTGTGTGATGGCCCGATTCCCTTATGGCGGGTGGGTGCCGAAAGGGCGACGATCCGAAAAGGGGAAAATCCCGTCGCGTTACCGCTTGCGCCAGCACAGGTCGCGGCATTATCCGCCCCGGACGGAGGCCAATGTCCGAGACTCCGACGGCACCTTGATTTGCGTGTATGGCAAGCCGGATGGCGGCTCGCTCCTGACCATTGATTTTGCCAAGCAACACTGCAAGCCGTGGCTGGCGTTGGATATGACCCGGCCGATGGAGAAGAATCTTGCGCGAGTTGTGCGCTGGCTGAAGCGGCACCCGGAAATCGAGGTGTTGAATGTGGCCGGCTCGCGTCGCAGCAAAGCGCCCGGCATCCACATGGCGGTTCGCCGGCTGATTCGCGCGTTACTACGGCGTCTGCCGGAATAGTTCCGGGGATTTTTCGAACATCTTCTGCCCGAACAGCATGGAGAGACACTATTTGCTTGAAATCGGCAAAAATCATTGCCAGCATTGATGTTGAATGAAGAGGCGTTATTGATGCGTTGTGATTCGTTCGTATTGGGCGGATTGCTTGGGTCGCTCAGTTTGCTGGTTCTTGGCGGACTGGGCGCGTTGCTGATTGGGCGGATGTCGTCGCGTTCGGCGGTGCGTTTGGGAATGGGCACCGCGGTCGCTGGGTGTCTGGTGGGGCTGATTGTGACGTTGACGGCTCTCGTGGCGCGTGCGGATGTCGTCTGGACCATGCCTTGGCGGATGCCGTACGGTTCGTTGCACATTGGCGTGGATTCACTAAGCGCTTTTTTCCTGATTCCCATGTTTTTGCTGGGCGGGCTGGGGGCGATTTATTCGGTCGGCTATTTCGGCTCCTGGGACGATCGCAATCCGGGGCGCTTTTGGCCGGGCTATCATGCGCTGGTGGCCGGGATGACCTTGGTGATGCTGGCGCGCAACGGGTTTTTATTTTTGGTGGCCTGGGAAATCATGTCGGTGGCCTCGTTTTTTCTAGTGATTTATGAGGATGAAGCCGAAGAGACACGATGGGCGGGCTGGGTCTATCTGATTGCCGCTCATGTCGGGGTGGCGCTGTTGATGGCGCTGTTCGCTTTGCTGGGGCGGGGGCACGGGTCGCTGGATTTTTCTTTGATGAGCGCGCCCGCGGGCGCCGCTGGAGGATTTTTTCTGTTGGCGTTGGCGGGTTTTGGCACCAAAGCTGGCGTGTTCCCGCTGCATGTTTGGTTGCCGGAGGCGCACCCCGCTGCGCCGAGTCCGGTTTCCGCCTTGATGTCGGGGATTATGATTAAAACCGGCATCTACGGCTTCTTGCGGGCGGTTTTATTGCTTGGCGCAACCCCGATTTGGTGCGCGTGGGTATTGTTGGGCCTGGGTGCCGTCACGACGCTGGTGGGGATTCTGTTTGCGTTGGCTCAACAGGACATCAAGCGGCTGCTGGCGTACTCCAGCATGGAAAACATCGGCATCATTGTGCTGGGCTTGGGCCTGGGCATGCTGGGGCTGCATCATCAGTCCCCGCTGGTGGCGGCGCTTGGTTTTACCGGCGCATTGCTTCATGTGTGGAATCACGCCGTTTTCAAGAGCTTGCTTTTTATGGGGGCGGGCGCCGTGGTTCGGGCCACGGGGACGCGCGTCCTGAATGAATTGGGCGGGTTGCTCAAGCGGATGCCTCGAACGGGTGCGGCTTTTTTGGTGGGCGCCGCCGCCATTTGCGCACTGCCGCCGTTGAATGGATTTGTCGGGGAATTTTTGATTTATGTCAGCGCGTTTAAGATGCTTTTTGGGCAACCGGCGTCGGCGGTGTGGGGCGTGGTCATTTGGGTGACGCTGGCTTTGGCGGGCGGGTTGGCGGCCGCTTGTTTTGCCCAGTTGTTCGGCATTGCATTTCTGGGCGAGCCGCGCACGCAGACCGCAAGCGAAGCATGCGAAGCGGGTGCGTGGCTGCGTTGGCCGTTGTATATTCTGGCGGCGCTTTGTTTGCTTTTGGGGGTGGGGGCGGGGGCGGTGGTTGTTCTTGCGCGGCCGGTTGTCGTTCAAATGATGGGTGTTGCCGGTGTTGAGGGTGTTGGCGTTCTGGAATGGCCGGTGAGGACGCTTTTGCCGCTGACGTTGCTTGCCTTGCTTGTGGCGTTGTTGGTGGTGATAGCCATTTGGGCCGTGGTGCGCCGTCGCCTGATGGCCCGCGCCCCCGCTGTGCGCACGTCTCCCACTTGGGATTGCGGCTATGCCGCGCCTGCCGCGACCATGCAATATACCTCGACCAGTTTTGCTCAACCGCTGACAAAAGGTGCGGCGCTGTTTCTCCGTCCCGAAACGCGCGCGCAATTGCCGCAGGATGTGTTCCCAATTTCGGCCACGTTTTCGAGCACGACGCCGGATTGGGCGCAGAAAAAACTTTATCGCCCCATTTTTGAAAAGGCGGCGCGGCAGTTGGGTCGCCTGCACTGGATTCAACAGGGTCGTGTGCAGTGGTATGTCTTCTATGTTGTCGCCGCCCTGACGGCGCTATTGATTTGGATGGTGTGGTCATGAGACTGGCGGGTTGGCTCCATCCGATTCTGGCGCTTTTGCTGTCCCCCTTGTTGCCGGGGGTGATTAATCGCGTGAAGGCATTTTTTGCGGGCCGGCAGGGGCCGCCGCTGTTGCAACCCTACTATGATCTAATCAAATTGCTGCAAAAGGGTGCGGTGTATAGTGGCACCACCACGTGGGTATTTCGCGCCGGGCCGGTGGTGAATCTGGCGGTTCTTTCGCTGGTCTTGCTGATTCTGCCGCTGGGGCGCGTGCCGTCCGCGGTGGCGTTTCCGGGCGACCTGATTTTGCTGGCGTATCTTCTCGTGCTGGGGCGCTTTTTCACGGTGCTGGCGGCGTTGGATACCGGCTCCAGCTTCGAGGGCATGGGAGCCAGCCGCGAGTTGCAATTTGCCGTTTTTGCGGAGCCCGCGCTGCTGGTGGGGCTGGGCGCGCTGGCCCGCTGGACGAACGCGTCGTCGCTATCCGGCATGTTCGCCGATTTGTCGCCCGCGTTTTGGGGCGATTCGTTGCCCTTGCTTGTGTTGTTGGCCAGCGCCTTTCTCGTTTTGTATCTCACCGAAAACTGCCGCATTCCCGTGGATGATCCCACCACGCATCTGGAATTGACCATGATTCACGAGGTTATGGTGCTGGATCACGGCGCCGTGGATTTTGGATTCATCCAATGGGCGGCGGCGATGAAACTATGGGTGTTGGGCATATTGCTCGTGGGGTTGGTCTTGCCCGGGGCGTCAGGGTGGCGGGGCTTGGACGCGCTCGCGGGCGTGGTCGGCTTGTTGGGCGTGGCGGTGCTCACGGGCGTGATAGAGTCCATCATGGCACGCTTGCGACTCCTGCGAGTGCCGCAACTATTAGTGGGCGCGAGTGTCGCCAGCGCCTTGGCTTTGCTTTTGACGTTCCGGTGAAACCATGACCAGCGGAATTGACAGCCTTCTCATTCTTCTCATCCTGCTGAATTTGATTCTGCTGGGCGCCAGCCGTTTGCACAATGCCGTTCGGATGGTGGCGGCTCAGGGGTTTGTGCTTGGGGCGTTGCCGCTGCTGATGCAGTCCAGCGGCGCGTGGAAAGCCGCGCTTCTGCTGGGAATTGGCAGTGCGCTGCTGAAGGGGATTGTATTTCCCGCGCTCCTGTTTCGCGCCATGCGCGAAATTCAGGTGCGCCGCGAGATTGAACCGCTTGTGGGCTACGCCTCTTCGCTCTTGATTGGGGTGGGGGGGCTGGTGGTTTGCATGGTGTGGGGGGCGCGTCTGCCCTTTCCCTGGCCTGTCCCGTCGTCGCTGGTGGTGCCGGTCGGTCTGTTCACTGCCTGGACCGGCTTGTTTCTCATCATGGCGCGCCGCAAGGCCATCACGCAGGTACTTGGATTCATTGTGCTGGAAAACAGTATTTTTCTGTTAGGTCTCCTGTTGACCGATGCCATGCCGCTCTTGGTGGAACTGGGCGTGTTGCTGGATATTTTTGTGGCGGTCTTCGTCATGGGCATTATGGTTTTCCATATCAACCGCGAGTTTGACCATATCAATGTGGATCAACTGTCGGCCCTGCGGGAGGATGCGTCGTGATTCGCCTGCTGATTCTATTGCCGATTGTGGCGGCGGTCGCAACGTTGCTGACTCCCTCCCCGAAGGGCCGCCGCCGTTTGCTGGTCGGAACGGCGGGTCTGCACCTCTTGCTTACCGCAGGGGCTTGGCTGATGCCACTCCCCACCTTCGCCGCCGACGCCTGGCTGGGGCTGGACCACGCCGGTCGCTTCTTCCTGGGCATCAGCAGTTGCCTGTTTTTTGCGGTGGCCATTACCGTCGGGCCTTATCTGGAGCAAAATCGAACCGGCCGCCAGCGCGAAGCCGACACCGGCTCCATTTTCGTGAATGCCTCGCCAGCCGTATTCTGCGCGTGTCTGCTCGGTTTTCTGGCCACCATGACGCTGGTGGCCGCCAGCCGCCATTTGGGCGTGCTGTGGGTGGCCATCGAAGCCACGACGCTGGTGACCGCTCCGCTGATTTATTTTCATCGCCAGCCGCGCTCCCTCGAAGCCACTTGGAAGTATCTACTGGTTTGTTCCGTCGGCATTGCCTTGGCGCTCATCGGCAACTTCCTACTGGTGGTGGCCTCCGCCGCTGATGACATCACCGCGGGCAGTCTGGTGGTGTCCGACCTCGTCGCCCGCCGCGCGTTGATGCAAGGCCCCTGGCTCAAAGCCGCCTTTGTGTTTTTGCTGGTCGGCTACGGCACCAAAATGGGCCTTGTGCCCATGCACACCTGGCTGCCCGATGCCCACAGCGAAGCGCCATCGCCCGTTTCCGCCCTGCTTTCCGGCGCGCTGTTAAATTGCGCATTTCTGGGCATTTTGCGCGCCCATTCCATTTGCGTCGCGGCCGGCCTCGGCGATTTCAGCGGCGGCATCCTCATCTTTTTCGGCGTTCTATCCATGCTTATCGCCGCCGCCTTCATCGTCGGACAAACCGACTTCAAACGACTGCTGGCCTATTCCAGCATCGAACACATGGGTCTGCTGGCCCTTGGCGCGGGTCTGGGCGGCGCAGCTACCTACGGTGCTCTGTTGCATGCGCTCAACCACTCGCTGGTCAAGGCCGCGCTCTTCCTGTGCGCGAGCAGTTTTCTGGCCGTCTATCGCACCAAGCTCATCCCGCGCATTCACGGCGCCATCCGCGTGCTGCCCGTCAGTGGCTGGCTCTGGCTCTTCGGCTTTTTAGCCATTGCCGGCTCGCCCCCCTTCGGCACATTCGTCGGCGAATTCATCATCCTGCGCACCGCCTTCGTCGGCAACCATGTCTGGGCCGGCTGTCTGGCCCTGTTGGCGCTGACCATCGCCTTCATCGGTCTAGCCCGCGCCTTCATAAGCATGGCCCTCGGCCCGGCGCCCGCCAACCTGAAGCCGGTACGTGAAGAGCCGCAGCAATTCTGGCCGCCGCTGGCGCTGTTGAGTCTGGCGCTTCTGCTCGGCCTGTGGATTCCGGCCCGTCTGCACGGCGTTCTGGCGGCCGCTGCCACGCTCCTGAAAGGAGGTGTGCCATAAGCCCTGTTGCCACCATCTTGCGCCAAGGTGAGCCGTTGCTCCGGCAGCATCTGCCCGTATTCGACGTGCCGGAATTTCGGCAGATTATTCTGGGCGCGGTCGCCAACGGCGAACGCATCGCCGCCCTTGTGGGCATCCCCCAAGACGACGAAACCCTCCATCTGGTCGCCCTGATTGCTGGCGATTTTGCCGGTGAGCTTCGCTTGCTGGCCGCTCCCGTTGGCGATTCCTATCCCTCTCTCGCCGCGGAATGTCCGCAAGCCGCCGTCTTCGAGCGCGAAATTGCCGAGCAATGGGGCGTTGTCCCCACCGGCCACCCGTGGCTCAAACCGTTGCGCTACCATCCATCCTATCGTCCCGGCCGCGACGCCTGGCAGCGCGACCCAACCGCGCCCATCGCGCCCGCCGTCGGCGATTTCTTCCGCGTTACCGGCGGGCAAACCCACGAAGTCGCCGTCGGCCCCGTCCATGCCGGCGTCATCGAGCCCGGCCATTTCCGCTTCCAGTGCCACGGCGAAGAAGTTCTGCACTTGGAAATCGCCCTCGGCTATCAGCATCGCGGCATCGAACGCGCGCTTCCCGGCGGCCCCCATCCGCGCACCATCCATCACATGGAAACGCTTGCCGGCGACACCACCATCGGCCACGCCACCGCCTATTGTCAGGCCCTCGAAGCCCTCGCCGGTTGCGCCGTACCCCCGCGCGCCCAAGCCCTCCGCGCCATCGCCCTTGAACTCGAACGCCTCGCCAATCACACCGGCGACCTCGGCGCGCTTGCCGGCGATATTGGCTTTCTGCCCACCGCCTCCTACTGCGGGCGGCTGCGCGGCGATTTTCTCAATATGACCGCGCTTCTTTGCGGCAATCGGTTTGGCCGTGGCCTTGTCCGCCCCGGCGGTGTCGCCTACGATATGGACTCCGCCATTCTCGACGCCCTTCGCAGCCGCCTCGACGCCACCTTCCGCGATGTCGCCGGCGCTGTGAATCTCCTCTGGGATACCCCCTCCGTCCTTGCCCGATTTGAAAACACCGGCGCGCTAACCTTGGAAACCGCCATCACCCTTGGCTTGGTGGGTCCCGCCGCCCGCGCCAGCGGCCGCAATCTGGATGTGCGCCGCGATTATTCCACCGGCGCTTACGCCACCACCGCCATCCCCGTCGCCCTTCAGGACAGCGGCGATGTGTTTGCCCGCGCCTATGTGCGCTGGCTCGAAATTCAACACTCCGCCGACTATATCCGCCAGCAAATTGCTCAATTGCCCGACGGCCCCATCCGCGCCCCACTCGGCCCGCTCGCGCCCGATTCCTTCGTCGTTTCCCTTCAGGAAGGCTGGCGCGGCGAAATCCTGCACCTTGTGACAACCGACGCCGCCGGGCGCTTCGCCCACTATAAAGTAGTGGACCCCTCGTTTCACAATTGGCTCGGACTGGCCATCGCCATGCGCGGTCAGGAAATATCCGACTTCCCCCTCTGCAACAAGAGCTTCAACCTTTCCTACTGTGGGCACGACCTATGATTCGGGTACTACGCGAACGCTTCCGCCAAAAAAAACGCACCGTGGCCTATCCTGCGGCTCCGCCCGCGCTGCCCGAACGTTTCCTCGACGCGCCCTGTCTCCAGCCGGACCCATGCGCCTCCGACTGCTCCGCCTGCATCGCCGCCTGTCCCACCGCCGCCCTCGCGCGCGATTCCGACGGAACGCTACAGCTCGACCTCGGGCGTTGCCTGTTCTGCGCCGAATGCGCCGCCGCTTGCCCCCACAACGCCATCCAATTCACCCGCGAGCATAGCCTCGCCGCCCGCAAGCGTGACGATTTAATCCTCGGCTCTCAGGAACGCCAACTCGCCGCCGCCCTCGACGACAACATGCGCCGACTTTTCGGCCGCTCCCTCAAATTCCGACAAGTCAGCGCCGGCGGCTGCAACGCCTGCGAAGCCGACATCAACGTCCTCACCACCGTTGTCTTTGACCTCAGCCGCTTCGGCATCCAAATTGTCGCATCTCCGCGCCACGCCGACGGACTCCTCATCACCGGCCCCGTTACCGAAAACATGGCCCTTGCCCTGCAAAAAACCTATGCCGCGCTTCCCGAACCCCGTCTAGTCATCGCCGTCGGCGCTTGTGCCATATCCGGCGGCCCTTTTGCCGGCCACAGCCAGGTACACAACGGCGCTGATTCCCTTATTCCGGTTGACCTGTATATCCCCGGCTGTCCGCCACACCCCATCACCATCCTCGATGGCCTCCTCCGCCTCATGGGCCGCCTGAGCCAATAGACCCCTAAAAAGATTGACCCGCCTTGGGGCCAAATCTATGTTGGTACTGTCAGTTGCTTCCGGACTGCGTGGAGGAAGCTTGAGATTAGGTGAATGACTGTTAGGAACAAGGGTGTGTAATGAAATCTCGCCTGAAAAATGATTCGCTATGGCATGGGCTGGCCTTAGCTATAATTAACGACGGAAAAGTTGATGATAGAGAAATAGCGCTCCTTTATGACCTTCTTTGCCAATACAAGGATGTGAAATCCACCGCCTTAATTGACCTCAAACGCCTCATTGAGAAGATCGAAGAGGATGGCATCGTAACTCCGGAAGAAGAGAAGATGCTATTCCGATTTCTAAAGGATTTTGTACGCACAAAGACCCCAGCCGAAAAAGGCGCAGCGTTTGAAGAATATGTGATTACATGCTTTGACAATAAACAGTATCGCCTGATTGAGTGGCGTAGCGATAAATATATTCAAGGTTGGGGTGGTCCGATTTCATGCCAATGGCCTGATCTGGTGATGGAATACATACCAACGAAGGAGCGGTTTGCTGTCGAATGCAAATACCGATCTCGCCCTTTCGAGGGCCAAGTGACATGGGCAAGACCAACACAGATAGACAACTATAAATACTATGAGAAGACAGAGAAAATACCTGTATATGTGGCGATAGGGTTGGGTGGTCCTCCCGAATCTCCTAAATCATTTTATATGGCAAAACTACGCCAAATGAAAAAGCCCAGCATGACCCTTCAAGAGCTTGAAAGATTTAAGCAAGGGAAGGATGTCGTTTTGGATTTGTATTCATAAGATGCAGTAGGCATTTCGACATGGGAGTACACATTCGCTCATGAAGCAGATTGTGGAGTATGAGGGCAAGCGATACGTCTGGACCGGGACGACTTGGTACGGCGAACGCGATTTCATGCATCCCCCGAGTGGAATTATCCACATATTGAATAGTCTGATTGCTGACAGCGTGAATGAAGCCGACGACGCCATTACATGCCCCCGGGAGTTGTGCCGGCTGGCGTCGGCATTACGTGATTCGAAGGGCCAGTTGAAGCGTGCCTTGCGCCTTGCCTACAGGGCTAACCAACTGGCACCTGACGACGCTGGTATCGCTTCTGTACTTTCGAGTATTTTGCGCCTTTCCAATCGCTCTGAAGAAGCCATTGCCATAACCGATAAACTAGAGCATGTGAACTATGTTCCTCTGTTAACATCTCGTGCTGCTGCTTTCTGTGACCTGGAACAATGGCCCGCGGCGCTGAAGTGCGTCAGGCGGGCCTTGGCCATATCGAAAGGGAAAGACAGCGGCGAGGCATTGAGTGTATGGCAACGCATCAGGGCGAATGCCCCAGAGTTAATCGCGGATAATAAAACCAAATTAGGGGGCTGACGGAAGAACATCACGGCA
>DBPO01000021.1 GCA_002304915.1 Verrucomicrobia bacterium UBA1418
ATTTTTTCCACACCGTGGAAATTATTTTTCCATAGCGTGGAAAATTCCGAAAAAACTTTTCCATAGCGTGGAAAATCCGCGCCTTTTTTTCCACACCGTGGAAAAAACTTTTCCACGCTATGGAAAACCTGCTGACCCGGCGGCACCCCCGCCCGTTGCATCTCCGCGACCGCCTGCCGGCGGCGAATCGCCAGCGGCGCACGCGCCGTCGGCCGCGCCGTCCGCGCCAGCTCGCTCATCACCTCATCTTCCGCGGCGGCAATATCCGCCAGCCGCAGCAGCGCCTGACGCACGGCGGGATTCAGCCGCTTTTCCAGCAGCGGCAGAATTTCATTTCGCACGCGATTACGCTGCGAAAAGTCGTCGGCATTGGTGGCATCCAACCGCCAGCGCTGCCGATTTCTCTTCAGGTACGCCACAATTTGCGCGCGGGTGCAATCACGCAGCGGGCGCACAAAAAAGAGGCCGTCTTGCGCCACCATGTAGGGAATCCCCGCCAGCCCCGCCACGGATGTGCCGCGAACGATGCGCATCAGCACCGTCTCGGCCTGGTCATCGGCGTTGTGCCCCACCGCGATATAGCGAAAGCGATGCCGTCGCGCGGTATTCAGCAGAAACTGTCGGCGCAGGCGGCGCGCGGCCATCTCCAGCGATTCACCGCTCGCCTTGGCCGCGGCGGGAACATCCTCCTTGGCGCAATAAAACGGCACACCCAGTTTTTGGGCCAGGTTGGCCACAAAGCGAGCATCGCCATCCGCGGCCCGCCCGCGAATGCCGTGGTTCAGATGCGCAAACGCCAGCGAGTAGCCCAGATGATGCAGAACATGCGCGAGCGCGACGGAATCGGCCCCGCCGCTGACGGCCACCAAAATGCGACGCCCCCGCATGCGCGGGCAGCGCGCGGCAATAGTCTTTTGGACGGTCGGGATCACCCGCCCGCTCAGGTTTGCGGAACCAGCCGCTCCAAACCACCCATGTACGGGCGCAGCGCGGCCGGCAGAACAACGGAGCCATCCGCCTGCTGGCCGTTTTCGAGAATCGCCACATACAGCCGCGAAAGCGCCACCCCGGAGCCGTTCAGCGTATGCACAAACTCCGTTTTGCCTTCCGGATTCTTCCATCGGATGTTCGCGCGGCGCGCCTGAAAATCCTCGAAATTGCTGCACGAGGAATCTTCCAGCCAGCCCTTGTGTCCCGGTGCCCACAGCTCGATGTCATAGCATTTGGCGGCGGCAAAGCTGAGGTCGCCCGTACAAAGCTCCAGCACGCGATAAGGCTGCTCCAGCTTTTGCAGAACCGCCTCGGCATCCCGCACCAGCGCTTCGAGCTCGTCATACGACGTCGCCGGCGGCACAAATTTCACCAGCTCCACCTTGTCGAACTGGTGCACGCGAATCAGCCCGCGCGTATCCTTGCCCGCCGCCCCCGCCTCGCGGCGGAAGCACGGCGTGTACGCCACATATTTCAATGGCAGCGGCGCGCGGATGATTTCATCGCGGTGCATGTTCGTCACCGGAACTTCGGCGGTGGGAATCAGCCACAAGCCATCGTTGGGCACATGGTACATATCCTCCGCCATCTTCGGCAGTTGCCCCGTGCCCGTCATGGACGCGGTGTTGACGACAAACGGCGGCGAAATTTCGGTGTAGCCGTGAGCCGTGGTGTGCAAATCCAGCATGAACTGAATCAGCGCGCGTTCGAGACGCGCCCCCGCCCCGGTAAAGAGCGGGAACCCCGCGCCCGTCATCCGCGCCGCGCGCGCAAAATCAAACAGCCCCAGCGACTCGCCCAGCGCGATGTGATCCTTCGGCTCAAAATCAAACGTGCGCTTCTCGCCCCATTCGCGCACCACAACGTTATCCGCCGCCGACGCCCCCACCGGCGTGCTGGCATGCGGACAGTTCGGAATGCCCAGCGCCATCGCCCGCTGTTCTTCTTCAATCTGCCGCACCTCGGCATCCAGCCCCGCGATTTGCTCGCCCAGCTCGCGTGTGCGCGCCTGAATCTCCGCCGTATCCTGCCCGGCCTTTTTCAGCTCGCCGATTTTACGGGAAACCTCGTTGCGCTCCTGCTTGAGCTGGTCCGCCTGCGTGATGGCCGCCCGCCGCCGCTCATCCATCGCCAGCAAAGGCTCAAGCGCAATCGCGGAATGGCGTTTTTCCAACGCAGCCCGAACCACCTCCGGCTGCTCACGAATCAACTTGATGTCCAACATCGCCGCCCCCGCAACTAGTTCGCGTCGGCCGGCTCAACCGCCTCAACCGCCTCAGCCGCCGCTTCAGCCGCCTCAACCGCCGGCGCCATGCGCAACCCCGCCTCGCCCGCCAAACGACGGAAACGGTCCTGGCAGGGCGGGCAGAAATTGCCGCTCATGTGGTCGAGGTCATCGGTCTTCTCGTAGCCCACCAGCAAGCACAGCGGGAACGGACAAGGCGGCATATCCACCAGCATCGCCATGATGCGCTGGGCATCCTGCCCAATACGCCGCTCAAACTTGCCGTTGGGGTCGTCATCCGCCAGCCGGTTCAAATTCAAAATTCCGAAAGACTCATGCGGCAGACAAACCCCCTGCGGCTGCTCGCTGTCCGGACGTGCCAACACCAGCACCGCAAACGCATCCTCCGCCCGCTGTTCAGCCGCCGCGCGGCCAATAGCCTCCAGCGACGCGCCCGGCTCGAAGGCAACCGCCGGCCCCACGCGCACCACGACGCCCAGATTCTCTTCCATGACCGCCTGCACACGCGCCACCAAATCGTCCGCCACATCCCCGGCCGGCGACAACACAACCACCTGCTCCGACGCAGCGCAAGCGCCCATCACGGCCGCCAGCAAAAGACTTCCTGCCAAAAACATTCTCATCGCGCTCTCCTAACTAAAAACGGGCTCGGTTATAGGCCAAATATCGCAGAATCGCAACTGGATTCAGCGGAATCCATCGCCCCCCGCCC